>NZ_JAUANU010000002.1:0-473773 GCF_032190535.1 Cupriavidus sp. SZY C1
AGTCGCCGCAGGAGTTTGAGGACAAGTTCAAACGCCAGACAACCTTAATACCTGTCTGAAAAAACTTGACCACTACAAACCCCTCTCCCGCGCGCGGGAGAGGGGAGCAAGAAAGCAGTGGAGACCTGGACTTGAGACCCAATGTTTTCTCCCCTCTCCCGCACGCCTGCGGTACGCCAGGCACCGCGGGACGTCCATCGCCCAGTCTTACTGCGCCCCCTTGTACACCCACTGCATCAGCGCGTCGTGCGCTTCCTGCGCGGCCGAGGCGTTGGGGTGGTTGATGTAGGCCACCACCACGTAGCGGTCGCCGTTGAGTGCGTCGACGTAGCCGGCCAGCGCGCGGACGTCGGCCAGGGTGCCGGTTTTCAGGTAGGCGTTGCCGGCGGCCGTGGCGCGCGTCAGGCGGTTGCGGAGCGTGCCGTCGACGCCCAGGATCGGCAGCGAGTCGACCAGCGTCGGGCCGACGTTGCTGGCCAGCGCCTGTTGCAGCAGGCGGGCCATGTCGTAGGCGCTGATGCGTTCCTCGCGCGACAGCCCCGAGCCGTTTTCCATCACCAGCCCCGGCATGTCCAGCCCCTGCCTGGCCAGCCACTGGTGGATCACGCGCGACGATTTGTCGGTGCTGGCCGGGCCCTTGCGGTCCATTTCCGCGCCGATCGTCAGGAATAGCTGGCGGGCCATCACGTTGTTCGAATACTTGTTGATGTCGCGCACGATGTCGCCAAGCGGCTGGCCGTAGTGGCGCGCCAGCAGGAAGGCGCCGCGCGGCACGGCGCCGCTGCGCAGCCCCGGCGTGCGTGCAAAGCGGCCGCCGGCGTTCTGCCATTCGGCGACGAACCCGCCCCAGATGAAATCGCTATGGCTCAGCGTGGCCAGGTTGACGATGTGCTCGCCGCAATCGGCCGAATAACTGCCGTCGAACGAGGCGACGACCGTGCCGTCTGGCTGCGGCATGATCGCCGGCGTGGCGCGTGACTTCCAGTCGCCGCAGCGGCCGTTGGCCAGCGTCAGCCGATTGTCCACGCGCAACTGCGCCAGCGCCGGGGTAACGGCAACGCCGACGGTGCGATTGGCCGCGTCGGGCGTGATCGTGAACGAAAGCGTCTTGAAGGCGTAGAGCAGGGCGTCCGGATTCACGTTGTAGGCGCGCTGCGTCTCGCCGTCGATCGTGTAGCCGGCTTCGGCGCCGTCGGCAAAGAAGCTGCGGTCCAGCACCACGTCGCCGTCGATGGTGGCGGCGCCGGTGGACCGGGCCGTGGCCACGAGCTTGGCCATTTCCTCGGGCACCAGCTTGGGATCGCCGCGGCCGCGCAGGTAGACGTTGCCGTGGATCGTGCCGTCGGGGCCGGGCTGGGCGTCGGCGTAGAGCGAAGTCAGCCAGCGGAAGTCGGGCCCCAGCAGTTGCAGGCCGGCGAACGTGGTGACCACCTTCATCGTCGACGCCGGATTCATCGGCGTTTCCGCATTCCAGCTCACGCGGGCCTGCGGCGCGCCCACCTTGACGACGTAGAAACTGGCGGCCGACAGCGGCACCTGCGCGCGGCGCAGGGCCGTGGTCACCGTGGCGGGCAGGCCCGACCGCGCGGCGGCGGGATCGGCCGGCTCGGCCCTGGCGCGTGCCACGCCAGCGGTGGCGGCAGCGGTGGCCGCCGCCGTGGCGGCGCGCGCGGCCTTGGTGTTCTTCGAGGGCTTGGCCTGGGCTCCGGACAGGCCGAGGATGAGCAGCGTGGCCGCGACGATGGCGGGCGACAGGCTGCGGCGGAGCAGGGGCGGGCGGTTGGGCATGGCGAGCATGTTAACGCATGGTCCATGCAGCCCGGATGACGTCATGCGGCCGTTTCCGGCCGCAATTCCCGCGCGAGGTCGACCCCGCGCCGCGTGGCGGGGCCGCGTTCGCCGGTCAGCCGTTGGCCGACTGGCAGTCGCGCGTGGCGGAGGGCGGGGCGGCGTTGGGCGTGGCGTTCGGGATCGGGAAGACCGCGTCGTACGCCCAGTTGTAGAAGAACGCGTAGACCATGTAGTAGCCGGCCACGGCAATGTCCATGATGAAGGCGTCCACGAGGCCGATATTCAGGTACCACGCCACCGATGGCAGGAACACGATCAACAGCCCGCCTTCGAACATGACCGCATGGAGTACGCGGATCGGCGTGGACTTCTTGAGTTGGCCCGTGAACCGCAGCATGGCCCGGTCGAACAGGATGTTGTAGACGTAGTTCCACGTGGCGGCGATCAGCGCGGCGACCGCGCCGACGATGCCCATCTGGTGCAGGTCGTAGCCAAAGACCAGGCTGGCCAGCGGGGCAAAGACGATCAGACCGATGACCTCGAACCCGACGGTGTGACGGATACGGTCCGCAGTGGTACGCATGTGATTCTCCAGATGCCCGGGTATCGGGCGACGATGGGCGCCATTCTATCGGCCAGACAGCGGGTCGCAAGTTGGATACCATCTGCCAAACCGATAGATCGCGGGAGTGACCCGTCCCATGAGCCTGTCCCTGGACCAACTGCAGGCCTTCGCCGCCGCCGCCGAGACCGGCTCTTTCTCCGCCGCCGCCCGGCGCCTGGGCAAGGCCCAGTCGGTCATCAGCGCGGCAGTGGCCAATCTCGAAGTCGACCTGGACACCGCGCTGTTCGACCGCAGCGCGCGCTACCCCGTGCTGACGCCGGCCGGCGAGCGGCTGCTGCTGGAGGCGCGCGTGATCCTGGAGCGCTGCGAGCATTTCCGGGGCGTCGCCAAGAGCCTGGGCGAGGGCGTGGAGTCGCGGCTCACGCTGGCTG
The DNA here is from genome assembly GCF_032190535.1 of Cupriavidus sp. SZY C1. Lineage (NCBI taxonomy): Bacteria > Pseudomonadati > Pseudomonadota > Betaproteobacteria > Burkholderiales > Burkholderiaceae > Cupriavidus > Cupriavidus sp. SZY C1. The sequence continues at coordinate 2,788 of NZ_JAUANU010000002.1, forward strand.
TCGACGAGCTGTATCCCGAGGAAACGCTGGGCGAGCTGCTGACCGAGTTTTCCGAGCGCTTTCCGTCCGTCGAGCTGGAAGTCCTGTTCCCGCTGATGGAGGACGTGAGCCGGCTGGTGCTGAGCCAGTGCGCGGACCTGGGCATCATGTGGCGCCAGGAAATCCTGCCGCCGGAACTGGGCTTCCACGCGCTGGGCTGGGTGCCGATGCCGATCATCTGCGCGCCCGACCACCCGCTCGCGGCGCATCCCCGCGTCGACTTCGAGGACCTGAAGCGCTACCGCCAACTGATGGTCGCCACGCGCAGCGACAGCGAGGAAAAGAAACGGCTGCGCGTGGCCGCCGAGGTCTGGTGGGTGGAAAGCCAGTGGGTCATCGTCGAACTGGTCAAGCGCCGCCTGGGCTGGGCCTTCGTCCCCTGGCACGTGGCCGCCAACTCCCCGGCCGCCGCCGGCCTGGTATCGCCGCAGGTGACCTTCCAGGACCAGGACTGGCCCGTGGCGATGGAACTGGTCTGGCACAAGCAGCGCCCGCTGGGCAAGGCCGCCACATGGCTGCGCGAGCGGGTCAGCCAGCAGGCGCTGCCGGTGCCGGCGGGGCGGTAGGGGGATGCCGTGGGTTACCGGTCGAGAAACCAGCGCACGAAATTGGCCGCACGCCGATCCGCCGAGGTGGGCGGGAACGTCAACGTGTGGAGCTCGAACGTCCCGCCCCGGACAGGCTGCGCGGCGTCGGTATATCGAATCTCATTGTCGCCAACGTCGAATTTGTTTGCGGGTGACCAGGGCGCGAAGTGATAGCTGCGATGCGCCAACAGTCTCCCCAGCCGGTCGTAGACGCGAAGGCGGGCCTCATGCGGATGGCCGGCCGGGCCGTCAGGGAGGCTGCAAACCTCCAGGACATAGCCTGCGCCGGCGAGTGTTCTTTCGGCCGACCCACAATCCCAGGGACGAGGGTCCAGGCGGAGGGCATAGATGGCAACGGTGCCTGCCAGAAGCAGGCACAGCAGGGAGAAGGTCCGTAGCCGGACCCAGGTTTTCTCGGACATGAGTGATGGGGATTACGGGTCGTTCGTCAGCGCTCCTGTCGATGCGTGACGACGATAGCGCGACACGCTAACGCAGCCACGGTCCGTTGTCTCTCGCACTTCTACGAATTTGGGATGCCTGCCCGCCAGCGGGCGGTGGACGCAGCCGGGCGCTACCTGCCCAACTACGATGCGTGCCAGCCCCGGGCGGCCGTCATGCCGCCGGCCGCCTTTCCCAATGTCACGACGCCCCGCCCGCGGCCCCCTGCTGCGGGGCGGGCTGCGCCGGCTGGGTGGCCTGCGGCGCGCCGTCGGCGGTCGGGCCATGCCACCCACCCCCCAATGCCTTGATCAGCGTCACGGCCGCCGTGCACTGGCGGCCCGTGATCGATAGCGCCGTGCGTTCGGCGGTGTAGGCGGCGGTCTGGGCGGTCAGCACGTCCAGCAGGCCGGCGGTGCCGGCCTTGTAGCGGTTGTTGACCAGCGCCAGCGCCTCGCGGGCCGAGCGCAGGGCGTCGTACTGGACCTGCGCTTCCTCGTCCAGCAGGCGGGCGGCGGCTAGGTTGTCCTCGACTTCCTGGAAGGCTTCCAGCACGGTCTGGCGATAGTTGGCGACGGTCTGGTCGTAGGCGGCCACGGCCTGGGCCTTGGCGGCGCTGCGCAGGCCGCCGTCGAACACGGTGCCGGCCAGGCCGGCGCCGACCGACCATACGCGGTCCGGCAGCGACAGCCAGCGCGCGAGCGTGCTGGCTGTCAGCCCGCCCGATGCGGACAGCGAGAGCGTCGGGTAGTAGGCGGCCTGCGCCACGCCGATGTCGGCGTTGGCCGATGCCATGCGGCGTTCGGCGGCGGCGATGTCCGGACGGCGTTCGAGCAGCGTCGACGGCACCGCCACGGGCACGCGCGGCAGCGTGACGTCGGCATCGGCCACGGCCAGCGCCAGGTCGGCCGGCGGCTTGCCAACGAGCACGGCCAGCGCGTGTTCGTACTGGGCGCGCGTGATCCGGATGTCGATCAACTGGGCCTGGGCGGACTTGAGCTGGGTCTCGGACTGCAGCACGTCGGAGCGCTGCGCCGTGCCGGCCTGGTACTGGTTCTGCACCAGTTGCAGCGAGCGCTGGTAGTCGGCCACGGTGCGTTCCAGCAGCGCGCGCTGGGCATCGGCCACGCGCAGCAGGAAGTAGCTCTGCGCCAGCGTGGCCTGCGTGGACAGCAGCGTCGATGCCAGGTCGGCCTCGCTGGCCTGCGCGCCGGCCTGGGCGCTTTCCACCTGCCGGCGGATGCGGCCCCAGACGTCGATCTCCCATGTGGCGGACAGCGTCGCGTTCTGGCCGTTGGTGATGCGGCCGCCCGAGCTGGACGCGCCGCGCGACACGCCTGCGTTGGCGCCCACCGTCGGGAAATAGCCGGCGCGCGCGGCCGCCAGCGCGGCGGTGGCCTGGCGGTAGACGGCCTCGGCGGCCTTGATGTTCTGGTTCGATACCTGGACCTGCGACATCAGGCCGTCGAGCACCGGATCGTCGAACGCGCGCCACCAGTCGGGGCGGGCCATCGTGTCCTGCGGCTCGGCGGTCTTCCAGTCGCCGGTCCAGGCGGGCATCGCGTCGCCGGCTTCCTTGAACGCCTTGGGCACGGGGGCGTCGGGGCGCTGGTAGTCGGGGCCCACCGCGCAGCCGGCCAGCAGGGCGCAGGCCAGGGCAACGGCGGAGAACGAAGCCGGGATCGGGAAATGGCGGCGGAACATTGCGGGAGCTTTCATCAGTGTTCAAGGTGCGGCGCGGCGCCATCGCCACGGCCGCGCTGGCGGCGGGCGAGCCAGGCGTTGACTTTCAGGCGCCAGCGGTCGAGCGTCAGGTAGACCACTGGCGTCGTGTAGAGCGTGAGCAACTGGCTGACCACCAGGCCGCCGACGATGGAGATGCCCAGTGGGGCGCGCAGCTCGGCGCCGTCGCCGCGGCCGATGGCCAGCGGGATGGCGCCCAGCAGCGCCGCCGCCGTGGTCATCATGATCGGCCGGAAGCGCAGCAGGCAGGCGCGGAAGATGGCGTCACGCGGGCTCAGGCCGTCGCGGCGTTCGGCGTCGATGGCGAAGTCGATCATCATGATCGCGTTCTTCTTGACGATGCCGATCAGCAGAATCACGCCGATCAGCGCAATGATGCTGAACTCGGTCTTGAACAGCAGCAGCGCCAGCAGCGCGCCCACGCCGGCCGACGGCAGCGTCGACAGGATCGTCAGCGGGTGCACGTAGCTTTCGTACAGAATGCCCAGCACGATGTAGATCGTGATGATGGCCGCCAGGATCAGCAGCGGCTGGCTCTTGAGCGAGTCCTGGAACGCCTTGGCGCCGCCGGCGAAGTTGGCCTGCAGCGTCTCGGGCGCGCCGATCTGGGCCATCGCCAGCTTGATGGCGTCGGTGGCCTGCGACAGCGAATAACCCTCGGCCAGGTTGAACGAGATGGTCGACGCCGCGAACTGGCCCTGGTGGTTCACGCCCAGCGGCGTGCTGGTGGGCACCACGCGGGCAAAGGCCGACAGTGGCACGCGGTTGCCGTTGCCGGTGACCACGTAGATGTCCTGCAGCGCGTGCGGCCCCTGCAGGTACTCGGGGCTCAGTTCCATGACCACGCGGTACTGGTTCAGCGGGTGGTAGATCGTCGACACCAGCCGCTGGCCGAAGGCATCGTTCAGGATGGCGTCCACCTGCTGGGCCGTCACGCCGAGCTTGGACGCCGTGTCGCGGTCGATGATGACCGACGTCTGCAGGCCCTTGTCGTTGGTGTCGGTGTCCACGTCCTCCAGCCCCTTGATGTTCGAGATGGCCGCGCGCACCTTGGGTTCCCAGGCGCGCAGCACCTCCAGGTCATCGGACTGCAGCGTGAACTGATAGGCCGAACTGCTCTGCCGGCCGCCCACGCGGATGTCCTGCACCGGCGTCAGGAACAGGCTTGCGCCGGGCTCGCTGGCCAGCTTCACGCGCAGCCGGGCGACGATCTGGTCGGCCGTCTCGGTGCGCTCGGACAGCGGCTTCAGCGTCACGAACATCTGGCCCGTGTTGCGCTGGGAGCCGCCCGTGAAGCCGGTAACGTTGACCACGGCCGGATCGGACTGGACGATCTTGATGAAGCTGTCGAGCTTGGTCCGCATCAGCTGGAACGACGTGGCCTGGTCCGCGCGGATGAAGCCGATCAGCCGGCCCGTGTCCTGCTGCGGAAAGAACCCCTTGGGCACGATCACGTACAGGTACACGTTCAGCGCGATGGTCAGCAGCAGCACGATCCAGACGACCGGGCCGTGCCGCAGCGCCACGCCCAGCGTGCGGCCGTAGGCGTCCTGCATCCAGGTGAAGACGCGCTCGCTGGCGCGGTAGAAGCGGCCCTGCGGCACGTCCGGGCGGGGCGTGCGCAGCAGCCGCGCGCACATCATCGGCGTGGTGGTCAGCGACACCACCAGCGACACCAGGATAGCCACCGACAGCGTGATGGCGAACTCCTGGAACAGCCGGCCGACGATGCCGCCCATCAGCAGCAGCGGGATGAACACGGCGATCAGCGACAGGCTCATCGACAGCACCGTGAAGCCCACCTCGCGCGCGCCGCGCAGCGCGGCGGCCAGCGGCTTCATGCCTTCCTCGATGTGGCGCGAGATGTTCTCCAGCACCACGATGGCGTCGTCGACCACGAACCCCGTGGCAATCGTCAGCGCCATCAGCGAGAGGTTGTTCAGCGAGAATCCGGCCAGGTACATGACCGAGAACGTACCCACCAGCGACACCGGCACGGCCACGCTGGGGATCAGCGTGGCGCGCACGTTGCGCAGGAACACGAACACCACCATGATCACCAGCGCCACCGAGATCATCAGCGTGTGCTCCACCTCGCGCAGCGACGCGCGGATGGTGGGCGTGCGGTCCATCATCACGTCCATCGAGATCGTGGCCGGGATCATCTTGCGCAGCGTCGGCAGCATCGCGTTGACGCGGTCCACCGTCTCGATGATGTTGGCGCCGGGCGACCGGTTCAGCACCAGCAGCACCGACGGCTTGCCGTTGGCCGACCCCGCATTGCGGATGTCCTGCACCGAATCCACCACATTGGCCACGTCCCGCAGCCGCACCGGCACCGCGAACGAATTGGGGCCCGGGTTGGCCGTGTTGCCGCCCGTGGCGCCGGTGCTGATGGTCTGCGTGCCGCTGCTGGTGGTGATGGTGGTCGTGGTGACGCCGTTGACGGTCTTGGTGCTGACGTTGCCGCCGGCGGCCGCGTTGGCCGTGCTGGCGATCAGCGCGCCGGCCGAGGTCGACGAATACGTGCCCGGCGTGGCGTAGCGGATGATCAGCGGCATGTAGTCCTTGGCCGCCATCGCCTGGTCGTTGGCATACACCTGCCACGCCGTGCTGGCGTTGTCCAGGATGCCCAGCGGCCGGTTGGCGTTGGTGGCGCTGATCGTGTTGCGCACATCCTCCAGCGAGATGCCGTACTGGTTCAGCGCCGTGGGATTCAGCTCCACGCGCACGGCCGGCAGCGACGAGCCGCCAATCGTCACCTGGCCCACGCCCTCCACCTGCGACAGCTTCTGCGAGAGGATGGTGGACGCCGCGTCGTAGAGCTGGCCGCGCGACATGGTGGGCGACGTCAGCGCGATGATCATGATCGGCGCGTCGGCCGGGTTGACCTTGCGATAGGTGGGATTGTTCGGCAGGCTCGTGGGCAGCGTGGCGCGGGACGCGTTGATGGCGGCCTGCACGTCGCGCGCGGCGCCGTCGATGTCGCGCGACAGGTCGAACTGCAGCGTCACGCGCGTGGAGCCCAGCGAGCTGCTCGACGTGATCTCGGTGACCCCGGCAATCGCGCCAAGCGCGCGCTCCAGCGGCGTGGCCACGGTGGCGGCCATGGTCTCCGGGCTGGCGCCGGGCAGCGACGCCGAGACCGAGATCGTCGGAAAGTCCACTTGCGGCAGCGGCGATACCGGCAGCAGCCGGAACGCGGCCAGCCCCGCCAGCAGGATGCCGATGGTCAGCAGCGCGGTGGCAACCGGGCGATGAATGAAGGCGGCCGACAGGTTCATCGCAGGGTCGGCTCCTGCGGATGGCGCGGCGCCACGCCGCCGTCACCGCTGTCGTCGCCAGCGTTGCCCGTGCCGCCCGTGCCGTCATCGCCACCCTCGTCCGGGTCGCCAAAGCGGCGCTTGCGCCAGCCCTTGAGCCGGTACGCCACGCGGTCGAACGCCAGGTAGATCACCGGCGTGGTGAACAGCGTCAGCACCTGGCTGACCAGCAGGCCGCCCACCATCGTGATGCCCAGCGGCCGGCGCAGCTCGGACCCGATGCCCGAGCCCAACATCATCGGCAGCGCCGCCAGCAGCGCGGCCATCGTGGTCATCAGGATCGGCCGGAAGCGCAGCAGGCACGCCTGGAAGATCGCGTCGTACGGCTTCATGCCGTGCTCGCGTTCGGCTTCCAGCGCGAAGTCGATCATCATGATCGCGTTCTTCTTGACGATGCCGATCAGCAGGATGATGCCGATGATGGCGATGATGCCCAGGTCCTGGCGGAACAGCAGCAGCGCCAGCAGCGCGCCCACGCCGGCCGACGGCAGCGTTGACAGGATGGTCACCGGGTGGATGGTGCTCTCGTACAGCACGCCCAGCACGATGTACATCGTCACCACGGCGGCCAGGATCAGCCAGAGCGTGTTCGACAGCGACGCCCGGAACGCCAGCGCGGCGCCCTGGAATTCGGTGGCCATCGAGATCGGCAGGCCGATTTCCTGCTCCACCTTGGTGATCTTGTCGACGGCGGCGCCCAGCGACTCGCCCGGCGCCAGGTTGAACGAGATCGTCGCGGCCGGGAACTGGCCCTGGTGGTTGATGACGAGCGGCCCGGTACGCTCGGAAATACGCGCGATCGACCCCAGCGGCACCTGTCCGCCCGACGACGACGGCAGCCGCAGCTCGGCCAGCGACGCCGGGCTGGTGCGGAATTCCGGCATGGTCTCCAGCACCACGCGGTACTGGCTGGCCTGCGTGAAGATCGTGGAGATCAGCCGCTGGCCGAAGGCGCTGTAGAGCGCGCTGTCTATCACGGCCGTGGTGATGCCGAAGCGGGCGGCGGCGTCGCGGTCGATCTCGACGAACGCGCGCAGGCCGTTGTTCTGCTGGTCGCTGGCCACGTCGCGCAGCTCGGGCTCGCGCTGCAGGCGTTCCACCAGCTTCGGCACCCATTCGGCCAGCACGTTCGGATCGGGGTCCTCCACCGTGAACTGGTACTGCGTGCGCGCGACGCGTTCCTCGATCGTCAGGTCCTGCACCGGCTGCATGTAGAGCGCCACGCCGCCCAGCTTCTGCACGGCCGCCTGCAGGCGGTCGGTCACCACCGCCATGCTGTCGCGCTCGTCCTTGGGCTTCAGGTTGATCAGCATGCGGCCGGCGTTGATGGTCTGGTTGGTGCCGTCCACGCCGATGAACGACGAGACGCTGGCCACGGCCGGGTCCTCCAGGATCACCTTCTGCACCGCTTCCTGCTTGCGGCCCATCGACTGGAACGAACTGGTCTGCGCGGCCTCGGTGATGGCCTGGATCACGCCGGTGTCCTGCACCGGGAAGAAGCCCTTGGGCACCAGCAGGTAGAGCAGGCCGGTCAGCACCAGCGTGCCGACGGCCACCACCAGTGTGGCGGTCTGCCGCGCCAGCACCCATTCCAGCGCCCGGCCGTACTTGGCGATCACGTTGTCGAAGAAGCGGCCCGTGGCCAGGTGGAAGCGCGACTGTTCGGACTCGGGCACGTGGCGCAGCAGCCGCGCGCACATCATCGGCGTCAGTGTCAGCGACACCACGGCCGAGATCAGGATGGAGACGGCCAGCGTGATGGCGAACTCGCGGAACAGCCGGCCCACCACGTCGCCCATGAACAGCAGCGGGATCAGCACGGCCACCAGCGAGAACGTCAGCGAGATGATCGTGAAGCCGATCTGCTTGGACCCCTTGAGCGCGGCCGCCATCGGGGAATCGCCTTCCTCGATGTAGCGCATGATGTTCTCGATCATCACGATGGCGTCGTCCACCACGAAGCCCGTGGCGATGGTCAGCGCCATCAGCGTGAGGTTGTTGATCGAGAAGCCGGCCAGGTACATCACGCCAAACGTGCCCACCAGCGACAGCGGCACCGCCACGCCCGGGATGATCGTGGCCGACACGTTGCGCAGGAAGATGAAGATCACCATCACCACCAGCGCGATGGCCAGCAGCAGCTCGAACTCCACGTCGCGCACCGAGGCCCGGATGGTGGTCGTGCGGTCGGTCAGCAACTGCACGTGGACCGATGCCGGCAGCGCCGCCTGCAATTGCGGCAGCAGCGTCTTGATGCGGTCCACCACCTCGATCACGTTGGCGCCGGGCTGGCGCTGGATGTTCACGACGATGGCCGGCCTGGCGTTGGCCCAGGCGGCCAGGCGGCTGTTCTCGGGGCCGTCGACGATCTCGGCCACGTCGGTGATGCGGATCGGCGCGCCGTTCTGGTAGCCGACGATGATCTGCCGGTACTCGTCGGCGGACTTGAGCTGGTCGTTGGCGTCGATGGTGGACGCGCGCGACGGGCCGTCGAAGCTGCCCTTGGCGCCGTTCACGTTGGCGCTGCCGATGGCCGTGCGCAGGTCGTCGATCGACATGCCCAGGTTGGCCAGCGCCGTCGGGTTGGCCTGGATGCGCACGGCCGGGCGCTGGCCGCCGCTGATCGTCACCAGCCCCACGCCCTGGATCTGCGAGATCTTGGCCGCCACGCGGGTGTCCACCATGTCCTGCAGCTTGGGCAGCGGCAGCGTGTCGGACGTCATCGCCAGCGTCATGATCGGCGCGTCGGCCGGGTTGACCTTGCTGTAGACGGGCGGCATCGGCAGGTCGGCCGGCAGCAGGTTGCCGCCGGCGTTGATGGCGGCTTGCACCTCCTGCTCGGCCACGTCGAGCGACAGCGACAGCTCGAACTGCAGCGTGATCACCGACGCGCCGCCCGAGGACGACGACGACATCTGCTTCAGGCCCGGCATCTGGCCGAACTGGCGCTCCAGCGGCGCGGTGACCGACGACGTCATCACGTCGGGACTGGCGCCGGGGTAGAGCGTGGTCACCTGGATGGTCGGGTAGTCGACCTCAGGCAGCGCGGAAAGCGGCAGCAGCTTGAATGCGACCAGCCCCGACAGCAGGATGGCCAGCATCAGCAGCGCCGTGGCGACCGGCCGCTCGATGAAGATGCGTGAAGGATTCATGCCTTGCCCGTCCTGCGCTTACTGCTGCGGCCGCTGACCGACGCTGGCGCCCGGGTTGGCCGGCGAGTTCGTGGTCGGGTTGGGATTGGTGTCGGCGTCGCGCAGGCGGCGGCGCTCGCCGGGCAGCCCGGCGGCATCGCTGGCCGCGCCATGCGCCGCGCTGGCCCCGTGGGCACCGCTGGCACCGCTGGCACCGTGCGCGCCGCTGGCGCCGCCCCAGTTGCCGCGCCGCCCGCGCGCGCGCGGCGCGCTGGACGGCTGCAACTGCGCGGCCCGGGCGGCCGGGTCCACGGCCTCCACGACCATGCCTTCCTTGAGCCGGTCGGCGCCGTCCACGACCACGCGCTGGCCCGGCTCCAGGCCCTTCAGCACGACGGTGCGGGTGCCATCGGTCGGTCCCAGCGTCACCACCTGGACCTTCACGGCGCTGTCGTCGCCCACCACGTAGACGAAGGTGCCCTGCTGGCCACGCTGGATGGCGGCCACGGGGATCACGGTGGCATCCTCCATGGTGTCCACGCGCGTGCGCACGTTGACGAACTGGTTCGGGAACAGCATCCCGTCGGTGTTCTGGAAGATCGCCTTGAGCTTGACCGTGCCGGTGGTGGTGTCGATCTGGTTGTCGGTCGTCAGCAGCGTGCCTTCGGCAAGCTGGTTGCGCATCTGGCGGTCCCAGGCCTGCACGGCCAGCTTCTCGCCGGCGTTGAGCTTCCTGAGCACCGACGGCAGGTTGTCCTCGGGGATCGTGTAGAGCACGGTGATCGGCTGGATCTGCGTGATCAGCGCGATGCCGTTGGTGTCGCCGGTGTTGACGATGTTGCCCGGATCCACCTGGCGCAGGCCGATGCGGCCCGACGTGGGCGCCACGATCCGCGTGTAGCCCAGGTTCAGCCGCGCGTTGTCGACGTTGCCCTGGTCGGTCTTGACCACGCCCTCATACTGGCGCACCAGCGCGTCCTGGGTGTCCACCTGCTGCTTCGAGATCGAATCCTGCGCCAGCAGCGTCTTGTAGCGCTGCTGGTCCAGCCGGGCGTTCTGCAGCAGCGCCTGGTCGCGCGCAAGCTGGCCCACGGCCTGGTCCAGCGCGGCCTGGAACGGGCGCGGATCGATCTCGGCCAGCACGTCGCCGGCCTTGACCATCTGGCCTTCCTTGAACAGCACCTTGAGCAGCGGCCCCGACACCTGGGCCCGCACCGTCACGTTGGCCACCGGCGTGACGTTGCCCAGCCCGTTGAGCACCACGTCCATGTTGCGCCGGGTGACCGTGCTGACCACTACCGGCGAGCGCGGCATCGCGTTCGCCCCGCCCGCTCCGCCCGGCCCCCGCCGGCCCGCGCCCATGCCCGGCGCGCCACTGGCGCCCCCGGCGGCGGCCCCGGCTGCCGGGGTGTCCGCGCGGTGGCCGTACCAGTACCAGGCGGCACCCGCCAGCACGACGATGACGGCGGCGGCAATCCAGGTGCGGCGGCGCGGGCGCGACGGACCGCGCGGCGGGGTGGGGGGGAGAGGCTGACCTTGTTGTGGGTTGGACATGAACGGAATCCTGGGAACCGGCACGACGAAAAAAAGGGGGCGCGTGCCAAACGTATCGCACAGCGGTTGTGACGGCGAAGTGGCAGAAGTATGCCGCATCGCGGGGGCAGGGCGACCCGCCGTCGGATGGGATGGCGCCCGGCATGGGCGCGACACGGGTTGAAGGATAATGTGCAGCCGTCAGCCCCCGTATTTCGCGCCTTCCCGCTTTTATTACACCGGGTTACGGGCGGCGCGGGTGTAACCTCCAGAAACAAAACGCCCGGCGCGGTTTGCAAAGTTGCATGCCGGTCCTGACTATCATGTGCCTATGCGTACAAACCAGCCCACCCAGATCCTTGTCGTCGACGACGACCCCGAACTGCGCGACCTGCTGCGCGAGTACCTGACATCGCAAGGCTTTGCCGTGTCGGTGCTGCACGACGGCGACGGCCTGCAGGCCCGGCTGGAGCGCGAGCGCCCCGCGCTGATCGTGCTGGACCTGATGATGCCCAAGGTCGACGGCCTCACGGCCCTCCGCAACCTGCGTGCCAAGAACGACGACATCCCCGTGATCCTGCTGACCGCCCGGAGCGACGAGATCGACCGGATCGTCGGGCTGGAGATTGGCGCCGACGACTACCTGGGCAAGCCGTTCTCGCCGCGCGAGCTGCTGGCGCGGATCAACGCGGTGCTGCGCCGCAAGCTGGCCCGGCCCGCCGCCGCGCCCGAGGACCGCGAATCGGTGGCCTTCGGCCCGTTCCGCGTGAACTTCCGCCAGCGCTCGCTGGAACGCAGCGGGCAGGCCGTCAACATCAGCGACACCGAGTTCGCGCTGCTGAAGCTGCTGCTGATGCATCCGCTGGAGGTGCTGTCGCGCGAGCGGATCGTGGAGCTGATGTACGGCACCGCCAACGGCATCAGCGACCGCGGCATCGACGTGCAGATCTGGCGCCTGCGCCGCCTGCTGGACGAGGACGCGCAGCGCCCGCGCTATATCCAGACCGTCCGTGGCCGCGGCTACACCTTCGTGCCGGACGAGGCCGAAGACAGCGTCCCGCAATAACTTCCTGGCATGAAGCTGAGAATCGATACCCTGTTCGGGCGGATGGCGCTGCTGATTGCCGCCGTGCTGGTGATCAGCCATTTCTCGTGGCTGGCCATCCTGCGCATGGACCGGCGCCAGCAGCAGATCGACTATTCGGTGGAACAGATGCTGTTCCAGCTCGACAGCATCCAGCGCGCGCTGGACGCCAGGCCGCCGGTGCCGCTGCCCAGCCTGGTGGAGGTGGCGGACACGGCCGCCGCCGACGAGCACGCCGGTCCGGCCAAGGCCGGCCGCCCGCGCCGGCTGGTGGAGCAGTTCACGGGCCGCCTGCCACCGGGGTCCGAAGTGCGGCTGGAGGACGAGCTGTCCACGCCCCGGCTCTGGATCAAGCTGCCGAACCGCAGCCGCTGGATCGCCATGCCGATCCTGTTCGTGCACAACCCGCCGCCCGACAACCGGCTGATGCCGGGCGTGGTGCTGGTGGTGGGCGTGGCTATCGTGTTCGCGCTGTTCGTGGCGTGGCAGATCCAGCGCCCGGTGCGCGACATGGCCGAGGCGGCCGAGAAGGTGTCGCGCCAGCAGGTGGTGCCGCCGCTGCGCGAGCGCGGGCCGCACGAGCTGCGCCAGTTGATCGAGCGTTTCAATCGCATGGTGGCCGACCTGTTCCGCATCGACCAGGAACGCAACACGATGCTGGCGGGCATCGCCCACGACCTGAAGACCCCGCTGGCCCGGCTGCGGCTGCGCGCCGAGATGCTGTCCGATCCCAAGGCGGCGGCCGGGGTGACGCGCGACGTCGACTCGATGTCGGCCATCGTCGAGCAGTTCCTGAGCTTCGCCCAGAGCAGCGAGCCCACCGCCCGCCCGGTGCCGGTGGACAAGCGCATCGGCGAGCTGGCCGCGTCGCTGCAGGAGCAGGACCGGCAGGTGGTGCTGGAACTGGCCGCCGGCGACGGTTTCCGGATGATCGCCACGCAACTGGACCGCATCATCGGCAACCTCGTGGACAACGCCTACGCCTACGGCGCGCCGCCCGTGTGCGTGGCGACGGCCCGCACCCAGGAGGGCTGGCGGCTGACCGTGGAAGACCAGGGGCCGGGCATCCCGGCGGAAGCCATCGAGCGCGTGACCATGCCGTTCGTCCGGCTGGACCCGGCCCGTGGCGGCAACGCCCACTCGGGGCTGGGCCTGGCGATTGTCGACCGGCTGGTCCGCCAGGGCGGCGGCCGCCTGACCATCAGCAACCGCGAGGAAGGCGGCCTGCGCGTGGAAATGGTGTTCCCGTTCACGGCACTGGCCCAGGCCGCCTAGGCCGCGTAGATATTGCGCTGGTTTGCGCCCCTCTCCCGCACGCGGGAGAGGGGTCGGGGGAGAGGGCCGGCCGTCCAGTCAGCGACTGGCCGCCCCCTCAAGCCTTCTTCTTCTCCCCGATCCGGCTTTCCTTGCCGGCCAGCAGCTTGGCGATGTTGGCGCGGTGGCGGGCGATCAGCAGGATGCTGATGACCAGCACGGCGCCGGCGATGATGTCCACGCCGGACGTCAGCACGTAGAAGAACGGCGCGAAGATCGCGGCCACCAGCGCGGCCAGCGACGAATAGCGGAAGAAGAACGCGATGATCAGCCACGTGGCCAGCGTGCCCGCGCCCAGGATCGGGTCGATGGCGAACAGGATGCCGGCCGCCGTGGCCACGCCCTTGCCGCCCGCGAAGCGGTGGAAGACCGGGAACAGGTGGCCCAGGAACACGGCCAGCGCCGCCAGCGCGATGCCGGTGTCGTCGATGCCGTAGCGCGCGCCGACGTACCGGGCCAGCATGACCGCCACGTACCCCTTCAGGCCGTCGCCCAGCAGCGTCAGGATGGCGGCCTTCTTGTTGCCGGTGCGCAGGACATTGGTGGCGCCGGGGTTGCCCGAGCCGTAGCTGTGCGGGTCGGGCAGGCCCATGACCTTGCTGACCACGACGGCGAACGACACCGATCCGATCAGGTAGGCGATGACGGCAGAAATCAGGTTGACCATTGTTGGGTGATGAAGACAAGGAATTTCAGGCTGGCGCGATTGTAGCGCGGCAGCGGGGCCGTTGACTCCGGGGTTACCCCACGGGCCACGGGCCGGCCATCGGGTTCAGTCCGGCAGCGCGCAGGCCACCGGGCTGGCTTCCAGCACGTCGGTCAGCACGGCCGGCGCGATGCTGACCAGATAGCCGCGCCGCCCGCCATTGATATAGATCGTCTCCAGCGCCAGCACGCTGCCTTCCACGTAGACCGGCATCCGCTTCTTCGTGCCAAACGGCGACGTGCCGCCCACCAGGTAGCCGCTGTGCCGCTGCGCCACCTCGGGCTTGCACGGCTGCACGCTCTTGGCGCCGATCTGGCGCGCCAGGTTCTTGGTCGACACCGAGCAGTCGCCGTGCATCAGCACGATCAGCGGCCGGGCGGCCTCGTCCTCCATGACCAGTGTCTTGACCACGTTGTGCTCGGGCACGCCAAGCTGGCGCGCCGATTCGCCGGTGCCGCCGTGGTCGACATAGTCGTAGGGATGCTCGCCGAAGGCCACGCCGCGCTTGCGCAGCAACTGCGTGGCCGGGGTCTCGGAGACGTGTTTCTGTTTGCTCATGGGATGCAAGCCCGCGCTGGCGTCAGCCGCGCGGATGGTGGTGCAGGTGCAGCTCTCGCAGGCGCTCGCGCGCCACGTGCGTGTAGATCTGCGTCGTGGAGATGTCGGCGTGGCCCAGCAGCAGCTGCACCACGCGCAGGTCGGCGCCATGGTTGAGCAGGTGCGTGGCAAACGCGTGCCGCAGCGTGTGCGGCGACAGCGGCGCATGGATGCCGGCGTCGCGCGCGTGCTTCTTGATCAGGTGCCAGAACGCCTGGCGCGTCATGCCCTCGCCGCGCTGGGTCACGAACAGCGCGTCGCTGGCGCGGCCGGCCAGCAGCGCCGGACGGCCCTCGGCCAGGTACTGGCGTAGCCAGTCGCCAGCCTGGGCGCCGAACGGCACCAGCCGCTCCTTGTTGCCCTTGCCGCCCACCACGCGCGCCACGCCCTCGTTCAGGCCGATCTCGATCGTCTTCATGCCGGTGAGTTCGGAGACTCGCAGGCCGCTCGCGTACATCAGCTCCAGCATCGTGCGGTCGCGCAGGCCCAGCGGTGTGCCGGTGTCGGGCGCTTCGAGCAAAGCTTCCACCTGCGCCTCGGACAGCGTCTTTGGAAAGCGCGGCGGCTGCTTGGCCGGCCGCAGCAGCAGGCAGGGGTCGGCCTCGATCATGTGCTCGCGCAGCGCCCACTGGTAGAAGCGGCGGAATACGGTGAGCCGCCGGTTGGCCGACGACGCGCGCGTTTCCGTATGGCGCGCCGAGAAGTAGCCCGACAGCGCCGTATCGTCCACGGCCAGCAGTGCGCCGGCGCCGGTCTCGTGCAGCCAGCGCGCCAGCAGCGCCAGGTCGCGGCGGTAGGCGTCGATGCTGTTGCGCGACAGGCCGTCTTCCAGCCACAGGGCGTCGCAGAACCGGTCGATCAGCGCCAGGTCCTCGTCCAGCGTGGCGCTCATAGCAGCATCGCCCCTTCGTGCCGCAGCAGCCAGCGCTTGACGCCCAGGTGGAAGCCTTCTTCGCCATGGTGGGCAAAGCCGCCCAGCCCGTTGGCGGCCACCACGCGGTGGCACGGAATCACGATCGGAAACCAGTTCTGGCCGCACGCCTGGCCCACGGCGCGCGGCATGCTCTGCAGCCCGCGCGCGATGGTGCCGTAGGTGGTCAGCCCGCCGCGCGGGATGGCGCTGATCGCCTGCCAGACCTTGCGCTGGAAGTCGGTGCCGCGCGTGGCCAGCGGCAGGTTGAACACGACGTCGGGGTTGGCGTAGTAGGCGTTTAGCTGGGCGGCAACCTGGCGGGTCAGCGCGTCGGCCGGGGCGATGTCGGCGAACGATTCGGGCAGGTAGACGATTTCCCGCACCTGCCCGCCCTCGACGCGCACGCCGACCTTGCCGAAGGGCGCGGGCAGGACGGCATCGAAGGGACGTGGCATGGCAGCGGGGCAGGAACGAAGGCGAGGCCCCGATTTTATTCCGATTCTGGCGGGCCGGCGCCAGGACCCTCGCCGCCAGCCCGCCGCCCGGAAAAGAAAAACCACCGGCGCGCGGTGGTTTTTGTCGTCGGCGGGCGGGTGCACCCGCCGCTGGCTTACTGCTCCAGCTTGATGTTCTGCACCTTGACCAGGTTCTTCATCTTGTCGAATTCCTTCTTGATCTCGGCGGCGTGCTGGGCCGGGGAGTTGCCCGACGGCTCGGCGCCGGCAGCCTGCAGGCGGTCGACAAAGCCCTTGTCCTGCAGCGCCTTGACCACGGCGCCGTTCAGCTTGGCGATCACGTCGTCAGGCGTGCCGGCCGGGGCCACCAGGCCGTACCAGGCCGGGTCGTTCGGCTCCTTCAGGCCCATTTCGCCAAATGTCGGCACGTTGGGCAGGCCCTCCACGCGCTTGTTCCAGGCCACCACGATCGGGCGCAGCTTGCCGGCCTTGATGTACGGCATCGACGACGGCAGGTTGTCGACCATGATCGGCACCTGGCCGGCCAGCACGTCGTTCAGCGCCGGGCCCGCGCCACGGTACGGAATGTGGACCATGAAGGTCTTGGTCGACACCTTGAACTGCTCGCCCAGCATGTGGCCGAAGCCGCAGGTGCCCGACGACGCGTACGAGTACTTGCCCGGATTGGCCTTCAGCACGGCCAGGAATTCCTTGTAGTCCTTGGCCGGGAAGCTCGGGTTCACCGCGATCACGTTGGCCACGTTCGCCACGTTGGCGATGGGCTTGAAGTCCTTGATCGGGTCGTACGACAGCTTGGGGTTGCAGGCCGGGTTGACGGCCATGGTCGACACCGTGGAGATGCCGATCGTGTAGCCGTCCGGGGCCGACTTGGCGATGGCGTCGGCGCCAATCGAGCCGCCCCCGCCAGCGCGGTTTTCCACCACCACCGGCTGGCCCAGGATGCGGCTCATCTGGTCGGCCACGCCACGGCCGACGATGTCGGTCGTGCCGCCCGGCGCGAACGGGATGATCAGGCGGATGGGCTTGCTAGGGTAGTTGCTCTGCGCGTGCGCAATCGATGCCACGGACGCGGTGGCCGCGATGGCCAGGGTCAGTGCGGTCTTTACAGCTTGCATGGATGAGGGTCTCCCGTCGTAAAAGCCGGGCAGGTCGCCCGGGGAGGTCATGAATCACCGGCGCCACGGATGGCGTGAGGCGCCGGCGTGCTTGGATCAGCCGCCCAGCAGGCCGCGCTTCAGGTTGCGGTCCACCGGGTGTTCGCCCAGGAAGATCCGCAGCACGGCCTGATAGAAATCTTCGCCCGGGATGGCCTGGCCGCGCGGAATGCCATTCAGCGTGACCGCGGTGCCGCCATCGGGGGTGAAGTCGAAATTGATGATGTCGCCGCGCTGCGCCGTGCCCAACTGGGTCATCGTGCGTTCCAGCAGCAGCACCCGGTCTGACAGAAGCTGCAACTGCAGCTCGGAATGGTTCTCGCGCAGCCCTTCGTTGAGGGCCTTCACGAACTGGGCCGATTCCACCTCGCGCAGCGGCCGGATCTGCAGCCGCTTCGGCCCGGGGGACCCCAGCGCCACCGTGGCGTTGCGCGCCCGCTCGGGCAGGTACAGCGCCGCCGCGTAGCCCTTGATCACGAACACCTGCCGCAGCCCGGTGCCGTTCAGCGGCAACTGCTTGCCGCCCAGGCGCGCCATGTCGTCGAACCGCACGCCCTCGATCTCCATGGCCGATGCCGCCGGCAGCAGCAGGCCGAACGCCAGCGACGCGCACAGCGAAACGGCAAGGCGGCGGGAAAGCAGGGCGCGGCGGGACGAAGACGGCTCGGACTTCATGGTGCGACAGGCGGTTGCGGCGGGCGGTGCAAAACCGAGGGCAAGGCAAATTCAGCGTGCCATCGTGCATGAAATCTGAAAAAATACCCATCCGTATCTGCCCTAGGCTTCACTTTTGACGAAGCCTGCCGTCGGGCCGGACGATAACGACAACATTCGAGACATGTCTGCCGCCCTGCTGCTCGTGCCGGACTTCAGCCTGATCCTGATCGGCTGGCTGCTGGTCCGATATACCCCGTTTGACCGCACGTTCTGGGCTGGCGTCGAGCGCCTGGTCTATTTCGTCCTGTTTCCCGCGCTGCTGTTGCAGTCGACCAACAGTGCGCGGTTCGATTTCTCCACCACCTCCGCCATGCTGGGCCTGGCGCTGGCCACGATGGCCTTCGGCATGGTCACCGGCTTCCTGGTCAGGTTCGTCCTGCGGCCCGACCCGGTGGACTTCGCCTCGGGCTTCCAGACCGCGTTCCGTTTCAATTCCTATATCGGCCTGGCGCTGGCGTCCCGCATCGGCGGTGGCGAGGGGCTGGCGCTGATGGCGCTGGTCGTCGGCATCACCGTGCCCATCTGCAACGTGGCGGCGGTCTGGGCGCTGGCC
The DNA here is from genome assembly GCF_032190535.1 of Cupriavidus sp. SZY C1. NCBI lineage: Bacteria > Pseudomonadati > Pseudomonadota > Betaproteobacteria > Burkholderiales > Burkholderiaceae > Cupriavidus > Cupriavidus sp. SZY C1. The sequence goes on from NZ_JAUANU010000002.1 coordinate 21,099, forward strand.
CGGCAGGGCGAGGCCCGGCTGCTGCGCGAACTGGCGCGCAACCCGCTGATCCTGGCCACGGCCATCGGGCTGGCGACCAACCTGCTGGGCCTGCATCCGCCCGAGGTGGTCGGCATGACGCTGGGCCGCCTGGGCTCGGCGTCCACGGCGCTGGGCCTGATGACGGTGGGCGCCGGGCTGCAACTGAGCGGCGCCACGGGGGCAGTGGGGCCGATGGCGTGGTGGACGGCCGTCAAGCTGCTGGCCATGCCGTGCTTCGCCTGGCTGGCCGGGCGCCACCTGCCGCTGACCACGCTGCAGTACGAGATCGTGGTGGTCTACGCCGCGCTGCCGACCGCGTCCAGCGCCTACATCCTGGCCGTGCGCATGGGCGGCAACGGGCCGATGGTGGCGGCCACCATCTCGGCGATGACCGTCGCGGCCGTGGTTACCACGCCGGTCTGGCTCTCGCTGGTCAGCTAGTCGATCAGTCTGCGGCGGGGTCCTGGGCCAGCGCCCAGTCGACATGCTCGCGCACCAGCGGCGTGGCCGTGTCCTGGCAGGCCCGCAGCGCGGCGCGGATGCGCGCGGCCAGCGCCGGATCGTCCGCCGCCGCCCGCCGCAGGCTGTTGCCCAGCCCCACGGCCAGGTTGCGCAGCCAGCGTTCGTGGCCGATGCGCCGGATCGGGCTGCCTTCCAGCCGCTGGTTGAACTCGGCTTCCGTCCAGCCGAACAGGTCGACCATGTCCGGCGCGTCAAAGCCGTTGCGGACGTCGAAATCGGGCAGCGTGGCACGGTGCGCGAACTTGTTCCACGGGCAGGCCAGCTGGCAGTCGTCGCAGCCATAGACGCGGTTGCCCATCGGCGCGCGCAGCGGCTCGGGAATCGGCCCCTTGTGCTCGATGGTCAGGTACGAGATGCAGCGGCGCGCGTCCAGCCGGTATGGCTCCAGGATAGCGCCGGTGGGGCAGATATCGATGCAGCGGCGGCAGCTTCCGCAGTGCGGGACTTCGGCCGGGTCCGCCGGCAGCGGGATATCGACCAGGATCTCGCCCAGGAAGAACATCGACCCGCCGTCGCGGTCCAGCAGCAGCGTATGCTTGCCGCGCCAGCCCAGCCCGCCCTGGCTGGCCAGCGCCACCTCCATCACCGGCGCCGAGTCGGTGAACACGCGATACCCGAACCTGCCGATCTCGGTCTCGATGCGGGCCGCCAGTTGCTGCAGCCGGTTGCGCAGCACCTTGTGATAGTCCCGGCCGCGCGCGTACAGCGAGACGACGGCCGTGGCCGGATCGTCCAGCCGGGCCAGCTCGTGGCGCCGCCAGTCGGCGGGGCCGTCGGCCGGCAGATAGGGCATCCGTGCGACGATGGCGCGCACCGTGCCCGGCACCAGTTCATGCGGCCGCGCGCGCCGTGTGCCGTGGTTCGCCATATAATCCATGTCGCCGTGGCAGCCCGCCTGCAACCACGCGAGCAGGCCCGCCTCGGCGTGCCGCAGGTCGACGTCGGCCACCCGGATCTCGTCGAAACCCAGCTCGCGTCCCCACCCGCGCAACGCCACCGCGAGCGAGTCCAGCGCCGCCTGCCCGATGACGGGGGCGGTGGCGGCGGGCGTCGGGACGGCGTCTTGCGCGGGCGGATTCCCGCGGCTCGGCGGGGTGGGGGCGGGCACTGCACGGTCGATCATCCCTGAATTGTACGCAATGCCCCTGCTTGAAGAACGCATCCTCCCGCTGCCCGACGAAGCCGCCACCGGCCGGCTGGGCGCCGCGCTGGCCGGGGCCGTGCGCGCCATGCCGCCGCGCACGGTGCACGTGCAGCTTTCCGGCGACCTGGGCGCCGGCAAGACCACGCTGTCCCGGGCCGTGCTGCGCGCGCTGGGCCACGCCGGCAAGGTCCGCAGCCCCACCTACACGCTGTGCGAGCCGTATCCGGTGCAGCGCGCCGATGGCTCGGCGCTGACCGTCTACCACTTCGACCTGTACCGCTTTGCCGATCCCGAGGAGTGGATCGACGCCGGTTTCCGGGACTGTTTTGCCGAGCCGGCCTTCAACCTGGTGGAATGGCCCGAGAAGGCCGGGCGCCTGCTCGGGGAACCGGACCTGCACGTGTGGCTCCAACCGGACAGCCGCGTGCTGCATTCTGGCGACAATCGTGCCGATAACGGTGCCGATGACGACGCGGATCGCCGCATGGCGACGTTGCGCGCCTATACTCCCACTGGACTTATCCTGCTGAACGCATGCTGATCAAGCGACTTGCCACTGACCGACCCGATGGACCCGACGGCCTGCTGCAGGCCCGCCGGAAATGGATGGCGCAGGCCCTGAAGGTGGGCGCCGGAACGGTCGTCCTGTCGCTCGCGGGCCCGCAGATCGCGTTCGGCGCCGGCATCGTGGCCGTGCGCGTCTGGCCGGCCGAGGACTACACCCGGGTCACCATCGAGTCCGACGAGAAGCTCGTGGCCGTGCACCAGATGATCCGCAACCCGGACCGGCTGGTGGTCGACATCGACGGGCTCGACCTGTCGCCGACGCTGCGCGAGCTGGTGGCCAAGATCACGCCGAACGACCCCTACATCCAGTCGGTGCGCGTGGGCCAGAACCGGCCGCGCGTGGTGCGGATGGTGTTCGACCTGAAGGAAGACGTCTCGCCGCAGGTGTTCACGCTGCTGCCGATCGCCGAGTACAAGAACCGGCTCGTGTTCGACCTGTATCCGGTGAATCCGCCCGACCCGCTCTGGAAGCTCGTGCGCGACACCGAGGACAAGCAGCGTCGCTTTGCGTCGAATCCGCCGCCCGCGGGCACCGACGCCGCCATCGCGGGCGCGCCCGCCGGGGCCGAGGAAGACGCCATCGGCGCCATCGTGCGCAAGTTCGAGGACCGCGACCAGTTGCCGCCGGCCACCACCGCGCCGCCGCCGCCCGTGGTGGCGACCGTGAGGCCGAAGCCGTCGGCACCGGACAAGCCGTCCGCGCCGCCCGCGCCGCCGCCGCTGGCCCAGACCAACGTGCCGCCGCCCAGCCAGTTCAAGATGCGCCGGCTGCTGACCGTGGCGCTGGACCCCGGCCACGGCGGCGAGGACCCTGGCGCCATCGGCGCGGCCGGATCGCGCGAGAAGGACGTGGTGCTGCAGATTGCCACCCGGCTGCGCAAGAAGATCGACAACGAACCGAACATGCGCGCGATGATGACGCGCGACTCGGACTTCTTCGTGCCGCTGAACGTGCGCGTGCAGAAGGCCCGGCGCGTGCAGGCGGACCTGTTCGTGTCGATCCACGCCGACGCGTTCGTCTCGCCCGAGGCGCGCGGGGCGTCGGTCTTCGCGCTGTCCGAGCGCGGCGCGTCGAGCTCCGCCGCGCGCTGGCTGGCCAACAAGGAAAACAACGCCGACCTGATCGGCGGCACCAACATGGGCAACAAGGACGCCCAGGTGTCGCGCGTGCTGCTGGACCTGTCGACCACGGCCCAGATCAACGACAGCATGCAGGTGGGCAAGTCGGTGCTGGCCGAGATCGGCGGCATCAACAAGCTGCACAAGGGCAGCGTCGAACAGGCCGGGTTTGCGGTGCTCAAGGCGCCGGACATTCCGTCGATCCTGATCGAGACCGCCTTCATCTCGAACCCCGAGGAAGAGCGCAAGCTCAACGACGACGCCCACCAGGAACAACTGGCCAACGCCATCCTGCGCGGCATCAAGGCTTACTTCGCCAAGAACCCGCCGCTGTCGCGGAATCCGTCGGTGTAGGCGGCGCCACAACACCCGCACCACCAAACAAAAACCGGCGCCTGGGCGCCGGTTTTTTCATGGGCGGGACCGCTCAGGCCCGTACCGTGTTGCGGGCTTCCTTCACGTCGTCGCGGCTGGCGTAGCGGGCGGCCAGCACCGAGCAGACGATCAGCTGGAGCTGGTGGTAGACCATCAGCGGCAGCACCAGCAGGCCCAGCGCCGGGTGGCCGGCGAACAGGATCTTGGCCATCGGGATGCCGTTGGCCAGGCTCTTCTTGGAGCCGCAGAACACCGCCGTGATCTCGTCTTCCACCGAGAAGCCCAGCCGGCGCGCCGTGAACGTGGTCGTGCCCAGGATCACGAACAGCAGGATGGCGGCGATGCCCATCACGGCGCCGATGGTCTGCCACGAATACTGATGCCACAGGCCCGCAGCGGTGGCATCGCAAAACGACGAATACACGATCAGTACGATCACGCCGCGGTCGATCTTGTTGGTGATCTGCTTCTTCCTGGCCAGCCAGTTGCCGATCAGCGGCCGGAACGCCTGGCCCAGCGCGAACGGCAGCAGCAGTTGCAGCGCCACGCCCATCAGCGCGCGGCCCAGCGGCATCGACGCGCCGCTGGCGCTGATCACCAGGCCCATCAGCAGCGGAGTCAGTGCCATGCCGATCAGGCCCGAGATGGTGGCGTTGAAGATGGCGCCGGGCACATTGCCGCGCGCCATCGACGTCATGGCGACCGACGACGACACCGTGGACGGCAGCGCGCACAGGTAGAACACGCCCAGCAGCAGCTCCGGCGGCAGCGTGTTGCGCAGCGACAGCATCAGCAGTGCACCCACGATCGGGAACACCACATAGGTGAACGCCTGCACGAACGTGTGCAGCCGCCAGTGCTTGGCCCCGGCTACCAGCTTTTCGCGCGACAGCGCGGCACCGTGCAGGAAGAAGACCAGCGCGACACCCAGGTTGGTGACGATGCCAAGGTGGAGCGGGCCGTCGCCGGCGCCGATCTCGGGCGCGAGCAGCGCCACGGCGATGGCGCACAGCATGATCAGAACGAACCCGTCGATCAGGTCGTAGGCTTTCTTGAAAGGAGCTAGGAGGGCAGACATCGGGGATAGTGCTTAAGGGTTTCCGCTTGGTATTGGACGCTTGTCTTGCTTAGAATGCAAATTCATTTATTGCATCCATCTATCGCTTCGTTGCATGAATTACACACTGCGGCAATTAAGGGTCTTTCTGGCGGTGGCGGCGCACGGCAGCTTCAGCCGGGCGGCGGACGCCGTGGGACTCACCCAGCCGGCCGTGAGCCGTGGTGTGGCCGAGCTGGAAGACGCGCTGGGCGTCCGGCTGCTCGATCGCACGACCCGCGAGGTGGTGCTGACCGATGCCGGCACCGCGCTCGTCCCGGCACTGGAGCGACTTTTGGGCCAGCTCGATGACACGCTCGAAGAAACCCGCCAATTAGGCGAGCGCTATCGGGGGAGGGTGGTGATAGCCAGTGCGCCGACGATCTCGGCGCGGCTGATGCCGCTGTACGTGTCGGCCTGCGCCAGCCAGTACCCGGAGATCCGGCTGTTCGTGCGCGACAACGTCCAGGCCGACGGCCTGGAGCAGATCCGGGCCGGCGCGGTGGACTTCGGGGTGCTGATCGATCCGCTGGCGCGCGAGGGGCTGACCATCGCGCCGCTGGCGACCGATCCGTTCTGCTTCGTCTGCCGGCGCGACCATCCGCTGGCGCAGGCCGAATCGGTGCCGTGGAGCGCGCTGCATGGCGAGCGGCTGGTGCTGCTGGACTTTGCGTCGGGCAGCCGGCCGCTGATCGACCGGATTCTGGCGCGCCACGGCGTGGCGCCGCAGGTGGTGCAGGAGCTGGGCCACTCGGCCAGCGTGTTCGGCATGGTGGAGGCGGGCATCGGGGCGTCGGTGCTGCCGTCGTTCTCGCTGCCCCTGCCGGAAGCGTCGCCGCTGGTGTCCCGCCCGCTGACGCCGCGCGAGGAGCGCAGCATCGTCATGGTCCGCCGCGAGGACCGCTCGCTGTCGCCGGCCGCCGCGGCGGTCTGGGAGCTGGTCCGGAACCTGCCGATCCCCGCCGAGGCGGCGGGCTGATCAGCTAGTCCCTGGCGGTATCCAGCCTTACTTCGGCTGCATCCGGATCGCGCCGTCCAGCCGGATCACCTCGCCGTTCATCATCGTATTGCCGATAATGGCCTGCGCCAGCCGCGCAAACTCGGCCGGGCGCCCCAGGCGCGGCGGGAACGGCACCATCTTGCCCAGCGCGTCCTGCACTTCGGGCGGCATGCCCAGCAGCATCGGCGTCTCGAACAGGCCCGGCGCGATGGTCATGCAGCGCACGCCGTCGCGGGCCAGGTCGCGGGCGATGGCCAGCGTCATGCCGACCACGCCACCTTTCGACGCCGCATAGGCGGCCTGGCCGATCTGCCCATCGAACGCAGCCACCGACGCGGTATTGATGATCACGCCGCGCTCGCCCTCGGCGTCGGGCGTGTTCTGCACCATGGCCGCCGCCGCCAGCCGGATCATGTTGAACGTGCCGATCAGGTTCACGCGGATCGTCTTCTCGAACGCGTCCAGCGGGTGCGGGCCGTTCTTGCCCACCGTCTTCGACGCCACGGCAATGCCCGCGCAGTTGACCAGCCCGGCCAGCCGGCCCAGCTTCACGGCCGCGTCCACCGCCGCCTGGCCGTCGGCCTCGGCGCTGACATCGCACCGGACAAACTGGCCGCCCAGTTCCTGCGCCAGCGCCGTGCCGGCCGCCTCGTTCAGGTCGGCGATGACCACCTTGCCGCCGGCCTTGGCCAGCATCCGCGCCGTGCCTTCGCCCAGCCCCGAGGCGCCACCGGTCACGATGAATACGTTGCCCTGGATGTCCATCCGTCCGTCTCCTAGTTCGTTGTTGCGTGTTGTGGGGGTCCCGCATCGCATGCCGTTTACGTTAACGTAAATCGCCGGGCGGCGGAACCCGCATCGATACGGAGCCCGGCCGGAAAGCAAAACGGCCCAGCCGAAGCTGAGCCGTTTGTCACGGGCGGGGATGCGCCGGGATTACTTCAGCGCCTCGAACACGCTGGCGGTGATCTTGTCGACGTCGCCGACGCCCGAGATCTTGCGGTACTGCGGCGGCGCCACCTTGGCCGAGGCGTCGCCCTTGGCGGCCCAGCCCGAGTAGTAGTCCACCAGCGGGCGCGTCTGCTGCGAGTAGACGTCCAGGCGCTTGCGCACGGTCTCTTCCTTGTCGTCGTCGCGCTGGATCAGCGGCTCGCCGGTCTCGTCGTCGACGTTTTCCACCTTGGGCGGGTTGTAGCGGACGTGGTACGTGCGGCCCGACGCCACGTGCACGCGGCGGCCGCTCATGCGCTCGATGATCGCGTCGAACGGCACGTCGATCTCCAGCACGTAGTCGATGGCCACGCCGGCTTCCTTCATGGCCTCGGCCTGCGGGATCGTGCGCGGAAAGCCGTCGAACAGGTAGCCCTTTTCGCAGTCGGGCTGCTTAAGGCGGTCCTTCACCAGGCCGATAATGATGTCATCGGACACCAGGCCGCCCGCGTCCATCACTTTCTTGGCTTCGATGCCCAGCGGCGTGCCGGCCTTCACGGCGGCGCGCAGCATGTCGCCGGTGGAGATCTGCGGAATACCGAACTTCTCGCAGATGAACTTGGCTTGCGTGCCTTTGCCGGCGCCAGGCGCGCCCAACAGGATCAAACGCATTTACGGGTCCTCAAGGTATTTGAATTCGGTCTGGCGGGGGGGTATGGAAGGAGGGTACCGCCGCAACTTGACGCGGGACTTACGCGGTGCGTGCCGTAGGGCGCGTGCCCAGGCATGTGCCGGCGTCCGCTCATGCGGCGCCCGGCGCGGCGGCAACGCGCATCCGGGCTGGCTCGATCTCTCTATCTCCCCACCGAGCCTTTGCAGCCGTGCCTCTCACGGTCTGCGGGCTCTGTATCGGCAGGCATTATGCCACGGGCGATGCCGGTTCGGCCTTCGTCCAGGTTGCAGCAGTATGAACCCCGGCGTGAAACCGGGGTCTACGGCAGCCGCCGTCAGGGGCCTTCCTGCGCCATGCCCTGCGTCCACAGCGCGCGCACGCGTTCCAGGTCGGCCGGGGTGTCCACGCCCGGTGCCGGGGCGGCGGCCGTGACCATCACGCCGATGCGCTCGCCATGCCACATCGCGCGCAGCTGTTCCAGCGCCTCCACCTGTTCCACCGGCGAGATCGCCAGCGTCGGGAAGCGGCGCAGGAAGCCCGCGCGGTAGGCGTACAGGCCGATATGGCGCAGCACGGGCATGTCCGGCAGCGGCACGCTGGCCGACGCGGCCGGCTGCGTGGGCACCGCCGACCAGGCGTCGCGCGCCCACGGGATCGGCGCGCGCGAGAAATACAGCGCCCGGCCCGCGTTGTCGCACACCACCTTCACCACGTTGGGATTGAAGACCTCGGCCACGTCGTCCAGCGGATGGGCGGCGGTGGCGATGGCGCAGTCCGGGTGCGCGGCCAGGTGCAGCGCCACGGCGTCGATCAGGTTCGGATCGATCAGCGGCTCGTCGCCCTGCACGTTGACCACGATGGCGTCGTCATCGAGCCCGAGCAGCGTGGCGACTTCCGACAGGCGATCGGTGCCCGAGGGGTGATCGGCCCGCGTGATGACGGCCTCGACGGCATGCGCCGCGCAGGCCGCGGCCACCTCGGGGGCGTCGGTGGCCACCACGGTGCGCCGGGCCGACGACGCGTGCGCCCGCTCGGCCACGCGGACGACCATCGGATGGCCGCCGATGTCGGCCAGCGGCTTGTTCGGCAGCCGCGTGGAGGCCAGCCGCGCCGGAATGACGACGGTGAATGCGGGAATGCTCATGATGCGCGGGAGGGCGGAAGACGGAAGGGGCGGGGGGCGCGGGCTCAGTTGCCGGACGGCTCCACGGGCACCACGCGGCCGGGCACCGACTGGCGGGCCTCGTCGGCCAGCATGACCGGAATGCCGTCGCGGATCGGATAGGCCAGCTTGTCGGCGTGGCAGATCAGTTCCTGGGCGGCGCGGTCGTATTCCAGCTTGCCCTTGCAGAGCGGGCAGACGAGGATTTCAAGCAGCCGGTTGTCCATCCTGGTGTTCCTTGTCGAGCCCGGTCGTCGTGCCGCTGGCAGCGGATTGTCCCGTGGTGACGGGCGTGGCGACGGCCGGGTTGCGCGCCAGCACGGCGCGGCGGATTTTATCGATCAGGCCCGCGTCGATCACGGGCGTGGTGGGGACGACCCAGATCCTCGGGTCGTCAAAGCGCTCGCATTTTACGGCATCCTTCTCGGTGATCAGGATCACGTCGGCGTGCAGCGCGGCGTCGTTGTCCGCGAACGGGTCGGCGGCAAAGTCGTAGTGGTCCGGCAGCGGCAGCGTGGCGATCGACGTCAGGCCCGCCGCGCGCAGGCTGGCGAAGAAGCGTTCCGGATTGCCGATGCCGGCCGCGGCCAGCACGCGCTGGCCCGCGAACCGCGCCACCGGGCGCGCCATCGTGGGGTCGGCAAGCTGCCAGGCATCGGCCAGTTCCAGCCGCATGCCGTAGACGTCGGGCTTGTCGGGCGTGGCGCGGAAGTGCGGGTCGTTGATCAGCGTGGCGTCGCGCGGGCGGTCCAGCGGCTCGCGCAGCGGCCCGGCCGGCAGCAGCATGCCGTTGCCGCCCATGCGCGCGTCGAACATGACGATCTCGAAGTCGCGCTGCAGCCGGTAGTGCTGCAATCCATCGTCGAGCAGCAGCACGTTGACGCCCGGATGCGACACCAGCATGGTCTGCGCGCACAGCGCCCGGTCCGGAAAGACCCAGACCGGCACGTCGGTGGCGCGCGCAATCAGCAGCGGTTCGTCGCCCACGTCAGAAGCCTTGGACGTCGGCTTGACCCGGCGCGGATGCGTGAGCGTCACCCCGTAGCCGCGCGAGACCACGCCCGGGCGCAGGCCCGCTTCCGACAGCGCATGGGCCAGCGCGATGACGGCGGGCGTCTTGCCGGTGCCGCCCACGGTGACGTTGCCGACGACGATCACCGGCATCGGCAGCCGCGTGGACTGGAACCAGCCGCGCTGGTAACCATGGCGGCGGATGCGCGCCACCAGGCCGAACAGCAGCGACAGCGGCCACATCAGCCAGGCAAACCAGCCGCGGCGCTGCCACTGGGCGGTGACGAAGTCGGCAAGGGCGTGTCGGGGTGCGGGCATGAAAGGGAGGGAAGCAGGCCGGGCCGCCGTCCAGGGCTGGATGGGCGGCGCCGGCCGAATGCGGACATTATGCATGGCGCGGCGCACGCGCCCAAGCGTGGCGCCCGCCCTGGCCGCCGGCTAGCGCGGCTGCGAACTCTGCGTGGCGAAGGTCAGCCGCGACAGGCCGGCCACGCGCGCGGCCTCCATCACGTTGATCACGGCCTGGTGGGTGGCCTGGGCGTCGGCATTGACGATTACCACGGGCTGCTGGCCGCTGCCGGCCGGGCCGGCGGCGCTGCGCAGCTGGTCGGCCAGGCTGGTCACGTCCTTCTGCTCCAGCACCTGCTTGTTGACGGAATAGACGCCGCGCGCCGACACCGAGACGACGATCTCGGTCGGATGCTGCTGCGCGCGGTCGGCATCGGCGGTGGGCAGCTGGATCTGCAGCTCGGTGAAGCGCGAGTACGTGGTCGTGATCATCAGGAAGATCAGGATCACGAGCAGCACGTCGATGAGCGGGATCAGGTTGATCTCGGGCTCCTCGCGCCGCTGGCGGGAACGGAAACGCATGGCGTGCTCCCGGCCGCGTCAGGCCCGCCGCTGCGGCAGGATGGCGTCCAGGAACGCGGTGGCGCGGAATTCCAGCTCGGCCACGTAGTCGTCCACGAGCCGGCGGAAGTAGCGCCAGAAGATCAGGGCCGGAATCGCCACGATCAGGCCGAAGGCCGTGTTGTAGAGCGCCACCGAGATGCCGTGCGCCAGCTGTTCGGGGTTGGCGCCGGTGCCGCCCTGGCTGCCGAAGATCTCGATCATGCCGATCACGGTGCCCAGCAGGCCCATCAGCGGCGCCACCGACGCAATCGTGCCCAGCGCGTTCAGGTAGCGCTCCAGGTCGTGCGCCACCACCCGGCCGGCTTCTTCCACCACATCCTTGGCGGCGTCGCGCGACGTCTGCGGCTGCAGCACCACGTGGCGCAGGCCGGCGGCCAGCACGCGGCCCAGCGGCGAATTCTTTTCGAGCGTGTTGACCACCTCGGGCGTGGCCTTGCGCTGCTGGGCGGCGGAAAGCGCCTCCTCGTACAGCCGCGGCGGCAGGATCTTGCTGCGCTTGAGGGAGATGAAGCGTTCGACGATCAGCGCCAGCGCGATGACCGAGGCCAGCAGCAGCGGCCAGATCGGCCAGCCGGCCGCTTGAATGATGGAAAACACGTGGACCCCCGAAATTCTACGTAGACGACAGACCCGAAATGGACGGCTTGAAGCACGAACGACGTGGCAGCCTTTGATGCGGGTCGCGCCCAACGCGCGCCGCACCGGCGATGCTCGAAAAATTGCAGGCGCCACTCTAACCCGCCCGCCGCCAGCGCGGCAAGCCACGCACACCGGCCGCTGTCTGCGGCTTTCCACACATAACCGGGACAGGATTGTGGACCGGTTGTGGACAGCCTTCGGAAAGGTCGCGTAAACCGTTGATTGCAAAGGGCCCCGGGTCGATTGCCTGTTTTTTGGGCAAGCGGGGCAAAGCGGCCATGTGGCGCCTGCTTTCCTTGTCGAACAGGGTTTGCGGACGGTCTGCGGGCGCTCCCGGCCCCTGAATGGGGCAGCTTTCCACATCCGCACGGGACACGGCTGTGGACGGGCTGTGGAAAGCCTTTGAAGATTCTACGTAAACCGTTGATCCGAAAGGGAAAGATCTTCCGTGCCTAATTATTGGGCAACCGCACGCCGCGATCCGGGCGCCAGACAGCCTGCTGGCGGGGCGACGCTTTCCACACCGGAGCAGGAAAGGATTGTGGATCGGTTGTGGATAAACCGGGGAGAAGCGGGCTAAGCCGTTGATCCATAACGACGTATACGTTTCTGCCTAAATTTTGTGCAAACGTAGGCTCACGTGCCTTGTGCGTCGCGGTCGACAATCCGGGGCCCCAGGCCGTTACCACAGCCGGCTCTGGCCTGTCACGTATACGTTGTCCACAGATCCGACGCTTGACAAATCCATTATCCAAAGCTTCTGTGGATAACTTTGTGAACAAGCGTCCCCGGATTTTGGTAAGTCGTTGACGCGTAAGGTTTTCTCTTACATTGCCTGTTTTTTGGACCGGGGCGAATCTTCAACAGAATCAAAGGCTTGTACGGATTCATGCGGATTCCGGGGCCGGCCGTGTGCACCGCGCGATGCCTCTTGACATAGCGGTTATGCTGTGGACATGTCCATCCCACGCCGCCTGCGCGGCCGTGCCCCATGCCAGAGAACGAGAACCTTTCGCGTTTTGCGCCGTCCCAGGCGCCTTCGCGCACGCGCGACGTGATCCCGGTCAGCGAACTGAACCATGCCATCGCCGGCGTGCTCGAACGCAGCTTTCCGCTGGCGTGGGTGCGGGGCGAAATCTCGAACTTCACGCGCGCGGCCAGCGGCCACTGGTATTTCTCGCTGAAAGACGCCCGCGCGCAGATCCGCTGCGTGATGTTCCGCGGCCGCAACCAGCATGTCGACTTCACGCCGCGCGAGGGCGAGGCCGTGGAGGTGCGCGCCGTGGTGTCGATGTACGAGGCGCGCGGCGAGTTGCAGCTTGGCGTGGAAGCCATGCGCCGCGCCGGCCTGGGCAACCTCTACGAGGCGTTCCTGCGGCTCAAGGACAAACTCGCGCAGGCCGGTCTGTTCGATGGCGCACGCAAGCGGCCGATTCCGCGCCATCCGCGCACGATCGGCGTGGTCACGTCGCTGCAGGCGGCGGCCATGCGCGACGTGCTGACCACGCTGCGGCGGCGCGCGCCGCACGTGCCGGTCATCGTCTATCCGGTGCCGGTGCAGGGCGCCGGTGCCGCCGACAAGATCGCGGCGATGCTCGACGTGGCCAGCGAGCGGGCCGAATGCGACGTGCTGATCCTGTGCCGCGGCGGCGGCAGCATCGAGGACCTGTGGTCGTTCAACGAGGAAGTGGTGGCCCACGCCATCGCCCGCAGCCGTGTGCCCGTGGTGGCCGGCGTGGGCCACGAGACCGATGTGACGATTGCCGATTTCGTGGCCGACGTGCGCGCGCCGACGCCCACCGGTGCCGCCGAGCTGGTCAGCCCCGACCGCGACCACCTGCTGCAGGCCGCCCGCCGCGCCCGCGACGCGCTGGCGCAATGCATGGACCGCCAGCTCGCCCGCCGCGCGCAGCACCTGCAATGGCTGACGCGCCAGTTGCGCAGCCCGCAGGCCCAGTTGCAGGAGCGCCGGGCGCACGTCGACAATCTGGCGCGACACCTGCGGGCGGCATTGCGCGACACGGTGTCGGCGCAGCGCCACCGCCACGACGTGCTGGCGATGCGCTGGCGCGCCTGCAAGCCGGACGCCGCCCTGCAACAGCAGACGCTGGACCGCCTTGCCGCGCGCATGGACATGGCGCTGGAGCGGCGCCACGAGCGCGACACCCAGCGGCTGGCGCGCGCGGCCGGCGCGCTGGAGCTGCTGGCGCCCCAGCGCACGCTGGAACGCGGCTACGCCGTGCTGCTCGATGCGCGCGGCCGGGCGCTGCGCTCGCCGCACGAACTGCGCCCGGGCAGCATCGTCGAGGCCCATCTGGCGGACGGTACCGCCGACGTGGAAATCGCCGGCGTGCAGGCCAAGCTGGCGACATTCTGATGCCCCGCGACGCGCCCTGCTGCGACTGATTCTCAGTCGACCCCAGGCGCTTCCCCGGCCCGCCGCCGGGGAAACTAACATGAGGGCAGGGGGCTTTCCGGGGCCGTTTGCGCGGGTCTGGCAAGTCACCTACAATCGTCCGTTCTCCCCACCCAAAACCGAGACAGAACAATGGAACACAAGCTCCCCCCGCTCCCGTACGCGCATGATGCCCTGGCTCCGCACATCTCCAAGGAGACCCTGGAGTTCCATCATGACAAGCATCACCAGACCTACGTCACGAACCTGAACAACCTGATCAAGGGCACCGAGTTCGAGAACGCGTCGCTGGAAGAGATCGTCAAGAAGTCGTCGGGCGGCATCTTCAACAACGCGGCCCAGGTGTGGAACCACACGTTCTACTGGGAATCGATGAAGCCGAACGGCGGCGGCCAGCCGACCGGCGCCCTGGCCGACGCGATCAACGCCAAGTGGGGTTCGTTCGACAAGTTCAAGGAAGAATTCACGAAGGTGGCCGTGGGCACCTTCGGTTCGGGCTGGGCCTGGCTGGTCAAGAAGGCCGACGGCTCGCTGGACCTGGTGTCCACCTCGAACGCCGCCACCCCGCTGACCACCGACGCCAAGGCCCTGCTGACCTGCGACGTGTGGGAACACGCCTACTACATCGACTACCGCAATGCCCGCCCGAAGTACGTCGAGGCATTCTGGAACGTCGTGAACTGGGACTTCGCCGCGAAGAACTTCGCCTGAGCGAACCTGTAGCCCAGCATGAAAGCCCCGGCCAGCCGGGGCTTTTTGCTTTGCGCAGCCCCGCCGATCCGCACCTCAGGACACCTGCCGCAACCGCCGCCGCCACGCCACCGCGCCCGTCGACGCCAGCGCCACGCCGGCCACGATCAGCGTGCAGGCCAGGAAGACCATTGACCAGTCGCGGTCCCTGACGTGGCCGGCCAGCGCCAGGCCCAGCATCGACAGCACCGGGGTGCCGTAGCCCAGGACGCCGATCTGCGCCGCGTTGCCGTGCCGCATGGCGTAGTCCCACAGCACGAACGCGATGCCGAGCGGGCCCAGGCCGATGGCCAGCACCCAGCCCAGGCTTGCCAGCGGCAGGGCGGCCGGCGGTTCCAGCACCAGATGGCTGGCGATGGCCAGCAGCCCGGCGCCCAGGCAGAAGCCGCCGACGGCCCACGACGAGAACGGCGGCAGCCAGCGGGCGCCCAGCGAGTAGACGGCCCAGACCACGGCGGCCAGCAGCGCCATCGCGTAGCCGGCCGCGTACGCGGGGCTGAACGCGACGCCGCCCGGGCCGGACAGGATCGCCACGATGCAGCCGCCGAACCCCAGCAGCGCACCGGCGATCTTCGCCACGCCATCGGCGCCGCGCCAGACCGGCGTGCCGAGCAGCACCAGGATCAGCGGCCACAGGTAGTTGATCAGGTTGGCCTCGGCGATCGGCGCCAGCCGGAACGCCATCACCAGCCCCGCGTTGTAGACGAACAGGCACGCCACGCCGAAGGCCAGCGTGCGCAGCGGCACGCGCCAGTCGCGCAGCCGGTGCACGCAGGTAAGGCTGCCCGCGCACAGGGCCAGGCCGGTCAGCAGCAGCGGCGGCACGTCGGGCGCGCGGGACACCAGCGTGGCGAACGACGCCCAGAGAACGATGGCGCCAGCGGCGCCGAGCCATGCGGCCAGGGTCATGCGAGTACTCCGGGGGCGGCCGTGTCTTCGTCGGCCAGCAGGTTGAAATCGGTCAGGCAGTTCAGCCGCATGGCGCGGATGTGGTCGGTCATGAAGTCGATGAACACGCGGATGCGCGTGGGCAGGTGCTGGCGGCTCAGGTAGCAGATGTAGTGGCCGCGGTCGTCGGGCGCGTGCCGGCGCAGCGCCACCACGAGCTGCTGGTCCGCCAGCGGCTGGCAGATCTGGTAGCCGGCCATCTGGGCGATGCCCCAGCCTTCCAGCACCGCGTGCAGCACCAGGTCGGCGTCGTTGAACGTCATCCGCGCCCGGGGCATGTACTTGCGCACCACGCCGTCCACCTTGAACTCCCATTCGAAGATGCGCCCGCTTGAGAAGCGGAAGTTGATGCATTCGTGCTGCGCCAGTTCGTCCAGCGTCTGCGGCAGCCCGTGGGTGGCCACGTACGACGGCGCCGCGCACAGCGCCATCTGCATCGGTATCAGCTGCTTGGCGATGATGCTGGAGTCCTCGATGCGGCCGTTGCGGAACGCCACGTCGATCTGCTCGGACGCAAAGTCGGTGGGCCGGTCGTCGAGCAGCAGGTCGATGGCGATGTCCGGGTAGACCTTGACGAACTTGTCCAGCAGCGGCGCCACCACCTTGCGGCCGAAGCCCACCGTCGAGCTGATGCGCACCAGCCCGCGCGGCGGGCCCTGGCGCAGCTCCAGCATGTCGTTCATCGCCTCGACGATGTGCGTCACGCCCTGGTGGCAGTTGTCGAAGAAGCGCTGGCCCTCGCGCGTGAGCTGCGTGCTGCGCGTGGTGCGCAGGAACAGCCGCGTGCTGAGCTGGGTTTCCAGCTTCTGCACGTTGCGGCTGACGGCCGAGCGGCCGATGCCGAGCCGCTCGCCGGCCTTGGCAAAGCTGCCCTCGCTGGCCACGGCCATGAACGCCATGATGCCGGCGTAGCTGGCGGCGAAACTGGTCGACAGCGCGTCGGCGTGGTTCGGCAGGCTGAGCCGGAAACTGCGGTCCGCCGCGTCGGGTGACGGCGCCGGTTCCGCCGCCTCCGGTAAGTCCTGTGATTCCGGTAAATCCGGTGATTCCGGTGGTGTGGTGTGTGTCGATCCCATATTCTTTCCCCTGATGCAATCGGGCGCCGTCCGTCGCGGCAATGCCCTGTAAGCGAGTCTTGCGGGCGTGGCCCGCGGCTAGGCGGCGTGTGTGCGGCCGGGCTGCTACGCGGCGGCGCAGGGCAGGCGCACCACGAAGGTTGTCCCGCCGCCGGGCCGCGCCATGGCGTCGATGGTGCCGCCGTGGTCGGCCACGATGCGCCGGCAGATCGACAGCCCCACGCCCATGCCATCCGCCTTGGTCGTCTGGAACGGCTCGAACAGCCGGGGCAGGGCGTCCGCGGCAAGGCCGCAGCCCCGGTCGCTGATGGTCGCCACGGCCGCGTGGCCATCGGCACGCAGCGTGACGGTCAACGGGCGCGCGGCGCGTGGCGCGGCGTCGGTGCCGGCCATGGCCTCGATCGCGTTGACCACGAGGTTGACGAAGAGCTGCTGCAGCGCCGCGCGCTCGCCCAGCACGGGCAGCGGCGCGGCCGGCAGGTCCAGCGCCGCCGTCACGCCGTGGCGGCGCAGGTCGTCGTCGAGCCAGCGCAGCGTGTCGCGCAGCACGCCATCCAGCGGCACCGGCTGCGGCGGCCGCGCCTGCGGGCACGCCAGCCCGCGCAGGTCCGCCAGCACGGTGCCGGCGCGTCCGGCATCGGCCACCAGCGATTCGAGCGAGGCAATGGCGCGGGCCACGTCGGGCGGATCCTGGCGCAGCCAGCGCAGCGCGCCCTGTCCGCGCGTGGCGACGGACGCCACCGGCTGCACCACGTCGTGCACGATCATCGCCACGCTGCGGCCCAGCACGGCCAGGCGATCGGCATGCAGCGCGCGGCGGCCATCGGCATCGGCAGCCGGGGGCGCCGGCGCGGAGGCGCTGGGGTCCACCACCGCCACGCGAACTGCGTCATTCATTGCTTCTCTCGCTGATTTCGGTCACGCCGCCGGCTCGGCAGGACACCTTCCCGCATACCCCGAACACCCGTATGGACCGGTGCGTTCGATGTTAATAAGCGCTTAATATGCCGTAAATGACAGCGTTCCCGTGTTTCCTGCCAGACGGCCAGCCGGGCGCGGCACTTCAGTGCGATTTCGTCGCCGATTGGTGCAAAAGTGGAAACGGCGTGGCTCGCGCCGGCCGCTTGTGACCGGGCCCGCCGCTCACTAGACTCGCTCCCCGATTTGTCCTGTCGCACCGACAACCCGCCACGTGCCGCGGGGACGCCCGGCCCATGCCCGTCCGTCGTGCGACGCCACCGGACCTGACAGACGGGAGCCCAAAAAACGATGACAACCCTGCCCGTGCCCACGCGGCCCCTCCAACCGTTTGCCGCGTCGCGGCGGGGCCGCCCCGCCCCGGCCGTGTCACGCACCGCGCGCAAGCTTGCGCGGGACTGCCCCGCTGTCATAGCATCCACCGTCCACCGCCTTACCTGCCATGCTTCCGAACCAGCCGCCCCCCGCCCCGGGAAACATTGAAGACATGCCGCGCAACGTCCTGTTCGTGGCATACCCCGACGTCAGCCTGCTCGACCTTGCCGGACCCCAGACCGTGTTCTGGGCCGCGTCGAACTACGCGCGGGCGCGCGGCATGGCCGGATACCGCTGCCATACGGCCAGCTATGCGGGCGGCCCGGTGGCAACCGTGGAGGGCACCACGCTCGATTCGGTCTCGCTGGCGTCGTTCGACCTGCGCATGGTCGATACGGTGATCGTGCCGGGGTCGCCAACCATCCTCGAAGTGGCCCGCACCGAGACCGCGCTGATCGGGTGGCTGGCCGGCGCGGCCGGCACGGTGCGCAACATGGCGTCGGTGTGCAGCGGGGCGTTCCTGCTGGCCTTCGCGGGCCTGCTCGACGGCAAGCGCGCCACCACGCACTGGGCCATGCTGGGCCGCTTTCGCGAACTGTTTCCGACCGTCGACCTGGACCCGGACGCCATCTTCGTGCGGCAGCAGAACCTGTGGACGTCGGCGGGCGTGACCACCGGCATCGACCTGGCGCTGGCGATGGTGGAGGCCGACTACGGCCACGAGGTGGCGCTGAACTCGGCCAAGGAACTGGCCGTGTACATGAAGCGGCCCGGCGCCCAGCCACAGATCAGCGAGATCCTGATCTCGCAGAGCCGCCAGGTGCCGGTGTTCGAATCGCTGCACCTGTGGATCATGCAGAACCTGTCGCGCGCGGAGCTGTCCGTGGAGCAACTGGCCGAGCACGTCGGCATGAGTCCGCGCAACTTCGCCAGGGTCTACAAGGAAAAGACCGGGCGGACGCCGGCCAAGGGCGTGGAGCACTTTCGCGTGGAAGCGGCGCGGCGCCAGCTGCAGGACCTGGACCGGCCCATCGAGGTGATCGCCCGCGACTGCGGCTTTGGCAGCGAGGAACGGATGCGCGTGACGTTCCAGCGCCACTTCGGGCTGTCGCCGAGCGAGTACCGCCTCAAGATCAACCGCTAGCGCCGGCCCCGGCCGGCCCGCGATCCGATTGATGCTTTTTGGGAAACATGGTGCGTCCGGCGCCAGTCTGGCGCGGCGCGGCGGCGCCACCTAGCATGCCGGTATGTGGACGCGGTCCACCCCAGCATGGAGAGAGACATCATGAACATCGTAGTGATTGGCGGCACGGGCCTGATCGGCAAGAAAGTGGTGGCGCGCCTGCAGGCGCAGGGGCATCAGGTGCGGGCGGCGTCGCCGGCCAGCGGCGTCAACGCGGTGACCGGCGAAGGGCTGGCGCAGGCGCTGAACGGCGCCCAGGTGGTGGTCGACGTGGCGAACTCGCCGTCGTTCGAGGACAAGGCGGTGCTGGAATTCTTCGAGGCGTCCGGACGCAACCTGGCGGCGGCCGAGAAGGTGGCCGGCGTGTCGCATCACGTGGCGCTGTCCGTGGTGGGCACCGACAAGCTCGAACAGAGCGGCTACTTCCGCGCCAAGAACGCCCAGGAAGCGCTGATCCGCGGCGCGGGCGTGCCGTACACCATCGTGCGCGCCACCCAGTTCCTGGAATTCCTGGGTGCCATCGCGCAGTCCGCCGGCGGCGCCGACACGCTGCGCATCACCACCGCCTACATCCAGCCGATGGCCTCCGACGACGTGGCGCAGGCCGTGGCCGACGCCGCGCTGGCGCCGCCCGTCAACGGCATCGTCGAGACCGCCGGCCCCGAGCGCTTTCGCATGCACGAGATCGTGCGGCGCTACCTGGCCGATACCGGCAACCCGCTCACGGTCAGCGGCGACCCGGCGGCGCCTTACTTCGGCGCCGTGCTGCAGGAAGGCACGCTCGTGCCCGAGGGCGACGCGCGCCTGGGCACCATCCGCTACGAGGACTGGATCCGCACCCAGCAGAAATAGCCGCCAGGAGACACTTCCATGGAGAACGAGGGGCTACAGCCCCCGCCATTGACGTTGCTCGACCGCTACCTGGGTCAGGGATTCACCGCGCTGTACACGACGACGGTCACCGTGACCGGCGGCCAGGCCGCGCATGGCCGCGCGTCGGGCGTGGCGCGCTCCGACGACGGCAACCTGATCCTTGAACTGCGGCTGCCCGCCGCGCTGGGCGGGCCCGGCAGCGGCACCAATCCGGAACAGCTCTTCGCGGCCGGCTACGCCGCCTGCTTCCACGGCGCGCTGAGCCTGCTGGCCAGGCGCGCCGGCATCGACATGACGCCGGCGACGGTGGCTGCGCAGGTGTCTTTCGGCCGCGATCCTGTGGATGGCGGCTACGCGCTCGTGGCCGAGATCCGCATCCGCATGCCGGGCGTGGCACGGCCCGTGGCCGAGGAACTGGTGCGCAACACCGAGCGGCTGTGCCCGTACGCCAAGCTGGCGCGCGAGGGCATGCACAGCATTGTCTGCGTCATCGACTGACCCGCCCGCCGATTGGTGTTCCCAGGGCAACAGACTGGGCACCGACACGGCACTACCCGCGCCCCACGGGGCGCACTACGATTCGATGCAAGCAGTGCCCACCTTGGCGCGATCGTGCAATTGGGCCCGGCGAGCAACATTCCCATCCACCTGCAGGAGAGACACATGTCGCAACGTTTGAACTACTTTCAGCAATCCCCGGAACTGTCGAAGAAGCTCGTGGAACTGGGCGGGCTGTTCCAGAAGACGACGATCGAGCAGCACATCCGCGAACTCGTGGAAATCCGCGCCTCGCAACTGAACGGCTGTGCGTTCTGCGTCGACATGCACATCAAGCAGGCCAAGATCCACGGCGAGCGCGAGCTGCGCCTTCACCACGTGGCCATCTGGCGCGAATCCACGCTGTTCGCCCCGCGCGAGCGCGCCGCGCTGGCCTGGACCGAGGCGCTGACCCAGCTGCCCGCGCACGGCGTGCCCGACGACCTGTACGAGCGCGTGCGCACGCAGTTCTCGGAAAAGGAACTGTCGGACCTGACGTTCCAGATCGGCGTGATCAACACCTGGAACCGCCTCAACGTGGCGTTCCAGACCGTGCCGGGATCGGCCGACAAGATGTTCGGCCTGGACAAGGCCGGCCTGGAGTGATGCCATGAGGCGCTTTGCATCGCTTGCATCGCTCGCGGCGCTGGTTGCCGCGGCCGGGCTGGCCTTCGCGCAGCCCGCGCTGGCCGGGCCCACCGACGCCAAGGTCACGGAACTGACCCGCCAGGCGCTGGCCGACTACCCGGGCAAGGAAGTCGAGATGATCGTCGTGGAGTACCCGCCGGGCGGCTACGACCCCGTGCATCGCCACGACGCGCACGGCTTCATCTACGTGCTGGAAGGCACCATCGTCATGGGCGTGAAGGGCGGCAAGGAAGTCACGCTCAAGGCCGGCCAGACGTTCTACGAAGGCCCGGACGACGTCCACACCGTGGGTCGCAACGCCAGCAAGAGCAAGCCGGCCAAGTTCGTCGTGTTCCTGATCAAGAAGCAGGGCGCGCCGATCCTGACGCCGGTCCAGTAAGCCATCCCACGCCGGCAGGCCCCAGGCGGGGCCCCGCCGCGCGCATCCCGTGCCCGCCGCCCCGCGCGGCGGCCACATCCCGATGCCTGCCCCCGTCTTCATGTAGCGACCTTGTTCGGTCCCGTTGGCCGACGCCTTCCGCCTCCGGGGGCGTCGGCCTTTTTTCCGTGCCGCGCGGGGTTGTCACCGGCCCGGCCGATTGGTGCGCGCACGGAAACGCGGCCTCCCCCGGCGGCGTCTTGTTGCGGTGCCGCGTGGTTTCTAGACTGGTTGCACCATCGTTCCATCCCTGCCTGCAGCGTTATCCGGAGTCCATCGTGCACGCCATGACACCCAAGCCCCCGCGCGGCCGCGAAGCCGTCGAACCGGTCGTCTACATCGTCGACGACGACCCCGGCCTGAACCACGCGCTGGCCGACCTGCTGGCCTCGGT
Source organism: Cupriavidus sp. SZY C1 (assembly GCF_032190535.1). NCBI lineage: Bacteria > Pseudomonadati > Pseudomonadota > Betaproteobacteria > Burkholderiales > Burkholderiaceae > Cupriavidus > Cupriavidus sp. SZY C1. Next base: position 42,806 of record NZ_JAUANU010000002.1, read on the forward strand.
CGGCATCCGCTCGCGGTCGTTCCTGTCGGCCGACGCGTTCCTGGCCGCGCAGATCGAACCGGTGCCCGGCTGCGTGGTGCTGGACGTGCGGCTGCGCGGCGCCAACGGGCTGGAGGTACAGCGCGAGATGGTCCGGCGCGGCATCGGCCTGCCAGTGGTGTTCATCACCGGGCACGGCGACATCGAGATGACGGTGCGCGCGATGAAGGCCGGCGCGCTCGACTTCCTGCCCAAGCCGTTCCGCGACCAGGACTTTCTGGACGCCGTGACAGGCGCCATCGACGTGGACCGCTGCAAGCGCCAGGCGCTGCAGTGCTGCGACGACCTGCGCGCCCGCTACGCCACGCTGAGCGCCCGCGAGCGCGAGGTGATGGCGCTGGCGGTGTCGGGGCTGATGAACAAGCAGATTGCCGGGCGCATCGGCATCAGCGAGGTCACGATCAAGATCCACCGCAGCCGCGCCATGCGCAAGATGGCCGCGCGCACGTTCGCGGACCTGGTGAAGATGGCCATCGAGCTGGAGCTGCCCACGCTCGGCCAGAACGCCATGGCGCCCCGCCACGCCCATGGCCAGGCCGCCCGCAGCCTCGATCCCGCGGGCCACCTTGACGGCCGCCTCCTCGTTGAGATCGGCCACGGCCACGGCCGCGCCCTCCCGGGCCAGCAGTTCCGCGATGGCCTTGCCGATGCCGCTGGCGGCGCCCGTGACGATGGCCGATTTGCCTTGAAGCTTCATGATGTTCTCCGGATAACGGGTTGGCTTACTGTTGCAGGTAGTCGAACACGACTTCGCCGAGGCCCAGCGTCAGGTCGGCCACGTAGTGCCTGGCGCCCAGCACCTCCAGCACCGGCAGCGACGCCACCGGGGCCAGCGCGTGGGGAAAGAGCGACAGGGCGGCGGGGCCGGTCCAGGCGCCCCGCACGGCCACGTCCTTGAGGAAGAAACAGACCAGCTCGCACACGCGCGCCGTGCCGTCGACATGGGGCAGGATCTTGAGCAGGTAGTTCGGCGTGCCGGCCAGGGCGTCGCGCACCGGGTCTGGCGCGATGCAATGGTGCTTGTAGCCCATCGTCCCGGTCGCCACGCGCACCGGGCCGTAGTCGAGCGTGCCCACCAGCGTGTCCTTTTCCATCGACAGGCGCGGGCTCGCCAGCTTCTTCGGAAACCCCCAGATCTCGCGGCCGCCCGCCAGCGGCGGATGGTCGTCCAGGAACATCGCGTGCGTGTAGTTGCCCGGCCGCCCCTGGTAGGTCACCGGAATCACCTGGCCGGACTCGGTGTAGTCGCCAAAGCCCGTGGAATCGGGCATGCGGATGAATTCGTAGTGGACGACGGGCTCGGCCACCGCCAGCGGCTCGGGCACCACCGCGCGCAACAGGTCCGGATCGGTGCGGTACGAAATGACAAGGTATTCCCGCTGCAGGAACCGGTACGGTCCCATCGGGTAGGCCGGGCTGCACAGCGGCGTGGCATACGCGCGCTCCCGGATGGTCTGGACGTCCATGGCATGGCCTCCATAACAATGCCGCGCCGCGACGCCGCCGTCCCGATGACGGCAGCCCATCGCGGCCCGGATTCATTCTGGAAGGCCCGGAGGCGTCAAGCCATTACACCTGCGTATCGCCGGCGCGATGCTTAGGTATGAGGGGGTGAGCGGTTTGGGGGACGTTAGCTGAAGATGCCCAGCCCGTGCTTGTCTATGATTTGCAGGAGCCTGGCCGCCATGCCGCTGGGCTTCTTGTCACCGCGTTCCCATTGCTGCACCGTGGAGGTGCTGGTGTTCAGGTACACCGCGAAAACGCTCTGGCTGACGTTGAATGTCTGCCGAAGCCTGGCAATGTCCCTGGCCTTGAACTCGGGAGGCTTCTCGATGCAGGATGCGTCGAACTCCCGCATGGTCTTCTTGTCGATGATCCGGGCGTCGTGCAGCCCTTTTGCGGCGCTGTGAATCGCCTCGAACGCGTCGCTTCTATAGCGCGTCTTACCCATTGCAGATCTCCACGAGCTCTCTTGATTGCAGCAATCGGTCCATGTCTGCGGCTTTCATCGCGTTATAGAGCTTGGCAAGTTTCCGAAATTCCTTGAGTTCGGCATCGTCGATGTTCTCGCGGTCCTGCTTGGCGAAAAGGAAAACATAGATCCAGAAACTTCCGACTTTGCTCAGGATGATGCCGCGCCGCCGGTTGCCGTCCAGGCGCTTTTTCCAGACGTTGCCGCCCAGGTTGTCGCCTTGGCCGCTGCTGAGGGCCTTGGCGGCCCGGCACAGATCGTCATCGCGAATGCCGCCTGCCTCGGCGGCTTTTGCAAACCATCTAGTTTTAAAGACCCGGTGAAAGTGCATTGCTATTGGTGTGTTGCATGGAATCCTACACCATAGCACTGGGTGCTACAAATACGCCAGATTCCTTCTTGACCGACAACAAGCAAAAAGCCCCGGCAACGCCGGGGCTCCTGAACCGATCGGGTCGTGCCAGGCGGCTTACTGTGCCGTCCAGCCGCCGTCCATGGCCCATGCCGCGCCGCGCACCTGGTCGCCGGCGGGCGAGCACAGCATCAGCACCAGGCCGCCGAGCTGTTCGGGGGTGACGAACTGGCCGGACGGCTGCTTGTCGGACAGCAGCCGGGCCTGGGCGGCGTCGCGCGGGATGTTCTCGCGCTGTGCGATGGCGTCGATCTGGGCGGCCACCAGCGGCGTCAGCACGAAGCCGGGGCAGATCGCGTTGCAGGTGATGCCGGTGGCGGCCGTCTCCAGCGCGGTGACCTTCGTCAGGCCCACCAGCCCGTGCTTGGCGGCCACGTAGGCCGACTTGCCGGCCGAGCCGACCAGCCCGTGGACCGACGCGATGTTGACGATCCGGCCCCAGTTGGCCGCGCGCATCGCCGGCAGCGCCAGCCGCGTGGTGTGAAAGCCCGAGCTGAGGTTGATGGCGATGATGTCGTCCCACTTCTGGACCGGAAAGTCCTCCACGGGCGACACGTGCTGGATGCCGGCGTTGTTGACCAGGATGTCCACGCCGCCAAAGCGCGCCTGCGCCAGCGCGAACATTGCCTCGATCTCGTCGGGGCGGCGCATGTCGGCCGGGTGGTGCACGGCCTGGGCGCCCGTGGCGGCGATGGCCGCCAGCGCGGCGTCCACGTCGCCAAAGCCGTTCAGGACGATGTTGGCGCCGGCCTGGGCCAGCGACTGGGCGATGCCCAGCCCGATGCCGCTCGTGGAGCCGGTGACCAGCGCGGTCTTGCCTTGCAGATTGACCATGATGCCTCCTTGCTTGTCAGACCAGGCCGGTCAGGTAGAACACCAGGATCACGAAGAACACGGCCAGCGTCTTGATCAGCGTGATGGCGAAGATGTCGCGGTACGACTCGCGGTGCGTGAGGCCGGTGACGGCCAGCAGCGTGATGACGGCGCCGTTGTGCGGCAGGGTGTCCATGCCGCCGCTGGCCATCGACACCACGCGGTGCAGCACTTCCAGCGGAATCTGCGCGGCCTGCGCGCCCTGGATGAAGACGTCGGACATGGCCGCCAGCGCGATGCTCATGCCGCCCGAGGCCGAGCCGGTGATGCCGGCCAGCGTGCTCACCGACACGGCCGCGTTGACCAGCGGGTTGGGGATGCTGCGCAGCGCGTCGCTGACCACCAGGAAGCCCGGCAGCGCGGCGATGACGCCGCCGAAGCCGTATTCCGAGGCGGTGTTCATCGATGCCAGCAGCGCGCCCGACACGGCGCTCTTGGTGCCTTCGGCAAAGCGGGCCTTGACGGCGCCGAACGCGGTGGCCAGCACGACGACGATGCCCAGCAGCAGGGCGCCCTCGACGGCCCAGATGGCCGTCACGCTGGCGATCTTGGTTTCCACCGGCTTGGACAGGCCTGGCAGCGACACGCTGTTGGCCTGGCCGTACCAGAGCGGGATCATCCGCGTGAGCCAGAAGTTCGACACGCCGACCACGATCAGCGGCAGGATGGCCAGCAGCGGCGGCGGCAGCTTGCCGCCTTCCATGCGCTGCGGCTCGTTGACGAGGCTGGTGCCGTAGCCCTCGCCGCGCGCGGCGGCGGCGCGGCGGCGCCATTCCAGGTACGACAGGCCCACGATGATGATGAACAGCGACCCGGCCACGCCCAGCACCGGGGCGGCCCAGGACGTGGTGTTGAAGAACGTGGTCGGGATGATGTTCTGGATCTGCGGCGTGCCCGGCAGCGAATCCATCGTGAACGAGAACGCGCCCAGCGCGATGGCGCCCGGCATTAGGCGCTTGGGGATGTTGCTCTGGCGGTAGAGCTCGGCCGCGAACGGGTAGACCGCGAACACGACCACGAACAGCGAGACGCCGCCGTAGGTCAGCAGCGCGCAGACCGCCACGATGACCGCGTTGGCGCGCGAGCGGCCGATGTAGCGGATGGCGGCGGCGACGATCGATTCGGAAAAGCCGGACAGCTCGATGACCTTGCCGAACACGGCGCCGAGCATGAACACCGGGAAATAGAGCTTCACGAAGCCGACCATCTTCTCCATGAAGATGCCGGAGAACACGGGCGCCACGGCCGACGGGTCGGTCAGCAGCACGGCGCCCAGGGCGGCCAGCGGGGCAAACAGGATCACGCTGTAGCCGCGGTAGGCGGCGAACATCAGGAACGCCAGTGCGGCGAGCACTACTACAAAGGACATGGGGTCTCCATCGCTTGTTCTTGAATGCGGTCGAGCAGCGCGGATGCCTGGCCGTGCCGTCGAATGCGATATTCCCTCGCGCAGATGACAAGGGGCCGCTTCAGTAGCAGGCTCTGTGCCACACCAAAAACGTTGTCGAAAAGGCGCTGGAAGTGTATCCCACGCCCTTTTGTCTCGACATTGAGACAACGCAAGCGGTGGCGAACCACCCGTGTCTCCGTTGTGAGACACTGCGCGTCTTCACTTCGAGACACCCACACCCGCATGCAAAAGATCGCCGAGCCCGGTGGCGCCCTGCTGCTGGACTACGACTACGTGGCCCGGCGGGCCATGGAATCGCTGTTCCGCACGTTCGAGAACTTCAGCGAGGGCACGTTCGTGGTGGACGAGCACGCGCACGTGGTCTGGATCAACAAGCGCTACGCGGCGCGCTTCGGGTTCACGAACCCGCAGGACGCCATCGGGCTCGACTGCGAGCAGGTGATTCCGAACAGCCTGATGCGCGAGGTGGTGACCACCGGCAAGCCGATCCTGCTGGACCTGCTGGAAACCGACCGCGAGCCGATGATCGTGACGCGGCTGCCGATCAAGGACGACAGCGGCCGCACCATCGGCGCGGTGGGTTTTGCGCTGTTCGACGAACTGAAGGCGCTGACGCCGATCTTTGCGCACTACTCGCGCGTGCAGGCCGAACTGGCGGCCGCGCGGCGCTCGCTGGACCATGCCCGCCGCGCCAAGTACACGTTCGCCAGCTTTGTCGGCGCCAGCCCGGCCGCGCAGGAGGTCAAGCGCCAGGCGCGGCGCGCGGCGCTGGTGGAGTCGCCGGTGCTGCTGCTGGGCGAGACCGGCACGGGCAAGGAACTGCTGGCCCACGGCATCCACGCCGGCTCGGCGCGCGCCGAACGGCCGCTGGTGACCGTCAACGTGGCCGCCATCCCCGAGACGCTGCTGGAGGTCGAATTCTTCGGCGCGGCGCCGGGCGCCTACACGGGCGTCGACCGCAAGGGCCGGGTTGGCAAGTTCGAGCTGGCCGACGGCGGCACGCTGTTCCTGGACGAGATCGGCGACATGCCGCTGGCGCTGCAGAGCAAGCTGCTGCGCGCGCTGCAGGACCGCGAGTTCGAGCCGCTGGGGTCGAACCGGATCGTGCGCAGCGACGTGCGGATCATCGCCGCCACGTCGGCCGACCTGCCGGCGCTGGTGGCCGACGGCCGCTTTCGCGCCGATCTCTATTACCGGCTCAACGTGCTGACGATCGAGCTGCCGCCGCTGCGCGCGCGCCGGGCGGACCTGCTGCCGCTGGTGTCGGCCATCGTCGAGGAACTGAGCATCAAGGCCGAGCGCCATCCGATTGGCCTGCAGGATGATGCGCTGCGGCTGCTGGCCGACTACGACTGGCCCGGCAACGTGCGCGAGCTGCGCAACGTGCTGGAGCGCGCGGTGATGCTTTGCGACGAGGATTCGGTCGACGCCACCGCGCTGGCGCCGCTGCTGGGCGCCCGGCGGCCCGCCATGGCGGCGCTGGCACCGGAGCCGGCGCCGGCCGGACCGGGCGAGGTGGTCCCGGCGCTGGCACCCGTGGCCGCCGTGGCCGCCGAAGTCCTGCCAGCCGCACCCGCCTCCGCGCCGCCGCTGTCCTACGCCGATGCCATGGCGCAATTCGAGGCTGCGTTCCTGGCGCAGGCGCTGGATGCCTGTGGCGGCCGCGTGGCCGAGGCCGCCGCGCGCGTGGGCATCAGCCGCGCCGCGTTCTACAAGAAGCTGGCCGCCGCGCGCGGGGCGGGCTGACCGTACGAACCGACACGGCGGCGTGATACCGTCGCGCGAGGCAACGTGAAGGGAGGATGCATGCAATCGGGCATTGTCGAGACCGGCTATGGTTCCGATCCGGTCGGGCTGGTCAGCGGTTTCCTGTTCGAGCCGGGGCGGCCCGGGCGCGAGATCGATTCCAACGCCGCCGCCGCGTGGCTGCGCGGCCATCCCGCGGCCGGGCCGGACGATGCGACGCAGGGCGAACGCCCGTTCGTCTGGCTGCATTTCAACCTGTCGCACAGCGCCTGCGAACGCTGGATGCGGGCCCAGCTGGCGTTGCCCGAGGACTATTTCGAGGCACTGCGGCAGGGTTCGCGCTCCACCCGGATCGAGCGCCAGGACGACGCGCTGCTGGCCGTGGTCAACGACGTGATCTACAACTTTGGGGTGACGTCGACCGACATTTCGACACTCTGGGCCCATGCCGACTCCCGGCTGGTGGTCACCGCCCGGGCCCGCCCGCTGCGCTCGGTAGACCGCTTGCGCGCCGCCGTGCGCCGGGGCGAGATGTTCGGCTCGCCGCTGAAACTGGTGGTGCACCTGCTGCAGGACCAGGCCGACGTGCTGGTGCAGATCGTGCGTGAGACCGGCGTCAACGTGGACCAGATCGAGGATCAGTTGCTGTCGCAGCGGCTGCAGTCGAACCGGGCGGACCTGGGGTCGATGCGGCGCGGGCTGGTGCGGCTGCAGCGGCTGCTGGCGCCCGAGCCCGGCGCGCTGTTCCGGCTGCTGAACCGGCCGCCCGCGTGGCTGCAGGAAAGCGACCTGCAGGAGCTGCGGGAGTCGACCGAGGAGTTCTCGCTGGTGCTCAGCGACCTGGCCGCGCTGGTGGAGCGGATCAAGCTGCTGCAGGAAGAAATCGCCGCCAAGCTCAACGAGCAGACCAACCGCACGCTGTTCACGCTGACGCTGGTCACGGTGCTGGCGCTGCCGATCAACATCGTGGCGGGCTTCTTCGGCATGAACGTCGGCGGCATCCCGCTGGCCGAACACCCGCACGGCTTCTGGGTGCTGGTGGTGCTGGTGGCCAGTTTCACGGTGCTGGCGGGGCGCTGGGCGTTCCGCAAGCAGGAAGGCGGCATGATGTGATGCATCGTGCCTCTATGACAGTTCATCGAATTGCCACGGGGCGGGCGTACGATCGGTCACCAAGGCGCCCGCCGTCCGGCGCGTGCAATGGAGGATAGCCATGAACTACAACGACGAGGAACTGATCCGCCGCATCCACCGCGAGGTGGCGGACTACTACGACGAGGAACTGGAGCTCGAACTGGAAGACCGCGACCCGACGCTGGTGCAGAGCGTGCTGGCCGGCGAATCGGGCGGCCCCGGCGACAACAGCAATCTCAACGGCGACGAGGCCGAGCGCGCCGAGCGTCATCGCTACTTCCGCGAGCTGTTCCGCCTGCAGGGCGAACTGGTCAAGCTGCAGAGCTGGGTGGTGGCCACGGGCCACAAGGTGGTGATCCTGTTCGAGGGCCGCGACGCGGCCGGCAAGGGCGGGGTCATCAAGCGCATCACGCAGCGGCTCAACCCGCGCGTGTGCCGCGTGGCGGCGCTGCCCGCCCCGAACGACCGGGAACGCACGCAGTGGTACTTCCAGCGCTATGTGTCGCACCTGCCGGCGGCCGGCGAGATGGTGCTGTTCGACCGTAGCTGGTACAACCGCGCCGGCGTGGAGCACGTGATGGGCTTCTGCACCGACGAGCAGTACGAGGAATTCTTCCGCTCGGTGCCGGAGTTCGAGCGCATGCTGGTGCGCTCGGGCATCCAGGTCATCAAGTACTGGTTCTCGATCACCGACGACGAGCAGCACATGCGCTTCCTGAGCCGCATCCACGACCCGCTCAAGCAATGGAAGCTGAGCCCGATGGACCTGGAGTCGCGCCGCCGCTGGGAAGACTACACGCGCGCCAAGGAGGTCATGCTGGAGCGGACCCACATCCCCGAGGCGCCCTGGTGGGTCGTGCAGGCCGTCGACAAGAAGCGCGCGCGGCTGAACTGCATCCACCACCTGCTCCAGCAGATGCCCTACGTGGAGCCCGCGCAGGCGAGCATCGTGCTGCCCCAGCGCGAGCGCCATGCCGACTACACGCGGCAGCCGGTGCCCGACAACATGTACATCCCCGAGGTCTACTGACCCGCGCCCACGCACGCCAGCCTGCGTGCGTTTCACGACAGATTGAAACGGCCGTTGCATCGAAAGATTGCCCAAAGCGATCTAACGGCCGCTCAATCTGACGCCATCTGCGTCGTTATTGGGAGAGCCCTCCGCCGGACGCGAGCCTGCGCCCGACCCGGAGGTCGCTTTGTTTCTGGAGTCCCCAAGATGCGTCGCAATACCCTGCGTGCCGGTGCACGCGCCCGATTCCCCGCCGGATTGACCGGTATGGCGGCGCTGGCCGCGCTTGCCCTGGCCGGCTGCGGCGGAGGCGGTGGCGACGATGCCGGCGGCAGCGCCGCGACCAGCCAGGCGTCTGCCGCCCCGGCGCCCACGTCGCCCACGGCGGCCGAGCCGCTGCTGGTCAACGGCCTGTCCCAGGCGTGTGCCGGCTGCGGCGCGGCCACATCGAGCAGCTATGCGGGCACCGACGTCGGCGTCTGGGGATACCCCAACGGCAGCGGCGCGGCCGTCGACGTCCAGTACGCGATCTCGGGCGTGGCCGGCAAGTCGGTCTGGCTCCAGCTCTACAACACGGCCGCCGCCGCGGTGGCGATGCCCAGCGGGCTGTCGTCGCGCGTGGCCGCCGAGATGATCTCGCCACAGGGGCTGACCGAGACGTCGGACGAAGAGGCCATGCACCGTGCCATCGGCGAATTCAACCGCAGTGGCTGGGCCGATGCCGCCCGCCCGGCTGGCGAGCCGATGCGCAGCACGCTGGCGGCGCCGGCACCGCTGGCGGCGTCGCTGGGCACCACGGCGATGGGCGAGGGCGCCACGCGCAACTGGTACCACATCGACGGCACCCAGCGCCCGGCCACGCTGCGCAAGCAGCTCGCCGCCAGCGACGGCACCCGGGTCAACCTGTGGGTCGAGACCGCCGAGGCGGCCAATGTGAGCGATGCCATGGTGGCCGAACTGGGCGGCGCGTTCGCGGGTGGCGGCATGGTCTACGACCGGCTGGTGGGCCTGGGCGGCAAGCTCTGGGGCGCCAACGCGTTCACCACGTCGATGCTGCCGGCCGGCATGCCGGTCGATATCGTCGTGCTGAACTTCAACCGCGACGGCAAGCCGTACGGCACCGTGGGCTATTTCTGGGGCGTGCACAACTTCCTGAAAAGCAAGGAAGCGAACAGCAACGAGGCCATCTCGCTGTACCTGGACAGCGAGACGATGGCGGCCGGCGCCGACGGCATGCGGTCGGTCAAGACCACCATGGCGCACGAAGGCACGCACATGCAGAACTTCTACCGCCGGCAGGTCAGCATGGGCGCCACCTACGCCTACGACACGTGGCTGGAGGAAATGACGGCCATGCAGATGGAAGACTTCGTCAGCGCCGCCATCAGCACCAGCTACAACCCCATCCGCGACGTCCGCCTGGCCGACTACTACCGCTACAGCGACTACAACTGCGACGTGACGGTCTTCACCGGCTTCGGCGCCACCTGCGAGAGCTACGCGGTGTCGGGCAGCCTGGGCGGTTTCCTGAACCGCCAGCTTGGCGTGGGGTTCTTCCGCGACCTGCTGGCCCGGCCCACGGCCAACTCGCGCCAGGTGCTGGACGAGGCGATTCGCGCGTCCCGGCCCGAGTGGGGCTTCGACCAGGCGATGGTCAACTGGCGCGCCACCACCAACAGCAACATGCCGCTGGGCCGCACGCCGGGCAGCTACGGCTATCCCGCATGGACCGACGGCACGCTCACGCTGCCCGCGATCGACCCGTCGGCGGCGGGCTACCTGGCGCTGCGCCGGCTGCCGGCCACCGCGCCGTCGATGTTGCAGGGCAACGCCAGCTACATCGCGCCGCGCAGCCCGAACACCAGCGGCGTGTACACCGACAAGGTGCGCGTGCCGGCCGGCGTGTCGCTGTCGGTGGTGGTCTACTGAGTCGTCGGAAAGGGGCGCCAGTCAGCGGCGGCCGCTAGAGCCGCACGGCCGGGAACGCTTCGGCAAAGCTCTGGACCGTGCCGGTCAGCGCGCCGTCGTAGCCGGGCAGGGCGTTGACACGCTCGCGGAAGCTGCCGCTCTTCATGGCGGCCACGGCCCCGACCAGCGCGGGGCTGTCCAGCGCCTCGGTCTCCAGGGCGAAGAAATAGCGCTCCTTGAGCACCGGCACGAACTCCAGGTTGAAGCGCCGGGCGGCCGTTTCCACGCCGAACCCCACGTCGGCCATGCCGCTGCCGATGTAGGCGGCCACGGCGGCATGGGTGAATTCCCCGTTGCTGAAGCCCTCGATGGCGTTGCTGTCGATGCCGCGCCGCGCCAGCATCAGGTCCAGCAGCAGCCGCGTGCCCGAGCCGGGCTGGCGGTTGACAAAGCGCACGTCGGCGCGCGTCAGGTCTTCCAGCGAATGAATCTGCAGCGGATTGCCGGGGCGCACGAACAGCCCCTGCTGGCGCGTGGCCAGGTGGATCAGGCAATGCTTGCCGGGGTGCAGCCAGCGCGTGAAGCCGCGCAGCGTCTCTTCCTCGAACTCGCCCATCGGCACGTGGAAGCCGGCGATGTCGCAGGCGCCCTCGGACAGCGCGGCGGCCGCCTCCAGGCTGCCGCAGTACTTCAGGTCGTGGCGGACCTTCTGCTCGTCAAGGAAATCCCTGAGTGCGGCCACGGCAAATCCGTGGCTGGCGTGGATGCGCACGGCCGGGTCGCTGGCCGCCATCAGCTTCTTGAGTTCGATCTCCAGCTCGGACGCCAAGCTGTCCAGCGTAGGCGTCAGCCGCGCCGCAATGCGCTTGCTGGCCCACACGAGCTGCTGGGCCAGCGGGGTCAGCGTGGACCCACGGCCGCGCGTCTTGGCGATCAGCGCCCCGCCGAACAGGGTTTCGGCGTCACGCAGGATGCCCCAGGCGTAGCGATATGACAACGCCATGGCCTCGGCCGATTGCGCGATGTTTCCGGTCGATTCGATCAGGCCCAGCAGGGCCACCAGACGGGACACATCCAGCGCTGGCGCGGGTGCCGGGGCGGTATCGTCGCGGATCTGCAGGTGGGGAAGGATCGAGATGCGTAGCATATGCGGAAAATAGCATATTGAACGGGGCAAAACACGGTCATATAGTGGCACAAAGAGGCCGAAGCGCCCGTTGTGATGTGCCCGAATATGAATAAGAAAGCCGATATCGGGATCGACAGAACAGAATGGAGACAGCATGCCAGACACCGCCATCCCCACGGCGCCAGCCGGCAGTGGCACCCCCGTACCCGCATCCGAGATTGCGCGCATCGTCGCGGCCCGGCGTGACATGCCTGGCGCGCTGCTGCCGATCCTGCACGACATCCAGGACAGCCAGGGCTTCATCCCGGCCGACGCGGTGCCGGTCATTGCCAAGGCACTGAACCTGTCGCGCGCCGAGGTGCATGGCGTGATCACGTTCTACCACCATTTCCGCCAGCAGCCGGCCGGCCGCCACGTGGTACAGGTCTGCCGCGCGGAGGCCTGCCAGTCGGTGGGCGCCGATGCGCTGGCCGAGCACGCCTGCCGCAAGCTGGGCTGCGATTTCCATGAGACCACGGCCGACGGCCAGTTCACGCTGGAGCCGGTCTACTGCCTGGGCCAGTGCGCCACCGGCCCGTCGATGATGATCGGCGAGCGGCTGCACGGCCGCGTGGATGCCCGGCGCTTCGACCGGCTCGTGGACGCCATCCGCGAAGACGAGGAGGTCCGCGCATGACCACCACCGTCTTTGTCCCCCGCGACTCCACCGCGCTGGCGCTGGGCGCCGACGAGGTGGCCCAGGCCATCGCCGCCGAGGCCGCCCGGCGCGGCGCCGACGTGCGCATCGTGCGCAACGGCTCGCGCGGCATGTTCTGGCTGGAGCCGCTGGTCGAGGTGCAGACCCCAGCCGGCCGCGTGGCCTACGGCCCGGTTGCCGAGGACGATGTTGGCGCGCTGTTCGACGCCGGCTTCCTGGCGGGCGGCGCCCACGCGCTGGCGCACGGCCCGACCGACGAGATCCCGTTCCTGAAGCACCAGGAGCGCCTGACGTTTGCCCGCGTCGGCATCACCGACCCGCTGTCGCTGGACGACTACATCGCCCACGAGGGCTACGCCGGCCTGACGCGCGCGCTGTCGATGACGCCCGAGCAGATCGTGCAGGAGGTGCTGGACTCCGGCCTGCGTGGCCGGGGTGGCGCGGCGTTCCCCACCGGCATCAAGTGGAAGACGGTGCTGGCCGCGCAGTCGCCGGTCAAGTACATCGTCTGCAACGCCGACGAGGGCGACTCGGGCACGTTCTCGGACCGCATGGTCATGGAGGACGACCCGTTCATGCTGATCGAAGGCATGACCATCGCCGGCCTGGCCGTCGGCGCCGAGTCCGGCTACATCTACACCCGTTCCGAATACCCGCACGCGATTGCCGCCACCGAGGCCGCCATCGCCATCGCCACGCAGGCGGGCTGGCTGGGCGACAACATCCGCGGCAGCGGCCGGCGCTTCACGCTCGAAGTGCGCAAGGGCGCCGGCGCCTACGTGTGCGGCGAGGAAACCGCGCTGCTCGAAAGCCTGGAAGGCAAGCGCGGCGTGGTGCGCGCCAAGCCGCCGCTGCCGGCGCTCAAGGGCCTGTTCGGCCAGCCGACGGTCATCAACAACGTGATCTCGCTGGCCACGGTGCCGGTGATCCTGTCGCGCGGCGCGCAGCATTACCGCGACTTCGGCATGGGCCGCTCGCGCGGCACGCTGCCGTTCCAGCTGGCCGGCAACATCCGGCAGGGCGGGCTGGTGGAGAAGGCATTCGGCGTGACGCTGCGCGAGCTGATGTTCGACTTCGGCGGCGGCACGCGCAGCGGCCGGGCCATCCGCGCCGTGCAGGTGGGCGGCCCGCTGGGCGCGTACCTGCCGGAATCGCGCTTCGACACGCCGCTGGACTACGAGGCCTACGCCGCGTTCGGCGCGGTGGTGGGGCACGGCGGCATCGTGGTGTTCGACGAGACGGTGGACATGGCCAGGATGGCCCGGTACGCGATGGAGTTCTGCGCGATCGAGTCATGCGGCAAGTGCACGCCGTGCCGGATCGGCTCCACGCGCGGCGTGGAGGTGATCGACCGCATCCTGGCGGGCGACCAGCCGGTGAAGCACGTGGCGCTGGTGCGCGACCTGTGCGACACCATGCTGGCCGGGTCGCTGTGCGCGATGGGCGGCATGACGCCGTACCCGGTGCTGTCCGCGCTCGACGAATTCCCGGAGGACTTTGGCCTGGCGCCAAAGCCCGCCCGGGCCGCCTGACCGCCGGCCGCCGCCTCACGGCCACCCAACCAGAATGACGCGCCTCTCAGGGGCGCGCATCCCTACAAAGCAGTGCATTACGGGAGACGTCCCTTGAACGCTCGCGACGATTTCGACTACGGTACCCCGGCCATCGACAACGACCTCCAGGTCACGCTGGAAATCGATGGGGTTGCCGTCACCGTGCCAGCCGGCACCTCCGTCATGCGCGCCGCCGCCGAAGCCGGCATCGGCGTGCCCAAGCTCTGCGCCACCGACTCGCTCGAACCGTTCGGCTCCTGCCGGCTGTGCCTGGTCGAGATCGAGGGCCGGCGCGGCTATCCGGCATCGTGCACCACGCCCGTGGAAGCGGGCATGAAGGTGCGCACGCAGAGCGGCAAGCTCGGCGACCTGCGCCGCGGCGTGATGGAGCTGTACATCTCGGACCACCCGCTGGACTGCCTGACCTGCCCGACCAACGGCAACTGCGAGCTGCAGGACATGGCCGGCGTGGTCGGCCTGCGCGAGGTGCGCTATGCCGACGGCGCCGGCGGGGCCGCGCCGATTGCCACGCACACCCAGATGAAGAAGGACGAGTCGAACCCGTACTTCACGTACGACCCGTCCAAGTGCATCGTCTGCAACCGCTGCGTGCGCGCCTGCGAGGAAACGCAGGGCACGTTCGCGCTGACGATCAGCGGCCGCGGCTTCGACTCGCGCGTGGCGGCCGGCACCAGCCAGCCGTTCATGGAGTCTGACTGCGTGTCGTGCGGCGCCTGCGTGCAGGCGTGCCCGACCGCCACGCTGACCGAAACGTCGGTCATCCAGCTTGGCCAGCCGTCCCACAGCGTGGTCACCACGTGCGCGTACTGCGGCGTGGGCTGCTCGTTCAAGGCCGAGATGAAGGGCAACGAGGTGGTCCGCATGGTGCCGTACAAGGACGGCGCCGCCAACGAGGGCCACGCCTGCGTGAAGGGCCGCTTTGCCTGGGGCTATGCCACGCACAAGGACCGCATCCTGAAGCCGATGATCCGCGCCAGGATCACCGACCCGTGGCGCGAGGTGTCGTGGGAGGAAGCCATCGGCTACGCGGCGTCGCAGTTCCGCCGCATCCAGGCCGAGCACGGCCGCGATTCCATCGGCGGCATCGTGTCGTCGCGTTGCACGAACGAGGAAGGCTACCTGGTCCAGAAGCTGGTGCGCGCCGCGTTCGGCAACAACAACGTCGACACCTGCGCGCGGGTTTGCCACTCGCCCACGGGCTACGGCCTGAAGACCACGCTTGGCGAATCGGCCGGCACGCAGACGTTCCGCTCGGTGGCCAAGGCCGACGTGATCATGGTCATCGGCGCCAACCCGACCGACGGCCACCCCGTGTTTGCCTCGCGCATGAAGCGCCGCCTGCGCGCGGGGGCCAAGCTAATCGTCATCGACCCGCGCCAGATCGACCTGGTCGATTCGCCGCACATCCGCGCCGACTACCACCTGCAGCTGCGCCCGGGCACCAACGTGGCCGTGGTCACGTCGCTGGCGCACGTGATTGTCACCGAGGGCCTGCTGGCCGAGCAATTCATCGCCGAACGCTGCGAGGACCGCGCGTTCCAGCAATGGCGCGATTTCGTGGCGCTGCCGGAGAACTCGCCCGAGGCGCTGGAAGCGTCCACCGGCGTGCCGGCCGACCTGCTGCGCGGCGCGGCCCGGCTCTACGCCACGGGCGGCAACGCGGCCATCTACTACGGCCTGGGCGTGACCGAGCATGCGCAGGGGTCCACCACGGTGATGGGCATCGCCAACCTGGCCATGGCCACCGGCAACGTCGGCCGCGAAGGCGTGGGCGTGAACCCGCTGCGCGGCCAGAACAACGTGCAGGGGTCGTGCGATATCGGCTCGTTCCCGCACGAGCTGCCGGGCTACCGCCATGTGTCCGATTCGACGGTGCGCAGCAGCTTCGAGTCGGCCTGGGGCGTGGAGATCAACCCGGAGCCGGGCCTGCGCATCCCGAACATGTTCGAGGCAGCGCTGACGGGCTCGTTCAAGGGCCTGTACTGCCAGGGCGAGGACATCGTCCAGTCCGACCCGAATACCCAGCACGTGTCCGAGGCGTTGTCGTCGATGGAATGCATCGTCGTGCAGGACATCTTCCTGAACGAGACGGCCAAGTACGCGCACGTGTTCCTGCCGGGCTCGTCGTTCCTGGAAAAGGACGGCACGTTCACCAACGCGGAGCGCCGCATCTCGCGCGTGCGCAAGGTCATGCCGCCGCAGGCCGGCTACGCCGACTGGGAGGCGACGATCCTGCTGTCGAACGCGCTGGGCTACCCGATGCACTACACGCATCCGTCCGAGATCATGGACGAGATTGCGCGGCTGACGCCGACGTTCTCGGGCGTGAGCTACCAGAAGCTCGACGAACTGGGCAGCATCCAGTGGCCGTGCAACGCCGAGGCGCCGCACGGCACCCCGACCATGCACGTCGACGGCTTCGTGCGCGGCAAGGGCAAGTTCATCATCACCAAGTACGTGCCGACCGACGAGAAGGTGACCAGGAAGTACCCGCTGCTGCTGACCACGGGGCGCATCCTGTCGCAGTACAACGTGGGCGCGCAGACGCGGCGCACGCACAACGTGCACTGGCACGACGAGGACCGGCTGGAGCTGCATCCGCACGATGCCGAGGAGCGCGGCATCAAGGACGGCGACTGGGTGGGCGTGCAGAGCCGCGCGGGCGAGACCGTGCTGCGCGCCATCGTCAGCCAGCGCATGCAGCCGGGCGTGGTGTACACCACGTTCCACTTCCCCGAGTCTGGCGCCAACGTGATCACCACCGACAACTCGGACTGGGCCACCAACTGCCCCGAGTACAAGGTGACCGCGGTGCAGGTGATGCCGGTGGCGCAGCCGTCCACGTGGCAGCGCAACTACCAGGCGTTCAACGAGGAACAGCTTGCGCACCTGCGGGCGGCAGGCGAGACGGCGCAGGCCGGCTGACGCGGGGCGGGCGATGAAACGCGACGTGCCATCCCCCGACAGCGCCGCCGGCACCGACGCGGTGCCGGCGCAGCGCACGTTCGCGGTGCGGCGCTGGCGCCACGGCGTGATGACGCCGGAGGTGGACCACCTGGCCGAGGAAGTGCCCGTGGCGCTGGAGTACAACGGCATCTCGCACGCGGTGATGCTGGCCACGCCGGCCGACCTGGAGGACTTTGCCATCGGCTTCAGCCTGAGCGAGGGCATCGTCGGCAAGGCCGCTGACATCTACGGCATCGACGTGGAAGCGGGCGAGCAGGGCATCACGGTCAAGGTGGAGATTGCCACCGGGGCCTTTGTCGAGCTGAAGGGGCGCCGCCGCGCGCTGGCCGGGCGCACCGGCTGCGGGCTCTGCGGCACCGAATCGCTCGACGAGGTGATGCGGATGCCGCAGCCCGTGCGCAGCGCGGCCACGTTCGATCCGCGCGTGTTCGAGCATGCGTTTGCCGCGCTGCACAAGCGCCAGGCGCTGCTGCGCGATACCGGCGCCACGCACGCCGCGGCCTGGATGCGCGCCGATGGCGAGCTGGCGCTGGTGCGCGAGGACGTGGGCCGCCACAACGCGCTGGACAAGCTGGCCGGGGCGCTGGCGCGCGGCGGGCAGGAAGACATCGCCCAGGGCGCGGTCATCGTCACCAGCCGGGCCAGCTACGAGATGGTGCAGAAGACCGCCGCCATCGGGGCCGGCGTGCTGGCGGCGGTGTCGGGTCCCACGGCCATGGCGGTGCGGCTGGCCGAGACGGCCGGGCTGACGCTGGCCGGCTTTGTGCGCGGCGGCACCATGGTGGTCTACGCCCACCCCCAACGAATCCAATCCGAGTAAAGCGAGAAGGGTCAGCGATGCATATCGAGAACCTGGTCAAGATGGCCAACCAGATCGGCAGCTTCTTCGAGGCGATGCCGGACCGCGAGGAAGCGCTGGCGGATATCGCCGGGCACGTGAAGAAGTTCTGGGAGCCGCGCATGAAACGGGCGTTCCTGGCGCACGTGGACGCCGGCGGCGAGGGCGTGGACCCGATCGTGCTGGAAGCGGTGGCGCACCACCGCGACCGCTTCGAGGTCACGCTGGCCGCCACCGCCGCCTGAGCTACTTCTTGAGCCGGTAGAGCAGCTGCAGGATCGCCAGCCCGAACACGGTGGCGATCACGGCCGTCATCTCGCGGCCCATGCCGCAGGCCACGCCGATGGCGGCCACGGTCCAGATGCTGGCCGCCGTGGTCAGGCCGCGGATGTCTTCCTCGCTGGCGTTGTGCTTGATGATGGCCCCGGCGCCCAGGAAGCCGATGCCGGACATCAGGCCCTGCAGCACGCGGCTCATGTCGTTCAGCGGCATGCCGGCCTGCAGCGGCACCAGCACGAACAGCGCCGACCCCATCGCCACCATCATGTGCGTGCGCAGTCCCGCGGGCTTGCCGGCCGCCTCGCGCTCGTAGCCGATCAGGCCGCCCAGCAGCACGGCCAGCGTCAGGCGCAGCAGGATGCGCGTCAGTTCCTTGACGTCGGGCACGTCGGCAAATTCCGAACGCAGCGTGCTGTAGATTTCTCCCCAGACTCCTTCCATGGCAGTGTCCTCTTGTCAGTTTTCTGGTCGTCGGAGGCTAGCACGGCAGGGCGGGGCGGCGCCATCGGGCGTCCGCTGACAGCGGGCACTCAGCGCAGCCGCAGCGGCTCCAGCAGCGCGGCGTCGTACTGGGCGCGCGTGATGCGGCCCAGTTCCATCATCCGCAGCAGGATGTAGGTCTGGCGCTGGCGCGCGCGGCGTGGGTTGACCACGGGATTGTTGGCCGACGGCGCCTTGGGCAGCCCGGCCAGCATCGCGCATTCGGCCAGCGTCAGCTGGTCCACCGGCTTGCCGAAATAGGTCTGCGCGGCCTCGCCAAAGCCGTAGGCGCCCTGGCCCAGGTAGATCTTGTTCAGGTAGAGCTCCAGGATCTCGTCCTTGCTCAGCGCGCGCTCGATCCGGTAGGCCAGCAGGATCTCGTAGAGCTTGCGCGTGTAGGTCTTCTGGCGCGACAGGAAGAAGTTGCGGGCCACCTGCATCGTGATCGTCGACGCGCCCTGCGACAGCTCGTCGGACAGGTTGGCGATGCCGGCGCGCATCACGCCCACGTAGTCCACGCCATCGTGCAGGTAGAAGCGGTCGTCCTCGATGGTGACCACCGCCTCGGGCAGCGTGTGGGGAAAATCGGCCAGCCGCACGTAGCCGGCGCTGTGCCGGAACGCCATCAGCGCGTCCAGCGAGGGTAGCTGCCGGTTGGCCATCAACACGGCAAACGCAACCAGCAAAGCGCCACCCACCACGGCGAGCAGCACGAACTTGACGAAGGCGGACCAGAGACGTTGCATGGCGCGTATTGTGCCATTGGTCCACGAGGGTCTGAGGTCTTGCTCCCCTCTCCCACTTGTGGGAGAGGGGAGTCGGACGGCGCGGCGAGAACCGTTATGGCTCCGGCACCCCCACCCCCAACTCCAGCGCCAGCCCCTCCAGATTCCGCCAGATATTCGGATTGATCTCCAGGTACCCATCCGCGGCCGCGCGGCAGGCGGCTTCGTATTCGCCCGGGTACTGCACCTGCGCGTGGCCTGGCGCCGTGGGGGTGTCGTGCAGGTACTGGATGAACGCTTCCACCTCGCCGCGTTCCCAGTTCAGGCCCAGGTCGAACTCGGGGTTGAGCAGCACGGCGAACAGGTTGTTCGTGGCCACGCCGCCGCGCGGGTTTTCGGGCTGGATGGTGCCGCCGCCGGACAGCACGCCGGCCAGCAGCTCGGCCACCACGCCCAGCGCGTAGCCCTTGTGCTGGCCGAACGGCAGCAGGGCCCCCGGCCGCTCGCCGAACATCGCCGATGCGTCGGTGGTGGGGTTGCCATCCGCGTCGATGATGCTGTGCTCGGGCGCCGGCTCGCCTTTCTCGGCCAGCACGCGGGCCTTGTTGATGGCGATGGCGCTGGTGGCAATGTCCACCACCATCGGCGGCCGCCCGTTGGGCATCGGTCCGGCAAAGCAGAGCGGGTTGGTGGTCAGCCGCGCCACGCGGCCGCCGTACGGTGCCACCACTGGCGGCCGGTTGATGACGTTGGTAAAGCTCAGCAGCACCAGGCCGGCCGCGGCGACCATCTCGCCGTAGTGGCCCATGCGGCCCAGGTGGTGCGACTTGCGCAGCGTGACGATGCAGTGGCCGTGCTCGCGCACGCGGTCGATGGCCTGCTGCATCACGGTCTTGCCCACGTGCTGGCCAAAGCCGCCGTGGCCGTCGAAGACCATCAGCGTGCCGCGATCCAGCACGCATTCGGCGCGGCCGGCCGGGTTGACGCTCTGGCCGTCGATGGCCCGCCGGTAGTTCGGCAGGATCGAGATGCCGTGGCTCGTGTAGCCGCTGCGGTCGGCTTCGACAAGGTGCTCGGCGACATCGTCAGCGATGTCGATCGGCACATTCTGCGCTGTCAGAATATTGCGCGCAAAGGCGCGCGCGGCCTCCAGGGACAGTTTCATGATGGGGACGCTTGGTTGTCAGTAAGTGATTGGCGTGTTGGCAATCCGGGGGCGCGGGCGCGGGGTGTCAGACCCAGCCCAGCCAGCGCCAGTACGTGCTGGCGAACAGCAGCATCAGCAGGTAGCCGATGATCGTGACCGGGATGCCGACACGGGCGAACTGCTTGCCGTTGAAGGTATCGGTACCCAGGCACACCATGTTCTGCGGCGCGTTGATCGGCAGGATGAAGCCGAAGCTGACCGTAAAGCCGAGCAGCATCGTCATGCCCACGCGGTTGATGTCGCCCGGCAGCTGCTGCAGCACCGAGATCAGAATCGGCAGCAGGGCCGCCGTCAGCGCCGTGGCGCTGGCAAAGCCCAGGTGGATCAGGATCAGGAACCCGGCCAGCACGGCAAAGATCATCAGCGTGCCGTGCTCGGCCAGGCCCGAATGCTCGACCACGAACCGGCCCAGCCACTGGCCGGCTTGCGTGGTCAGCAGCGCGCTGCCCAGGCTGATACCCACGCCGAACACGATCAGCGTGCCCCACGGTGTGCGCTGCTGCATCGTCTTCCAGTCCATCACGCCGATGCGCGGCATCATCAGGATCACCAGCCCCACGAACGTGATGGTGGCGGTATCGAACGCATGCAGCTTGCCCTCGGTGGCCCAGAACAGCAGCAGGCCGATGGCCACGGCGGCCAGGCGCTTCTGCGGACCCGTCATCGGCCCCAGCGCGGCCAGCTCGCGCTGCACGGCTTCCTTGCCGCCGGCGATGGCGTCGGTCTCGGGCGGCAGCAGCCAGCGCACCAGGAAGTACAGCACGGCCGACATGACGATGGCCCACGGGGCGCCGGCCACCAGCCATTGCAGCCACGTCACCCGCTCGCCCAGCAGCTTGTCCATGAATCCGGCCGTCAGCAGGTTCTGCGCGGCGGCTGTCTGTATGCCGACGTTCCAGACGCTGGTGGCCTGGGCCACCATGATCATGATGCCGGCGGCAATGTTCGACTTCTTGTCGACGCCGAACGCCGCGATCACGCCCATCATGATCGGCACGGTACAGGCGCTGCGCGCGGTGGCGCTGGGCACCACGAGGCTCAGCAGGATGGTCACGGCGATGGTGCCCAGCAGGATGCGCCGGGTGCTGGTGCCGATGGCCGACAGCGTGACCAGCGCGATGCGCCGGTCCAGCCCGGTCACGGTCATCGCGGCCGAGATGAACAGCGCGGCGGCCACCAGCGCCAGCGCGGTGTTCGAGAACCCGGCCAGCGCCATGCCCAGGGCCCGCGACGTGCCGTAGAGGGTGTTGGGATCGTTGACCATCGGCGCAAAGCCGATCAGCCCCGCCATCAGCGACGTGATCATGATGGCGCTGGTTTCGTACGTGACGGCCTCGGTAATCCAGACCACCACGGCGAACGCCAGGATGGCCAGCATGCGCTGGCCCGCCACGGGCAGGTCGGGCGGCATGGGCAAGGCCACCAGCAGGAGCAGTACGGCGACGGCGAGGTAGAGGCCCCAGTGGATGCGCAACTTGGGGGCGGCAGGCGTGGCAGCCGTGGCGGTGGGACCGCCAGGGCCGGCAGGAGAGACTTGCGGATCAGGCATGGTGAATCCTTGGTAAGGAGCAGCCTGTCGAACCCGTCGGGACGCGCAGGTCGCGGCGTTCGACATGGACTCATTATGTGAAGCAGGGCGGGCGTCGCCAAGCCGACTCGGCCTTTGAAATTGCGGCAGATCAAATCGCTGTGAAGTCAGAAACAGTCAAGCGAAATGGCCCGTTGCAGCACCCGCAACGGTTCCCGGGGTATCGTTGCCAGCGGGATGTCCCCCAGTGCGTCGATCTGAAATAATTGACGCCGATGCTGAACATTTTCGAAAGCGTGCCGCATGGCGCGCCAGGACCGATATGCAGAACCCTTCCGAAACGCTGATCGCGGCCGCGCTGCGGCCTTGCCTGGACCTGGAGTCGATCAGCAACGCGCGCGACCTTGGCGGCCTGACCGGCCATGCGGGCCGGCGCGTGGTCCAGAACCGCCTGTACCGCAGCGCCAACCCGGCGCTGGCCTGCGCGGCCGATATTGACAAGCTGCACGCGTTGCGGCTCGACATCGTGGTCGACTTCCGCTCGCCGGGCGAGAAGTCGCCGGCCGAGGCCACGTTCGGCGAGCGCTTCCAGTGGCTCGCGGTACCCGTGCTGGACGGCACCATGGCGATGGACGTGCTGATGCCGCGCCTGCGCGCCAGCAACGCGGCGCAGATGCACGGCTTCATGCTCGACGTCTACCGCGACTTTCCGGTGCGCTACCGCGATGCGTTCGGCACGTTCCTGCGCCACGCCGAGGCCGGCAAGACGCTCTTCTACCACTGCACCGCCGGCAAGGACCGCACCGGCTTTGCGTCGCTGCTGCTGCTGAGCGCGCTGGGCGTGGCCCAGGACGACATCGTCGCCAACTACCTGGAATCGAACCACTGGAACCAGCGCTTCAACGAGAAGCTGCTGGCCGGCGCCAGCCAGCTCGGGGTCTCGCCCGACGCGATGCTGCCGCTGCTGGAAGTGCGCCCCGAGTACATCGAGGCGTCGATGGATGCGATCAGGCAGACCTACGGCAGCGTCGAGCGGTTCCTGGCCGACGACCTGCGCGTCGACGTGGACCGCCTGCGCGGCCACTACCTGGTGTCATAGCCCGCCGGTCTCGCGCAGGATGCGGGCCGTCGACAGCGCGATCATGCCTTCCTCGTCGGTCGGCAGCACCAGCACCGGCACGCGGCTGGTGTCGTGGCTGATGCGCTGGCAGTTGTCGCCATTGGCCGCGGGGTCGAGCGCGATGCCGAACAGTTCGGCCAGGTGCGCGCAGATGCGGGCGCGCACGTCCGGCGCGTTGGCGCCGATGCCGGCCGTGAAGACCAGCGCGTCCAGCCCGCCCAGCGTGACCGCCAGCTTGCCGACTTCCTGCGCGGCGCGCCACGCGTAGAAGTCCACCGCCAGCCTGGCGCGCGGCGTGTCGCTGGCCAGCAGGGCACGCATGTCGCTGCTGATGCCGGAGATGCCCTTCAGGCCCGATTGCCCGTACAGCATGGCCTGGATCGCGTCGGGCGCCATGCCCTGCGCGGCCAGGTACAGCACCGCGCCGGGATCGATCGACCCGCAGCGCGTGCCCATCGGCATGCCGTCCAGCGCGGTCAGTCCCATCGTCGAATCCACGCTCCGGCCGCCGCGCATGGCGCACAGGCTGGCGCCATTGCCCAGGTGCGCCACGACCACGCGGCCGTCGGCCAGGTCCGGCGCCACCTGCCGCAGCCGCCGCGCGATATAGGCGTACGACAGCCCGTGAAAGCCATAGCGCCGCACGCCCTGCTCGTAGTAGGCGTACGGCAGCGCCATGAGCTGCGTCAGCGGATCGCGCCCGGCGTGGAACGCGGTGTCGAAGCAGGCCACCTGCAGCAGGTCGGGCACGGCGCCACGGATGGCGCGGATCGCGGTCAGGTTGTGCGGCTGGTGCAGCGGCGCCAGCGGCACCAGCGCCTCCAGCCGGGCGATCACGTCGTCGTCGATGCGCACGGCATCGGCAAACTCGCTGCCGCCATGCACCACGCGATGGCCGATGGCCACCGGCGGCGTGTCGCGCAGCGCCACGCTCAGCGTCAGCCGGATCAGCCGGAACGCGGCGTCGTGGTCCGCCACCTGCTCCACGGGAAATTTCTGATCGGTCACTTCGCGGCCGTCGGCCATGCGCGCCACCAGGCGCGGCGCCACGCCGATGCCTTCGATCTGGCCGTGCGCGGCCAGCGTGGGCTGGATGTCGACGTTGTCGTGCGCGGCCTCGGGCACCGCGTAGATCGACACCTTGACGCTGGACGAACCGGCGTTGACGACGAGGATGACGGGATGGGGTGTGCTCACGCGGATCGCTCCTCAGGCGGGCACCGCAACCTGGGCGGTGCGGCGCGAATGGGCCAGCAGCACCGCGATGGCGCAACTGCCGATGCGCGCGCGCACGCTGTCGGCGCGGCTGGTCAGGATGATCGGCACGCGGGCGCCCAGCACGATGCCGGCCGCCTCGGCGCCGGCCAGGAAGGTCAACTGCTTGGCCAGCATGTTGCCGGCTTCCAGGTCGGGTACCAGCAGGATGTCCGGGTCGCCGGCCACCTCGGAGCGGATGCCCTTGGTCTCGGCCGCGGCCTTGCTGATGGCGTTGTCGAACGCAAGCGGGCCGTCCAGCAGCCCGCCCTCGATCTGGCCGCGCTCGCTCATCTTGCACAGCGCCGCGGCCTCGATGGTCGACGGGATCTTGTCGGTCACGGTTTCCACGGCCGACAGGATGGCCACCTTGGGCCGCTCCACGCCCAGCACGCGCACGAGGTCGATCGCGTTGCGCACGATGTCGGCCTTCTCGATCAGCGTGGGAAAGATGTTGACCGCCGCGTCGGTGATGAACAGCGGCTTGTGGTAGTTCGGCACGTCCATGGCAAAGACGTGCGACAGGCGCCGCCCGGTGCGCAGGCCGCTGGCGCTGCGCGCCACGGCGTGCAGGATCTCGTCGCTGTGCAGGCTGCCTTTCATCAGCAGCTCGGCGCGGCCGGTGCGCACGGCCTCGACCGCACTTTCGGCGGACGCGTGGCTGTGCGGCGCGTCGATGATCTCCACGTTGTCCAGCGCCAGCCCCTGCTCCTGGGCCACGGCGCGGATGCGGGCGGCCGGCCCGCACAGGATCGGCACGATCAGCCCCAGCCGGGCCGCTTCGAGCGCCCCGTCCAGCGACGACGCGTCGCAGGGGTGGGCCACGGCGGTGGGAATGGGCGGCAGGCCCTCGCAGCGGGCGAGCAGCCTGGCGTACTTGTCGTCGGACGGCGGGGTCGGCATGGGCGTACGGGCTCCGGCTGGGCAGCAGCCGCAACAGCGAAGGCGGATGCTGCGTTGCGCAAACGTCTCGACGCAGTATAGGCGACGCACCCGTGCCATTGGAATGTCTTGCGCCTGTCATATACGGCGCCGTCAGCGGGATTGGCCTTTGGTAACGGTTGTCATGCCGGGCCGAGGCTGGTAGATTTTTGCTGTTGCATCGCAGCAAGCGACGCCCGCACCACGCCCGCATCGGCCCCCGCTGCACGCCATCGGACTCCGCCTATCCCCAAGGAGAAACGGAAATGAATGCACGCCAACCTGTGACGGGCCGCGCGCCCGGACAGGGCGCCTCCGCCTCGCCCTCATCGCCCTCAACGCCTGACTCGCCCGCATCGCCCTCCGCGCCGTCCCCGGCATATCCCCCGCTCCCGCTGCACCCGTTGGCCCAGGCCGCCTGGGAATACGGGATCGACGCGTGGCAGCGATCCATCCTGTTCCTCGACGTCCTGCGCCAGCGCGGCAACGAGACGGCGACGCACGAGAAAGGCGGCATGCCGCCCGTGCTGGTGTTCGACTACGAGGTGCTGATCGACGGGCGCGACCTGCCCCGGCCGGTGAACTACGCGCTGCTGCGCATCGTGCCGCCCGCCGCGCATCCCACCGACATGACCAAGCGCGCGTTCGTGGTGATGGACCCGCGCGCCGGCCACGGCCCCGGCATCGGCGGCTTCAAGGCCGACAGCGAGATCGGCAACGCCATCCGCACCGGCCATCCGTGCTACTTCATCACGTTCTACCGCGACCCGTGCCCGGGCCAGACCATCGAGGACGTGGCGCGCACCGAGGCCCGCTTCCTGCGCGCCGTTGCCGAGCGGCACCCCGACGCGCCGGGCCGCCCGTTCGTGATCGGCAACTGCCAGGCCGGCTGGGCGCTGCTGATGCTGGCCGCCGCCGCGCCCGACGTGACCGGCCCCATCCTGCTGGCCGGCGCGCCCGTGGCCTACTGGTCGGGCGTGCGCGGCAAGAACCCGATGCGCTATGCCGGCGGGCTGCTGGGCGGCACGTGGCTGTCGTCGCTGGCGGCGGACCTGGGCAACGGGCGCTTCGACGGCGCGTGGCTGGTGCAGAACTTCGAGAAGCTGAACCCTTCGAACACGCTCTGGGAAAAGCTCTACAACGTCTACGCCAAGGTGGATACCGAAGGGCCGCGCTTCCTGGAGTTCGAGCGCTGGTGGGGCGGGCACTTCCTGATGAACCGCGCCGAGATCGACTGGATCGTGCAGAACCTGTTCGTCGGCAACCACCTGACGGCCGGCGACGTGCGCAGCAATGACGGCCAGTCCGTGGTCGACCTGCGCAACCTGCGCTCGCCGGTGATCGTGTTTGCGTCCTGGGGCGACAACATCACGCCGCCGCAGCAGGCGCTGAACTGGATTCCGGACCTGTACGCGAGCGTCGACGAGATTGTCGCCAACGACCAGACCATCGTCTATTGCCTGCATCCGTCGATCGGGCACCTGGGCATCTTCGTGTCGGGCAGCGTGGCCAACAAGGAGCACTCGGAACTGTTCTGCGCGCTGGACCTGATCGACGTGCTGCCGCCGGGCCTGTACGAGGCCCGCATCGAGGACTTCGCGCCCGACGCGCCGCACAGCGAGCTGATCGAAGGCCGCTACCTGGTGCGCTTCGAGCGGCGGACCATCGACGACATCCTGGCGCTGGACGACGGCCGGGCCGACGAGCAGCCGTTCGAGGTGGTGCGGCGCGTGGCCGAGATCAACCAGCACGTGTACGACACGTTCGCGTCGCCCGTGGTGCGCGCGATGGCGAACGAGCCCACGGCCGAGGCGATCCGCGCGATGCACCCGTCGCGGCTGGAGCGCTCGCTGTTCGCCGACGGCAACCCGTGGATGCAATGGGTCGCCATGATGGCCCCGGCCGTGCGCGACGCGCGCCAGCCGGTGTCGCCGGACAACCCGTTCCTGGCGATGCAGCAGGCCATGTCCGACCAGATCGTGCGCTCGCTGGACCAGTACCGCGACGCGCGCGACGCCTGGCAGGAGCGCATGTTCGAATCGATCTACGCCGCGCCGTGGCTGCCGGCCATGCTGGGCATGACGACCACGCCAAAGCGGCCCGAGTCGCCGGCCGTGACCGCGCTGCGCAAGGAGGTGGCCGAACTGCGCCGCCGCGAGGCCGAGCGCGAGATCGGCACGGGCACCGCGCTCGACGCCTTCCTGCGCGTGCTGTCGTACGTGACGCAGGGCCGCTCGGCCATCGAGGAGCGGCCGTTCAACCTGCTGCGCAAGCTCGCACGCGAGAACCCGCCCGAGAAGCGCATCACGCTGGCCCAGTTCAAGGACGCCGTGCGACGGCAGAGCTATATCGTCAGCCTGGACCCCGAGGCCGCCATCGCGGCGCTGCCGGCCCTGGTGCCCGACATGCGCGAACGCCGCCGCATCATGGTGCTGGCCCACCGCGTCCTGACCGTCGGCGGCCCGCTGGACGCCGATTGGCTGGCCCGCTACCGCGAAGTCGCCGAAGCCTTCGGCACCGACCACGGCAACGGCAAGGCAACCCAGGAAGCACAAGCGGAATAGTCGACGGGGGCCTTGCCTTCCGCGTCCGGTTGTCTCCCCTCTCCCGCAAACGGGAGAGGGGAGCAAAGATGGCGGTGTGTTCGGCTGTTGCCGCAGCCGGATGCGCTAACCCTCACCCCAGCCCCTGTCCCGCAAGCCAGACAGGAAAGCAAAACCCACCCCAACCCGGAGCCCCCACCATGGTCCACGTTCCCACTCCGCCGCTGTCCGGGCAACGCGTGCTGATCGTCGGCGTTGCCAACGAGGATTCGATTGCCTGGGGTTGTGCGCGGGCGTTCCGCGAACTCGGGGCCGAGATTGCGCTGACGTACCTGAACGACAAGGCGTACCCGCACGTCGCGCCGCTGGCCGAGCGGGTGGATGCGCCGATCCTGATGCCGCTGAACGTGGAGGACGACGCGCAGATGGACGCCCTGTTCGACCACATCGCCAGAACGTGGGGCCGGCTCGACGCGGTCGTGCATTCGGTGGCGTTCGCGCCCAAGGCGGATTTGCAGGGCGGGCTGCTGAACTCATCGGCGGCCGGCTTTGCGCGGGCCATGGACGTGTCGTGCCACTCGTTCATCCGCATGGCACGCCGGGCCGTGCCGCTGATGGACAAAGGCGGCACGCTGTTCGCGATGAGCTACGACGGCGCCAACCGCGTGGTGCCGAACTACGACCTGATGGGGCCCGTGAAGGCCGCGCTGGAGGCCACCTGCCGCTACCTGGCCTACGAACTGGGCCCGCGCGGCATCCGCGTGCATGCGATCTCGCCGGGGCCGCTGAAGACGCGCGCGGCGTCCGGGCTCAAGGATTTCGACGTGCTGCTGGCCGAAGCCGCCGGCCGCGCGCCGCTGGGCGAGCTGGTCGACATCATGGACGTGGGCTTTGCCACCGCCTACCTGGCCACGCCTTATGCGCGCCGCGTGTCGGGCAATACGGTGTACGTGGACGGCGGCGTGCACATCATGGCGTGAAACGTGCGATAGCCGCATCGTTGGGCGCCGGGCCGCGGCACGCGGCCTAGAATACATGCATCACCACTTCCAACAGGGAGAGGCTGCAATGCAGGTACTGATCCGCGGGCTACATCGTGATGTGACCGAGGAAATGCTGCGCGACAAGCTCCAGACCCATGCCCGGGTCAACTCCGTGGAGATCGTGCGCGACGGCGACCCCAACCACCCGTGGGCCTGGGTGGATCTGGCGGTCGACCCGTTCACCTGCTGGCACCTGCTGCGACGGTTCGACAAGCAGTACTTCGCCGGCAGCGTCATGCGCTGGTACATCCCCGCCCACCAGAGCTGACGTCCCCGCCGGGCGTCCGGCGTTGGCGGTACCATACGGGCCATCCGACACCACAGACAGGCTTTGCGCAATGCTTGAACTCCAGGGCGCCATCTGGTTCCGCGCCGGCCAGCAGGACTGGGGCGGCAAGGACCGCATCGCGCTGCTGGCCGCCATTGGCGAGCACGGCTCGATCACGGCCGCCGCGCGCGCGGTGGGCATCAGCTACAAGGGTGCGTGGGACGCCATCGACGCGATGAACAACAGCGCCGGCGAGCCGCTGGTGCTGCGCGCGGCCGGCGGCAAGGGCGGCGGCGGTACGCGGCTGACCGCGCGCGCCGAGCGGCTGATTGCCACCTACCGGGCGATGGAGGCCGAGCACGCGCGCTTCATCGCCCAGCTTGAACGCGCGGGCGCCATGGCCGACGCGCATCCCGAAGACCTTCACCTGATCCGCCGCATGATGATCCAGACCAGTGCCCGCAACAAGCTGTTCGGCCGCGTGGAAACCGTACGCGCCGGCGCCGTCAACGACGAAGTCACGCTGGCGCTGCCGGGCGGGCAGCGGATCGTCGCCACGATTACCCACGAGAGCGTCGAGACGCTGGGCCTGGCGCCCGGCGCCGAAGCGTTCGCGCTGGTCAAGGCGTCGTCGGTGCTGATCGGCCTGGCCGATCCGGCGGCGCGGCTGTCGGCGCGCAACCAGTTGCCCGGCACGGTGGCCCGGGTGGTGCCCGGCGCGGTCAATGCGGAGGTCGTGCTGGAGCTCGATGGTGGCGGCACCGTGGCGGCAATCGTCACGCAGGCGGCAGTGGCCGACCTGGCGCTGCAGGCCGGCACGCGCGCGCTGGCCATCTTCAAGGCGTCGAGCGTGATCCTTGGCACGATGGGCTGAGCAACGGCCCGCGCTGGCGCCCGGCCGGCTGGCTAGATGACCGGCGAGGTCTCGGGCGCGTAGACCGGCGGGTGCCGGTGGGCGCGGCCGCTGGCGTGGATGCGGCCCTCGCGGATTTCCAGCACGTGGTCGCCCAGCACGTCGACATCCTCGGGGTCGTGCGAAATCATCAGCATCGGCACGTCCAGGCTTTCCTGCAGCGCGCGCAGTTCCTGGCGCATGCGGATGCGCAGGGCCGGGTCCAGCGCGGAAAACGGTTCGTCCAGCAGCAGGATGTCAGGCCGGGCCGCCAGCGCGCGGGCCAGCGCCACGCGCTGCTTCTGCCCGCCCGAAATCTGCGCCGGATACTGGCCGACGATGTCGCGCAGGCCGAACGCATCGACCCAGCGCGCCGCCTCGGGCGGCAGCGCGCGCCGCGCGGGGTTGCGCCAGCCGCGACGCAGCCCGAACGCAATGTTCTGCGCGACGGTCAGGTGCGGAAACAGCGCGTAGTCCTGGAACAGGTAGGCCACGCGGCGGTCCTGCGGCCGCAGGTCGACGCCGGCGTCGCTGTCGAACAGCGTGCGGCCATTCAGCACGATGCGGCCGCTGTCGGGCGCCATCAGCCCGGCGATGGCCCGCAGCGTCAGGCTCTTGCCGGCGCCGGACGGGCCGAACAGCGCCACGCGCCGGCTGTCGGACGCGAACGCGATGTCCAGCGCGAAATGGCGGTCTTCCGACGCCATGCGCTTGCGGACGGTGATTTCCATGCTCATGGCGGCCTCACTTGCCCGCAGGCGCGCGCGTGAAGCGGCGCCGCTCGAACAGGTTGGCCGTGCCGCGCTGCGCCGGCGGCACCAGCCGCGCCGCCACCACGAGCAGCACGATGCAGGTAATCGACGTGACCAGCACCAGCAGGTTGGCGGTGTCGTCGTTGCCGGCCTGCACCGCCTCGTAGATCGCCACGGACAGCGTCTGCGTGCGGCCGGGCAGGTTGCCGGCCACCATCAGCGTGGCGCCGAACTCGCCCAGCGCCCGCGCAAAGGCCAGCAGCACGCCGGCCACGATGCCGGGCAGCGCCATCGGCAGCGTCACGCGGAAGAAGATGGCCGCCTCCGAGATGCCGAGCACGCGCGCGGCGTTCTCAAGCTGGTGGTCGACACCCTCGAACGCGGCCCGCGCCGACTTCAGCACCAGCGGAAACGCCACCACGGTCGACGCCAGCACCGCGCCCTGCCACGTGAAGACCAGTTCGATGCCCAGCCGTTCCAGCCACGCGCCAAACACGCCGCGCCGGCCCACCAGCACCAGCAGGTAGTAGCCCAGCACGGTAGGCGGCAGCACCAGTGGCAGCGTCAGGATGGCGTCGACGACGTCGCGCGCCCGCGAGCGCCAGCGGGCCAGCGCGTAGGCCGCGGCCACGCCCAGGATCGCGTTGAGCAGCGTGGCCCAGCCCGCCACCTTCAGCGACAGCAGCAGCGGAATCCAGACGGCGTCCATGGCGGCGATGCGAACCGGGAACCGGCGGTCAGGGCTTCTGGAAGCCGAACTTCGCCAGCGTGGCCTGGCCCTCGGGCGACAGCACGTACTGGACGAAGGCGTTGGCCTGCTGGGCCTGGCGGGCCTGCGCGGTGACGGCGATGGGGTAGGTGACCGGCGTGGGGGTCGGCACGCGGGCGGCGACCTTGACCTTGTCCGGCATCACGGCCGCGTCGGTGGCAAAGACAAAGCCGGCGTCCACCTCGCCGCGCGCCACGTAGTCCAGCGCCTGGCGCACGTTCTGCGCGGGCACGCCCTTGGCCTCGACGGCCGTCCACAGCCCCTGCGATTCCAGCGCGCCGCGCGTGTAGCGGCCCACCGGCACCGACGACGGGTTGCCGTACGCCACGCGCTTGACGTCGGCGCGGGACAGGTCGGCCGGGGCGCCGATGCCGAGCCTGCTGTCGTGCGGCACGATCAGCACGATCGCGTTGGCCGCGAAATCCTTGCGCGTGGCCGGCTGGACGACCTTCTCGGCCACCGCCTTGTCCATCGCGCTCTGGTCGGCCGACGCGAACACGTCGGCCGGGGCGCCCTTGACGATCTGCTGCATCAGCACGTCCGACGCGCCAAAGTTCAGCACCACCTTGGTATCGGGATGGGCGCGCTCGAATTGCTCGCCAAGCTGCTTGAAGGCGTTGGTCAGGCTGGCGGCGGCGGACACCACGAGGTCCGCGGCAAAGGCCGACGGCGCGGCAAGGGTCAGCGCGACCAGGGCGGCGCGGCGGGCGAAGGGCAGGAGGCTCATGGCAGAAGCGTCGGGGAAAGGGAGGGGGTGCCGGATCGTTGGCATCCGCAATATAAGCGGCTATATAACGGGGCGTCAATCGCGCCGATGGATAACCCTCTTCAACCGATTGAAATAGTCCCGCTGGCGGCGCTGGTCGAGCGATATGGCGTTTTTGTCATATTTAGAGCGATTGTCACGAGAATGACGCGATATCGCCACTTGGCTGCCATCGCCGGTTCGCACAATTTCCTCCCACAGAAGAAACACAATCACAGGGGAATCCGAGACCATGCAACTCCATCGCATCCGGGCCGCCTTGCTGGCGGCCATGGTAGCCAGCACCCTGGCCGCTTGCGGCTCCGACGACGACAACGGCGCCGGTAACGGCAACGGCGGCCAGACCGGCGGCGGCACCGCCACCGTGCCGGCCGGCACCAGATCCACGCTGGCCCTGCTGGAGACGACCGACCTGCACACCAACGTACTCAGCTACGACTACTTCAAGCTGGCCGAGGACAAGTCGCTGGGCTTCGAGCGCGTGTCGACGCTGATCAAGGCCGCCCGCGCCGAATTCCCGAACACGATGCTGCTGGACAACGGCGACACCATCCAGGGCACGGCACTGTCCGACTACCAGGCGCTGGTCAAGCCGGTCACGTGCGGCGAGACGCTGGCGATGTACAAGGTCATGAACGCGGCCGGCTTTGACGGCGGCGGCATCGGCAACCACGAGTTCAACTACGGCCTGCAGTACCTGAGCCAGGTCACCGGCAACCGCTTCAACGTGGACGGCCTGCCCGACCCCTCGGCGCAGCAGACCTGCGCCGGGCCCAAGTTCCCGCAGGTGCTGGCCAACGTCTACAGCGTCAAGACGCGCCAGCCGCTGTTCCAGCCGTACGCGATCCTGTCGAAGACGCTGACGGCCACCGGCCCCGACGGCAAGACGGTGTCGGCGCCGATCAAGGTCGGCATCATCGGCTTTGCGCCGCCGGCCATCCTGAGCTGGGACAAGCGCTGGCTGGACGGCAAGGTCTACACCGAAGGCGTGGTCGAGACCGCGCAGAAGTACATCCCCGAGATGCGCGCCAAGGGCGCCGACCTGATCGTCGTGATCTCGCACGGCGGGCTGGACAACTCGGCGTACTCGCCGACGATGGAAAACGGCAGCTACCACCTGTCGAAGGTGGCGGGCGTGGACGCCATGCTGATCGGCCACTCGCACCAGGTCTTCCCGGACGCGGCCAGCACGGTTGGCCAGTTCAACCTGCCGGGCGTGGACAAGGTCAAGGGCACCGTCAACGGCGTGCCGACCGTGATGGCCAACTACTGGGGCAAGCACCTGGGCGTGGTCAACCTGGCGCTGGCCTACGACGGCAAGGCGTGGAGCGTGGACCGCGCCAACACCAAGGTCGAGGCGCGCTCGATCCAGAACGCCGACAAGACCTACGTGGCCGCCGACGCCAGCGTGGCCGCCGCCATCGACACCGAGCACCAGGCGACCATCCAGTACGTGAAGACGCCCATCGGCAGCACCGACTACCGCATGACGAGCTACTTTGCCGACGTGGGCGACCCGGGTGCGATCCAGATCGTCAACCAGGCCCAGGCCAAGTATGTGAAGGACTACCTCGCGGCCAACCTGCCGGCGCTGGCATCGCTGCCGGTGCTGTCGGTCTCGGCCCCGTTCAAGAGCGGCTTTGGCGGCGGCAGCGACTACACCGACGTGGCGATGGGCAGCCTGGCCATCAACAACGCGGCCGACCTGTACCTGTACCCGAACACGGTCTACGCGGTGAAGGTCAACGGCGCCGAGGTCAAGGCGTGGCTGGAGACGGCCGCCAAGCGCTTCAACCAGATCAACCCGGCGCTGACCACCGAGCAGCAACTGATCAGCACCTTCCCGGGCTACAACTTCGACATGTTCACCGACGCCGACATGCAGTACGAGATCGACGTCACGCAGCCCGTGGGCAGCCGCATCAAGAACCTGACGTACAAGGGCGCGGCCGTGACCGCGGCGATGGACTTCATCGTGGCGACGAACAACTACCGCGCCAGCGGCGGCGGCAATT
Organism: Cupriavidus sp. SZY C1; assembly: GCF_032190535.1. NCBI lineage: Bacteria > Pseudomonadati > Pseudomonadota > Betaproteobacteria > Burkholderiales > Burkholderiaceae > Cupriavidus > Cupriavidus sp. SZY C1. The sequence continues at coordinate 77,080 of NZ_JAUANU010000002.1, forward strand.
TCCCGGGCCTCGACGGCACCAAGACCGTCTACGCCTCGCCGGACGCCAACCGAGACGTGCTGATCAGCTACATCAAGTCCGTGGCCAACGTGACCCGCGCCGCCAACGGCAGCGCTCGTAGCTGGCGCTTCACGAAGGTGGCGACCAGCGGCGACGTGGTGTTCAGCTCGGCCGCCGGCATGCTGGCGCAGGCCGCCGCCGGTGGCGTGGCGGGCGTGACGCTGGTGGCCGCCGACGACGGCAGCAACAAGAACCTGTCGAAGTACCGCATCGACCTCAACCAGTAACCGTCACGCCGCCGACCACCCGGCCACCTCGCCCGATATGCCGATGCCTGCCACCGCCGCCGCCCCGACCCTCCCCGCGCTGCCCCGTCGCCTGCCGCGCATCCACCCGCTGTTCGTGGCGGCCACGCTGGCCGTGGCCGTGGCTACCGCCGGCGTGGCCGGTGCGGCCATGTGGCGCCACCAGTCCGACGCACGCCAGGCCGAAATCGCCCAGTGGCAGGTCCTGGCGACGTCCGCCGGCGACGCGGCGGCGCTGGACCGCCTGCAGCAGGCCGCCGGGTCTGGCGAGGCCGCCGCGCGTGCCGCGCTTGGCGAAACGCTGATGGCGCGACCCGACGCCGCCACGCGTGCCGACGGCGAGCGCTGGCTGCGCATGGCTGCCGAAGGTGGCCAGGTCCGCGCGCAGTTCCTGCTCGGCAAGGCGGCGATGCTCGGTACCCTGGCGGCCGGCCGAGCCGACCTGCCGCTGGCCTGGCAACAGCTCGACGCGGCGGCGCGCGCCGGCGACATCGGCGCCGCCTACTACCTGGGCCTGCTGTATCGCGGCGGCTACGGCCGCACGCCCGACCCGGCCGCCGCGGCGCGCTGGTTCCGCGTGGCCGCCGACGGCGGCGTGGCGCACGCGATGTTCATGCTGGCCAATGCCTACCGCGAAGGCGAGGGCGTGGCCCGCGACGACGCCCGCGCCGTCGCCTGGTACGAAGCCGCCGCCGAGCGCGAGCATCCGGCGTCGATCCAGGCGCTGGCGATGGCCTATCGCGACGGCGGCCTGGGCCTGCCGCGCGACGCCGCCCAGTACCGCCAGCACATGGCCGAAACCGCCCACGCGCTCAAGCACCCGGCCATCAACCCGTAGCCCGGCGCCGCGCGCTACTGGTAGCTCATGGTGAAGGTCGCCAGCGCGCCCACCGTGCCGGGGCCGACCACGCCGGTCGTCACGTACTCGGCGCTCAGCGGAATCTGCATCAGCGGCTCGGAATGGCCCACCCGCCACTGGTTCACCGTGCCGCGCTCGGCCGAATCGGGGCCGAAGAAGACCGGCGCGCTGGCCGGGTTCAGGATGCGGATGCCCACGCCCGTGGCCGTCGAGGCCGGCGTCAGCGTCAGCACGTCAGACCGGTTGCCCGGCGTCGTGGCGTCCGTCATCGTGATGTAGACCGGCACGTCGGTGCGGCGGCAGTTCAGCGTGATCGTGAACGGCGTCCGGCCGGCGTTCACGCCGTCGCCCCGCAGGCTGCTCGACGCCACGACCGGCAGGTCAACCGTCACGCTGCGGGTGGCCACCGTGCAGGTGGGCCGCTCGGGGATGCCGTTGTTGAACGAGATCGACGCCAGCGGCGGCGACATCGTCCGGGTCGCGTAGTCATAGCTGTACAACTGGTAGATCACGCCCATGTCGACGCGGTCGCTACGGTCCGGCACGTTGATCCGCTCGAACAGCTTGACCAGCCGGTTGGTGAGCACGAACGATCCGGTCTGGCCCGCCGACGAGATGTAGCGGATGATGCGCCTGCTCACGGGATCGGTCCGGTCGGCGCCCGATACGGTGTAGCCGCCCGGGCTGATGGCCACGCGCATGCCCATGCCGTAGGTGTTGGCGTCCCAGAACGCGGGATAGTTGAAACGCGAGCCCGCCGCCGAGAACCCGGTTGGCGAAATCACGATGCCGTACCCGTGCCGGCTGCGCGGGCAGCGGAACGACACGGTCGTGGCCAGGTCGGGCGTCAGCGCCGTGCCGATCGGGGCGCCTTCCACCGGGTAGGAGATCGGCGACGACAGCGCAGACGGCTGCGCCTCGATGGTGCAATGCTGCACGCTCTGCGCAGCGGCCGGCAGCGCGGCCAGGCCGCCCAGCGCAAGCGCCACGGTTGCGGCGCGCAGGTGGATGGATGGCATCACGGGGTCTCCTTCGCATCGGGCTGGCATACCGCGCGGATCTGCGCGTATGCCGTGGCGTGGCGGGTGCTGTCGGGCAGGTTCACGTCGATCGCGCAGCGCTGCGCGCCGCCGGCGCCCCACGTCACATAGAGCCGGTCGACGTTGTCCAGCCCGCGCGCAAAGATGATGCCGCTCTGGCCCACCACGCCCACCTCGGCGCCGGCGCCGTTGGTGACCTGGGCGCCGAACGGCAGCTTGCCGCCGTCGGGCCGCGTGGCCGACACGATGGCCGACCGGCCCGTGACCGCGGCAAAGCGGATCTTGACCGCCGCGTTGGCGCGCGGCGCCACCTGTGTGCTTGTGGCGTCGAGCGAGACATCGAGCGGCAGGCCCTTGGGATCGAGCTGGATCGTGTTCATGCTGTAGGGGTGCAGGTACGGCACGATGGCGTAGCCGAACCGGTCGATCCGCACGCCGGGCGCATTGGCCACGCGCGCGCCACTGGCGCCCTTGGCCTCGACGATGCCGATGGTGTCGCCCAGGAAGTTGGCCAGCGTCACGCCGCCTGCATGGGCCACCAGCGCACCCTGCAGGCCGGCTGAGTACTGCGTGTAGCCGTTGCCGCCGCTGGCGGAGGCCGACACGGTCGTGTACGGGCTGCGGTACTGGACGTTGCCGCCGCCGGACACCTTGCTGCCGGCAGCCCGGTTCACGTTCAGGCCGTAGGAGACCGCGTTGTCCTCCAGCGCGGTGCCGCTGAGCATCAACTGCTGCGACGATCCGCCGCCGTTGTCGTGCGTCGTGCCGAACGACACCAGCGGCGCGTGGGCGCTGCGCCCCAGCGGCGCGGTCAGGTTGGCGAACACCTGGGTCGTGTAGCGGCCGGTGTAGGCATCGCGCAGCCGCGACGCCGACACGTTGAACGTCATGTTGGTGCCGAACAGCCGCAGCGTGTTGCTGTAGCCGGCCTGGAACATCAGCGCGGTGTCGCGGCGGTTCCAGTAGGCCGTGGACGTGCCGGTGGCGTACAGCGTGCCCAGCCGGCCGCCCAGGTTCTGGTTCAGCGTGAGCTGAAGCTGGCTGCGCTGGCGCGCCACGCCGTCGCCGTTGTAGGAGCCGTCGCGCGCCGCAAACGCGTCGCGCATCGACCAGAAGCCCTTGGTCGCGTAGCGGTAGGCGGCCACCGTCAGGTTGGTGCTGGTGGTCGGCACATACTTGCTGTAGCTGATGCGGAAGCTCTGGCCGCTGGCGTCGTTGGCGCCCGGGATCTTCGCGCGCGCGTGCGTGGCGTCGAGCGCGAACGCGCCGATGGGCAGGTTGAAGGCGGCGCCGATCAGCGCGGCCTGATAGCCCTCGGACAGCACCGCGCCCGCGTAGCCGGTGGTGAGGTTGCTGAACCCGTGCTGGACCGTGCCCTGCACGAGCTTCTCGCGCGACGGCGTGGTGTGAGAGCCGCTCCGGTACTCGCCAACCGTGGCCGAGTAGCGCGTGAGGCCCGGCCGGATAAGCTGGACGACCGACGCGTAGGGCACCGTGAAGCTGCTCTGGCTGCCGTCGGCCTCGGTGACGGTGACCAGCAGGTTGCCGCCGTAGCCGGTGGCATGGAGGTCGTCGATCTCGAACGGACCCGGCGCCACCGTGGTTTCGGGTTGCCGTCCTGCGATACCGACACGCGCGCGTTGGTCCGCGCCACGCCGCGCACCAGCGGCGCATAGCCGCGCGTGGAGTCCGGCAGCATGCGGTCGTCGGTGGCCAGGTTCACGCCGCGCACCGAGAAGCTGTCGAACACGGCGCCGTCGGTGAAGGCGTCGCCGAGCGTGAGCTGGCTGCGCCATTTGGGCAGGTCGCGCTGCACGTACGTGGCGATGTTCTGGTACGCGTAGCGCTCGCCTACCGACTGCCACGACATCGACGAGCGCTGGCGCAGGTGCCAGCCGGCCACATTCAGCCCGGCATCGATGCCAAGGTAGGTGTTGGTGCTGTGCTGCGCCCCGTTCATGCCGAACGTGTTGAGCTGGTAGCCGAGCGTGGCCGACGGCACGCCGCTGTCCAGCAGTTCGTGCGGCACCGTGCCGGCCGCGCGGCGGCGCATCAGCGCCTGCGCCACCGTGAAGTTCAGCCGCATGTCGTTGACGCTGAACGACCACGTCACGTCGTCGGAAATGGCGGCCGGATGCAGGCAGGCGCCGTCCGCCGCACCGGCCGCGGCGCTGGCGGCGGCATCGGCAATGGCGGTGCGGCCGGCCGGCGGCAGCGCTTCCTCGTTCAGGTTCAGCCGCGACAGCGTGGCCGGGTCCAGGCAGGGCGCCGCCGCGTCGTCCGGCCCGGCAAAGCGCACCGTCTCGCGCGCAATCCACGTGTCGTTCAGGTAGATGTCGACCGGGTAGCTGCCCGGCGCGACGGGGTTGCCCTTGTCGAAGCGGCTGACGTCCACGCTGGAACCATCGGCCCGCCGCAGGAACTGCGCGTTGAAACGCACCTGCGCCAGCGTCTCGGTGACCGGCGTCTCCGCCAGCACCGGCGCCGGCAGCACCGTGGAGGCCACCAGGCAACGCGCGGCCAGGCGGCGTGGCGATCGGGTCCGCATGTCAGTCCGTTGGCGCTGCCGCAATCCGGGATACGCCTTCGACGGCCGCCCCGAAGTCGTTGATCGTGACGTGGCGCACCTCGCCGGCATCGACGCTGCCGCGCACGGCGTCGCCGAGCGGGAATTCCACGGTCGCGCCCGGCGCGGCCATGGCGCCGGCGTCGTTGCGATGGACCGCGCTCCCCACGCCGGCCTCGACCACGGTGAAGGTCACGTGGTAGGGCGTGGGATTGGTGGCCGACAGCACCTGCTGGCCATCGGCCTTGCGCAGCAGGCGCCAGCGCACGCTGGCGGGCGCTGCGTCGGCGCTGCCGGGCAGGCCGCGCGGCCGGAACATCAGCTTGATGCGGGTACGGAACGCGAACTGCAGTTCGTTGCGCTGCGCGGCGCCGTCCGCCGCCATCGGCGGCACTTCGAGCACGTTGAGCCAGAACAGCGACTCCCGGTCCGTGGGCAGCGGCTGTTGCAGGTAGATGATGCGCAGCGCCTGTCCCTTGCGCGGGTCCAGCCGGAACAGGGGCGGGGCCAGTGTGAACGGCGCGTGGGTGTCGTCGGGCGCGGCATTGGCATCGCCGTCGTCGATCCAGGCCTGCACCAGCGCGGGCGCGGTGCCCTCGTTGGTGAGCCGCAGCGTGACTTCGCGTTCGGTTTCGGGATAGATGACGCGCGTCCCGGCCAGCACCACGGAGGCGTGGGCGGCCGACGTCGCCACGATGGCGAGGCAGGCGGCCAGTGCCACCCGCCAGTGTGAGATTCGGGACATGAGAACGTTCGGCTTGGGCTCCGGCAACAAGGCCGAAGGCTGGAAATACAAATGGATTACCGCCGGCATGGACCTGCCATGCCGGCGCACAATCACGGTGGCCCCGCTTAGGGGTAGACCACCGAGTACGTGACGGTCGTCAGGACATCGCCAGCGGTGGCGGCGCCCGTGGCCACGTATTGCGCGTAGTACTGCAGCGTGGCGGCGCCGTCGGCCAGTGCCACCTGCTGCGAGTTCTGTGCGGCGTAGGCGGCGCCCAGCACGATGTTGTCCAGCGCGTCGTTCAGCAGGCCGACCTGCACGTTGGTGGCGGGGGTGACCGCCGGCGTGGTTTCGGTGGCCGCCGAGGCCACGGCCGTGTTGACCAGGCGGCCCGAGGTGTTGTCCACCGTGGCGCCCGGCTCGAAGTAGACGCCCACGTTGCCGGTGTTCGGCGTGCAGCCGGTCAGGCGGATGTTGAATGGCGTGCGGCCGGCCACGGCGCCCTGCCGGTTCAGCGCGCCCGCGGCCACGGTGGGCATCGGCACCGTGAAATTGGCGGCGCCGCCGTTGCCCGACAGCGTGCAGGTCTGGCCCGTCACGCGCCCGGTAAAGGTAATCGTGCCGTCGGAGGCCATTGCCGGTGCCGACATGGCGGCGAACAGGATGGAAGCGGCCAGCGCTTTGGTATGGATGCTTTTCACTTGAATTCTCGCGTCTTCATTTGAATGGAGGGGTGTCATCGTCACTTTGGCCGCGCATGCAATGCGTGCATGGCGCGTGCATTGGGCGCGGCCGCAACGTGATGCGGCGCCGATGACAGGGCCGAAGACTAACGAGGTAAAGCGGGCGGAAATATCGGAAAATCTCGAAATTTCGGGGCGGGATTTATTTATGACGCATTTGTCATGATTCCCGATAAGATTTTCTATGAGGCCAATAGCGAGGATTTTCTGATAATCGCTAAGAATAATCCGAATAATTCTGATCGATTAACAGACACTGCAGTTGCGGGGCATCGCGATATATCCATGGAAGCGGCGCCGGGGCTGCGTTATTCTCATGCGCATTCCGCCCAAGGACACCCCATGAAGACCCTCTACCTCGCCGGCTTCGACGTATTCCGCAAGGACGCGCTTGCGTGGGGCGCCCACCTGAAGGCGCTGTGCGCGCGGCATGGCTACACGGGCCTCTATCCGCTGGACAAGGCGGTGCCCGCCGGGCTGTCCGGCCCGGCGGCGGCACAGTGGATCTACGAGGCCAATATCGCGCTGCTGCGGCAGGCGGACGTCGTGATGGCCAACCTGGACGACTTTCGCGGCCCGGGCGAGCCCGACAGCGGCACCGCCTTTGAAGTGGGATTCGCCGTGGCGCTCCAGAAGCCGGTCTGGGGCTACGCGGCCGATGCCGGCACGCTGCTGGACCGCGTGCGCCACCATGCCGACGCCGATGGCAGCGCGCTGGACGCGCGGGGCTACGTGGTGGAGGACTTCGGCCTGCCGATGAACCTGATGCTGGCGTGCAGCGTGCGGCTGGTGAGCGGCGACGCCGAAGCGTGCCTGAAGGCGATGTCCGAGGCGGACCGGCGCCGCGCCGCGCGGCGGGCGCAGGCGGCGGCCGGCAACGACGCCGAGGACTAGCGCACCGGCAGCGGCGCGGTGGTGGCCGTGGGTCCGGGCGCGCCAGCCGTGCCGGCCTGCACGCGCAGCGACCGCACGCCCGTGGCGATGTCGGACGCCGTCGTCGCCACGATCTGGCGGTAGGCGCCCACCACATCCTCAACCTGTCCCGATACCGGCACCTCGGCCTCGGTGCGTCCGCTCAGCACGTTGCCGTCGGGCAGGCGCCGCACGGTCCAGGCGATGGTCGCGCCGGCCCGCTGGCCCGGCTCGCCTTCCAGTCGCACCACTTCGGTCGTGATGCGGAAGATCGTGCCGACTTCGGCCAGCCCCTGCTGATAGGTATCCACCGCGCCCAGGTTGGCCTGGAGCTGCTGCGACAGCGCGTCGCGCAGTTCGTCGGGCAGCGGCGCCGACCAGCGCGACTGGTCCAGCAGCCGCACGTTGCCGTTGGCGTCGCTCATCACGAGCTGCGCCCGGTTCAGCCGCTCGGGCACGCGCACCGGCGCCACCTCGATCCAGACCGGCTGCGCCGCGGCCGTGGACGGTGATGAGGGGGATGTGGGCGATGGGGCAGCCGCCGGCGTGCCGGCCGCCAGCGAGTAGTAGCGCGGCTCGGGCGACGCGCAGCCGCTCAGCCCGGCCACGGCCAGCGCCATCGCGCCGGCAATCAGCGTGCGTTTCATTGCTTGTCCTCCGTCTTGCCGCGCAGCAGCGCTTCGGGGTGGCGTTCCAGGTAATCGGTCAGCGCGCGCAGCGACACGGCCGTGCGCGTCAGTTCCTGCAGCATGCGGCGCGTGTCCTGCTGCAGCGGCGCGTCGGATGCCAGCGTGCCGTTGGCGGCCGTCAGCGTGCGGCGGGCGTCCTGCAGCGCGGCCAGCACCTGTGGCGCCACGTCGCCGTTCAGCTGCGCCACGAGCTTGTCGGCCGACTCCAGCATCCGGTTCATCGACACCATCGCGGTCCGCGCCTCCTGGCCGATCTGGTCGAACGGCACCTTGTCGATCTTGTTGACGATGTCGCCCAGCTTGGCCTGCAGTTCGTCGAACGTGCCCGGCGTGGTCGGGAATTCCGGCATCGGCGCGTCGAGGTCGATGTCCTTGGCCGGGGGTGCCTTCGGAAAGAAGTCCAGCGCCACGTAGAGCTGCCCGGTCAGCAGGTTGCCGGTGCGCAACTGCGCGCGCATGCCGCGCTTGACCAGCGCCTGGACGATCGTGCGCTTGCGCGCCTCGTCGGCCACGTCGCGTTCGCGGAAGCCCATGCGCGACGGATAGAGCTCGACCACCACGGGCATCCGGAACGCCTTGCGCTCGCGCTGGTACTCGATGCCGATCGACCGCACCTGGCCCACGATAACGCCGCGGAAGTCCACCGGCGCGCCCGGCGACAGCCCGCGCACCGACTGGTCGAAGTTCAGCACGGCCAGCGTGGGCGCCAGTTCCTCGGGCTCCTTCATGGCCTCGGCCTGGTCGCCGGCCAGCAGGAACTGGGTGTTTTCGGCGGCGGCCGCCTGGGCCGACGAGTTGTCCGGGGCCTGGAACGCCACGCCGCCCAGCAGCACCGTGACCAGCGACTGGGTCGACAGCTTCAGCCCGCTGGCGTCGAGCTTCAGGTCCACGCCGCTGGCGTGCCAGAAGCGCGTGTCGGCGGTCACGAGCTTGTCGTACGGCTTGTTGACGAACACGCGCATCGTGATGTCGCGGCCGTTCGGCTCCAGCTGGTAGGCCACCACCTGGCCCACCTGCACGCGGCGGTAGTAGACCGGCGAGCCGATGTCGAGCGAACCCAGGTCCTGCGCGCGCAGCACGAACTGGCGGCCGGACGCGTCGGTGGTCACCACGGGCGGCACCTCCAGGCCCGTGAAGCTGCGCGTCGGCTCGGCCGACTTGCCGGCATCCACGCCGATGTAGGCGCCCGACAGCAGTGTTTCCAGCCCCGACACGCCGCTGATGGCAAAGCGCGGGCGCACCACCCAGAAGCGCGTGTCCTTGACCGCGAAGTTCTCGGCGTCCTTGGTCAGCTCGATCGTCGCCATCACGTGCGAGCGGTCGGACGCCAGCCGCACGGACTTGACCAGCCCGATGTCGACGTCCTTGTAGCGCACGGCGGTCTTGCCCGGCGTCAGGCCCTCGGCGGTGCTGAACGTGACCGTGATCTCGGGCCCGCGCGACGCCAGCGTGTTGACCAGCAGCGAGATGCCGACCACGGCGGCCACGATCGGGATCAGCCAGACCAGCGACGGCAGCCAGCGCGCGCGGCGCCGGCGGGCCGGCTGCGGCAGGCCGGGCGGGCCGGCGGGACCGGACGGAGGAGGGGAGAGGTCAGGATCGGCCATTGTCGGATTCCGGCAGGTTCGATGAGGGGCGGGCGTCCATGGCGTCCCACAGCAGGCGCGGGTCGAACGACAGCGACGCCAGCATGGTCAGCACGACGACGGAGGCAAAGGCCAGCGCCCCGCCCCCGGGAATGATCGTGGCCAGCGCGCCGGCGCGCACCAGCGCCGCGAGCAGGGCCACCACGAAGATGTCGAGCATCGACCAGCGGCCGATGATCTCGACCAGCCCGTAGAGCCGCGTCTGCTGCCGGATCCGCCACGTGGACCGGAAGTGCACCGACGCCAGCAGCAGCGTCAGGATCAGCATCTTCAGCAGCGGCACGATGATGCTGGCAATCAGCACCACGCCGGCCAGCAGGTGCGAGCCGGACAGCCACAGGTAGATCACGCCGGACAGGATGGTGTCGCGCTGGGTGCCCAGGATCGACTCGGTCACCATGACCGGCAGCAGGTTGGCCGGGATGTAGAGGATGAACGCCGACAGCAGGAAGGCCCAGGTGCGCGCCAGGCTGGCCGGCTTGCGGTGGTGCAGCGTGGCGCCGCAGCGCGGGCACGGCTGGCCTTCGAGCGCGATGGGGCTGACGAGGTCGCACGCGTGGCACGACAGCAGCCCGCGCGACGCCGCCGTGGGCACCTGCGCCACCGGCGTGCGTTCGTCGTCGTCGGTCAGCTCGGCCACCACGCCGGCCGCCACGCGGCGCGAGCGGGCCAGTTGCTCGCGGGCCTGCGCCGCGCGGTTCGGCCGGGGCGGGGTGGGACGCTGCGGCGCGGTCATCGCGCGTCTCCGGCGGGCGGCACCTCGTCGGCGCCGGGCGGCTCCAGGTAGTGCCAGAGGTCGCGCGGATCGAACGACAGCATCGCGGCCAGCACCACGACCAGCGCGCCGAACGACCAGAGCGCCACGCCCGGTATCACCTGCGCCATCGTCGACAGCTTCACCACGGTCACCAGCACGCCGATCATGAACACCTCGATCATGCCCCACGGCCGCGTCTGGCGGATGCCGCGCACGATGCGCTCGAAGCCGGCCGGCATGCGATGGCGGGCCATCGGCACCAGCAGGTAGCACATCATCAGCATCTCGGACAGCGGGAACAGGATGGTGGTGCCGAACACCAGCAGCGCCACCAGCGTCATGTGGTCGGCATGCAGCGCCATCACGGCGCCCCAGAGCGTGGTCTCGGTGCGCACGCCCTTGAGGTCCATCTCGACGATGGGATACGTGTTCGATACCAGGAACAGGATCAGCGCGGTGACCACCAGCGGCAGCAGCCGGCGGTACGCGCGCGTGCTCTCGCGGTACAGCATGCCGCCGCAGCGCAGGCACGTGGCGCGCTCGCCGGGCGCCAGCGCCGTGCGTTCGTAGAGCGCGTCGCAGTACTCGCAGGCCACCAGCCGGTGCAGCGCGGCCGGCGGCGGGGCCGTGGGCGGCGTGTCGCGCGGTGCGGTCATGCGTCGGGCGTCAGTTGCGACGGCGGCGCCGGCGTGACGTCGGTCACGGCGGGCCGCTCCTGCGTGCCGATGGTCCAGTCGCGCAGCAGCGCGTAGGCCACGGCCAGCACGGTCGGGCCCAGGAACACGCCCAGGAAGCCGAACGCCAGCGCCCCGCCCAGCACGCCCATCATGATCCAGATCAGCGGCAGCCCGGTGCCCTTGCTGATCAGCAGCGGCTTGATCACGTTGTCGGCCATGCCCACCACCACGCCGCCCCAGACCACCATGAAGATGGCCCAGCCGGTCTCGCCGCCGTGGTACAGCCACAGCGCGGCCGGAATCCACACCAGCGGCGGGCCCATCGGGATCACCGACAGGAAGAACGTGATCAGGCCAAGGATGGCGGCGCCGGGCACGCCGGCGATCCAGAAGCCGATGGCGGCCAGCACCGCCTGCACGAACGCCGTGCCCAGCACGCCGTAGACCACGCCCTTGATCGTGCCGCCGGCCAGCGCCATCAGGTGGTCTGCGCGCTCGCCCGCCACGCGGCGCATGCCGCCGCGCAGCCAGTCCACGGCCAGTTCGCCGCCGGTATAGAAGAAGAACGCCAGGATGATTGACAGCGCAAGCTGGCCCAGCCCGCCGCCAATCGACAGGCCCGCGCCCAGCAGCGCATGGCCCACCGGCGCGATCAGCTTGCGCAGGTTGGCCACCATTTCGGAATCGGCGTGGATGATCTGGTCGTAGCTGGCCTGCAGCTGCGGGCCCACGTAGGGCAGGCTGCTGAGCCATTCGGGCAGCTGCGGCAGGCCGCGCTCGGCGTAGCGGTTGACGAGTTCGGTGAGCTGGTCCAGATGGGCGGAAAAGCTGGCGCCCGCGTAGACGAACGGGCCCAGCACGATGACGGTGGCGATCAGCACGCAGACCAGCGCGGCCAGCCCGCGCCGGTTGCCGAACCAGCGCGACAGCACGGTATAGGGGTACCAGGAGCTATAGGCCAGGATCGCGCCCCAGACCAGCGCGGTGGCAAACGGGGCCAGCACCAGCAGCGACCCGCCTATCAGGACGATCAGCGCGAATACGGCGGCAAGCTTCTCAATCAGTTGTCCGGAACTCATCGTCGCGCGCCTGACCGGCGTCCATGTGGCAAGAACGCCGTAAGCATAGCGGAATTCGCCTGCCGTTCCGGGTTTTCCCTTGCCCGTCCGGCCGGGCGCGGCGGGTCAGGCGGCGGGCGGCTCCGCGGCGCCGCCCTGGCGCAGCAGCGCGGCCACGAGGTCGGACTGCGTGACGATGCCCACCACGCGCCGCTCGGCGTCCAGCACGGGCACGTGGTGCAGGCCGCCGTCGGAGAAGCCCTGCGCCAGCTCGACGATGGGCTGGTCGGTGCGGGCCGAGATCACGCTGCGGGTCATCAGGTCGCGCACGGTGCCGTTGACGCGCCGCGAGTTGGCGCGATAGGCGCGGAAGAAATCGCTCTGCGTCAGGATGCCCAGCAGCCGCCGCTGGCGGTCCAGCACGGGCAGCGCCTTGATGCGGTGGCGCGCCAGCAGCGCGGCGGCGTCGGCGGCCATCTGGCCGGGGCGCACCGAGATCACGTCGCGCGACATGATGTCCACGCAGCGCGCGCCGCCAAAGCGCCGCGAATAGGCGCGCAGCTCGGCCGCCACCAGGATGGCTTCCAGATCGTCTTCCTCGATGTCCAGAAATTCGCCGCGTGCGGCCAGTACCGCATCCAGGTCCGCGCGCGTGAAGCCGGTGCGGCGGCTGGGCGGCGCATCCTTGGTGTCATGCTGGGCCGCCGGCTCGGGCGGCCGGTGCGGATAGCGGCGCCGCGTGAAGTTGTTGAACGCCAGCGCCGTCAGCAGCAGCAGCGCCGAGTTGATGGCCACCGGAATCACCACGAAGCCGAATCCCAGCGCCTGCACGGCCGGGCCGCCGAACACGGCCGTCACCGCCACCGCGCCGCTGGGCGGGTGCACGCAGCGCAACTGGAACATCAGCGCGATGGCGCCGGCCACGGCCACGCCGGCCGCCAGCCCCGGGTCGGGGATGAACTTCGCGCAGGCCACCCCGACGGTCGCGGCCACGAGGTTGCCGCCGATGATCGACCACGGCTGCGCCAGCGGACTGGCCGGCACGCCGAACAGCAGCACGGCCGACGCACCCATCGGCGCGACAAACCACGGGTTGAAGCCGAGCAGGAACTGGCGGCAGATCCATTCGGTGATCGCCAGGCCCAGCAGCGCGCCAAGACAGCTCTTGAGGCGCTCGTGCCGGCTGGCGGCCACCGGCATGGGGACGAAAGTGCGCAGCCAGGCACGGGCCTCTGCGACGGAGGAGGTCGGGTCGAATCCAGCGGGCATCGAAAGCGGGGGCGGCTTTAGAAGTGTCGGGGGCGCCACGGCGCATTGGCCGGACTCGTGAATGTATCACAGCATGATATATTTCGGCGGCTGCGTACCCGCGCATGATCCCACTCGCCCCGCCCCATGTCCATGTCCAGTCATCCCGCATCGCACCATTCCCCCAAGCGCGATTACGCCGTCAACGGCCGCCTGCCCATGCTGGCCGGCATCGCGCTGCTGATCGGCGCGGTCAGCACCGGCGCGGCGTTCGTGCTCGTGAACCTGATCCGCTTCTTCACCAACCTGTTCTTCTTCCAGACGCTGTCGTTTGCCGAGCGGTCGCCGGCGCACCATGCGCTGGGGCCGTGGGTGATTGCCGTGCCGGCCATCGGCGGGCTGATCGTGGGGCTGATGGCGCGCTACGGCAGCGACAAGATCCGCGGCCATGGCATCCCCGAGGCCATCGAGGCCGTGCTGTTCGGCAAGAGCCGGATGTCGCCCAAGGTGGCGGTGCTCAAGCCGCTGTCGTCGGGCATCGTGATTGGCAGCGGCGGGCCGTTCGGCGCCGAGGGGCCGATCATCATGACCGGCGGGTCCATCGCGTCGCTGCTGGCCCAGTACCTGCACCTGACCGCCGCCGAGCGCAAGACGCTGCTGGTGGCCGGCGCGTGCGCGGGCATGACGGCGATCTTCGGCACGCCGGTGGCGGCGGTGCTGCTGGCCGTGGAGCTGCTGCTGTTCGAACTGCGCCCGCGCAGCCTGCTGCCGGTGGCGCTGGCCTGCGCGGTGGCCGGCTTCCTGCGGCCGTTCCTGTTCGAGGCCGGCCCGCTGTTTCCGCTGCACACCGTGCCGGCCGGCACCGTGGCGCTGGGGTCCTGCGTGTTCGCCGGGCTGCTGTGCGGCGTGCTGGGCGCGGGGCTGACGCTGGCGCTCTATCGCACCGAGGATGCCTTTGCCCGGCTGCCGCTGCACTGGATGTGGTGGCCGGCCATCGGCGGCCTGGTGGTCGGCATCGGCGGGTACTTCGAGCCGCGCGCGCTGGGCGTGGGCTACGACGTGATCGGCGACCTGCTCAACAACCGGCTGGCGCTGGAGGTGGCCGTGGCGCTGCTGGCGGTCAAGGCGGTGATCTGGATTGCCGCGCTGGGCTCGGGCACGTCGGGCGGCGTGCTGGCGCCGCTGTTGATGCTCGGCGCCGGGCTGGGCGTGGTGCTGGCCCCGCTGCTGCCGGGCGGATCGCCGGCGCTGTGGGCGCTGGTCTGCATGGCCGGCGTGCTGGGCAGCGTGCTGGGCGCGCCGCTGACGGCCATCGTGTTCGCGTTCGGCCTGACCCACGACAGCGAGGCGCTGCTGCCGCTGCTGCTGACCACGGCCGTGGCCTACGGGTTCTCGGTGCTGACGATGAAGCGCGGCATCATGACCGAGAAGATCGCACGGCGCGGGCTGCACATCTACCGCGAGTACGGCGTCGATCCGCTGGAACGGACGCACGTGGAAGACCTGATGACGCGCGATGTGGTGACGCTGGATGCCGACCTGCCGGTGGCCGATGCGCTGGCCCGCCATTTCGGCCCGCATGCCGCGCATCGCGCCTATCCGGTGGTGGCGCAGGGCCGCGTGGTGGGGATGCTGCATCGCAGCGCCATCGAGGCGGCTCGTGCCGGTCACGACACCGGCCTGCGCTGCGGCGACCTTGTGGCCGGGCAGGGTGATGGCGACCCCAATACGCCGCCCGTGCTGCTGGCATCACAGACCGGCCGGGCCGCGGCCGGGCGCATGGCGGCGCTGAGCGTGGCGCGCCTGCCCGTGGTCGACAGCCTGGAAACGATGCGGCCGGTCGGCATCGTCTCGCTGCGCGACCTGCTGTCGCCCAGCGAACACGCGCTGCACGAGGAAACGCACCGCGAGCGGCTGCGCGGCCGGCCGCAGGCCGTCGCCGGTCAGAGCTTGTAGCTCGACAGCAGGATGCTGGTCTCGGTGGCGGAAATGCCATCGACCAGCCGGATGCGGTCGAGCGTCCGGTCGAACTGCTCCAGCGTATCGGCGCGCAACTCGGCGATGATGTCCCAGCGGCCGTTGGTCGTGTGCAGCGTCTGCACGTTCGGGTCGCCGCGCAATGCCTGCAGCACCTGGCGCGCCTTGTTGCCTTCCACGGCCACCGTCATCCACGCGCGGATGCGGTGCGGCTCGGCCTCGGGCTTGAGCCGCACCGTGTAGCCGACGATCTGGCCTTCCTTCTCCAGTTTCTCGATGCGGTTCTGCACCGTGGCGCGCGACACGCGCAGCGCCTTGGCCAGCGCCGTCACCGGCGTGCGCGCGTTGTCGCGCAGCAGTCCCAGCAGTTGTCGATCGGTGGCATCCATGGCGCGCTCCCTGGTGCGGTACGGCCGGCATTGCATATCGCCAGCGAAGTCTGGCGAATTGTTAGACGTCCATAGCAATTTGTCCAGTTTGTTGACTGTTCGCTGACGCGCACGCGACCCACAATCCACATCAGGGACGCCCGACACGCCGGGCGCCACTGACAAGGAGACTGCCGTGCTCGACCGTCCGACCATCCTGCTGGTTGCCCCTACGTTCTACGACGTTTCCTACGCCATCAATCCGTGGATGGACCCGGCGGCATGGGCCCGCGACCCGAGCGGCATGCACCGCCGCGCGCTGGCCGCGTTCGATGCGCTGCGCGACGCGCTGGACCGCGCCGGGTTTGCCGTCGAAGTGGCCGACGGCGCGCCGGGCCAGCCCGACATGGTGTTCCCGGCCAACGCGGCCGTGGTGCTCGACGGCAAGGCCGTGCTGGCGCGCTTTCGGCATCCGCAGCGGCGCGGCGAGGAACAGCCGTTCGCGGCGATCTTCGCGCAACTCCGCGAACGCGGCCTGATCGATACGGTGGAACGGCTGCCCGAGGGCTGCTACCAGGAAGGCGCGGGCGACTGTATCTGGGATGCGCGGCGCGGCCATTTCTGGGCCGGCTTCGGCCCGCGCTCGTCGCACGAGGCTGCCAGCGCGATGGCGCGCCAGTTTGGCCAGGAAGTGGTGGCGCTGGAACTGGCCACCGAGCAGAGCTATCACCTCGATGTCTGCTTCTGCCCGCTGTCCGGCGGCGAGGTGCTGTACTACCCGCCGGCGTTCACCGACGCCGCGCTCGGTGCGTTGCGCGCCCGCGTGCCGGTGGCGCAGCGCATCGAGGCCACCGAGGACGACCTGCGCCACTTCAGCGTCAACGCGGTCAATCTGGACGACCACGTGGTGATGACGCGCACCACATCGCATTTACGCCATGAACTGGGCCGGCGCGGCTATCGGCTGCATGAGGTGGACCTGTCGCCGTACATGATGTCGGGCGGCGGCGCCTATTGCATGACGCTGCGGCTGGACCGCGCCAGCACGCCCGTGCGGCGCGCCGCGGCAGCCTGAGGGGAGGGGCGCCATGACTTCAACGAACGCCGCCGTGAAGCACGCCTCGCCCGGCGCGCGCCGCACGCGCTTCCTGGATGCGGGCGACGTGGCCGGGCTGGTGCGCGGCATCGGCGTGCGGCAGGCCATCGTGGCCGTGGCCGATTGCGTCTGCGAGGACTTCCTGCGCTGGGTCGACTTCGAAAAATCGGCGCGGCTGGCCAGCCATTCGCCCGTGGGGGTGATCGAGCTGATGCCGGTCAGCGACGGCCACCACTTCGCGTTCAAGTATGTCAACGGCCATCCCCGCAACGCGCGGCTGGCGCTGCCGACGGTCATGGCCTGCGGGATGCTGGCCGAGGTGCGCACCGGCTTTCCGCTGCTGCTGGCCGACCTGACGCTGGCCACGGCGCTGCGCACGGCGGCCACGTCGGCGCTGGCCGCGCAGGCGATGGCGCGCGGCGGGGCGCACACCATGGCGCTGATCGGCAACGGCGCCCAGGCCGAATTCCAGGCGCTGGCGTTTCATGCGATGGCTGGCATCACCACGATCCACGCGTTCGACATCGACCCGGCCGCCACCGCGCGGCTCATGCACAACCTTGCGGACGTGCCGGGGCTGGCCATCGTGCCGGCGCGGTCGGTGCGCGAGGCGCTGGCCGGGGCCGACATCGTCACCACGGTCACGGCCGACAAGACGCGCGCCACGATCCTCACGCCGGACATGGTCCGGCCCGGCATGCACCTGAACGCGGTAGGCGGCGACTGCCCGGGCAAGACCGAACTGCACGTCGATATCCTGCGGCAGGCGCGCATCGTGGTCGAGTACGGGCCGCAGTCGCGCATCGAGGGCGAGATTCAGCAATGGCCCGAGGCCCCGGTCAGCGAACTCTGGGAAGTGCTGGCCGGCCGGGCGCCGGGCCGCGCCAGCGCCGACGAGGTGACCGTGTTCGATTCGGTCGGCTTTGCGCTGGAAGACTACGCGGCGCTGCGCTGGCTGCACGCGGCCGCCCAGGCGCACCACGCCGGCCGCGATGTCGAGCTGGTGGCCATGCCGCCCGACCCGCGTGACCTGTATGGGTGGATGATGGGGTCACCCGTTGAGGCGGTGGTGCAGGTCGAGGCCGCCCCGACCTGATGCCTCACCCCAAAAACAAAACGGCCCGGACAAGTGCCGGGCCGTTTCAATATCAGACATTAACGAAACATTAAGCGCCGCCGCGTCCCATCATCAACTGGGCGCGCAGGAAGCCCTTGATCTCCTCCAGCGACGGCGTCTTCAGGAACACCATGATCCCCCACTGCTGCAGGGCATCGGCCACGCCGTCGTAGGCCTGGCGGTTGGTAATCACCGCAAAGATCACGCGCTGGCGGGCAAAGAAGTTCTGCAGCTTCTCGATCGTCGCCGATTCGGCGTCGTTGAGTTCCTCCACGTAGTACAGCACCACGCGGGGGCGGGCGTCGACCGACGTGATGACGGTGTCCACCACGTCTTCCAGCACCTGCGTCTTCAGCGGCAGGGACCACTTGCCCAGTTGCGCGCTGATGCGCTGCGCCTCGGTATGGTTGGGATGGAAGACCACGAGGTCGAGGTTGTGCTCGACGGCGGTGTCCGGGATGGCGCGGTCAGCCAGCAGCCGGTGCACGGTCTCCTTGTGGATGCGACGGTGGCCGCCATTGGTCTTCCACGCGCCAAGTTCGCCGCGTTCCACCATTTTCTGCACGGTGCCGAGCGATACGTTGAGCAGTTTTGCCGCGGTTCGCGTGCTGTAGTATGGCTTTTCAGCCAGTTCTGGATCCAGTTTCATCCAATCACCCGTAGTGTCGTTCAGCAGCACAGCACGACTGGCGTACTGCACGGGCGTCCTCGGACACGCCACGTCGGTCATTGACCGGGCTGCTGTTTTTCCTGACCCTGATGCTTGCGACCCGCTCCCCGGCCGGTCTTTGTTGCTTTGTTGTGCGTTGACGTAGCAACGGCTTCAGGTTGCCGTGCCCGCTTGCTGCTTCCGGCTCGGCGGGCCTCCCACATACTCCCCGCTTGCCGAATGCCAATAGTATGGCTTCAAGATGATTCGTTGCCAGAGGGAAAGCAATGATTGGCGTCACACTTTTGTTGTTTAACGAACATCGATGCGATTCGGTAGACAACGGGCGCCCTCTGTCCGACTTGTTCCATGACGCCCGACATGAATGCCGCCCGCGTCTCGTACCCGATCACAGACCCTGCGCCTCGCGTGCCGGTTCCCGCGTCATATACATTTGACACATTTGCATGCGGGGTATTGCACTTGCACACGTGCCGCGTGCCCATCATCACCCCGCCGATTACCCCGCCGATCACCCCGCCGCCAGGCCGTACTTGCGCACCTTGTCGAACAGCGTGGTCTTGGCCACGCCCAGTGCCTCGGCCGCGCGCGTGAGGCTGCCGGCGTGGCGGCGCAGCGCATCGGCCACCAGCGCGCGCTCGAACTGCTCCACGGCCTGCGCCAGCGGCAGCGCGGCCGGTGCCGTGACGCCGTTGGCGGGATCGCACCCCAGCCCCAGCACGTGGCGCTCGGCCACGTTGCGCAGCTCGCGCACGTTGCCGGGCCACGGGTAGGCCACCAGCGACGCCATTTCCGCGGATGAGGCCGGCAGCGCCTCGCGCTCGAACCGCAGCGCGGCCTGCGCCACGAAGTGTTCGAACAGCAGCGGCACGTCCTCGCGGCGCTCGCGCAGCGGCGGCAGCTCCAGCGTGACCACGTTGAGCCGGTAGTACAGGTCGGCGCGGAACTGGCCCGCGTCGGCCAGCGCGCGCAGGTCGGCCTTGGTGGCCGCCACCACGCGCGTGTTGACCGGCACCGGCTGGTTGGACCCCAGCCGCTCCACCACGCGCTCCTGCAGCACGCGCAGCAGCTTGATCTGCATCGGCATCGGCATGCTCTCGATCTCGTCCAGGAACAGCGTGCCGCCTTCCGCATGCTCGATCTTGCCGATGCGGCGCTTGGCCGCGCCCGTGAACGCGCCGGCCTCGTGGCCGAAGATTTCCGATTCGAACAACTGCTCGGGCAGGCCGCCGCAGTTGATCGGCACGAAATGCCGCGCGCGCCGGCCGCTGGCCTCGTGCAGGCAGCGCGCCACCAGTTCCTTGCCGGTGCCGGTCTCGCCGTGGATCAGCACGTTGGCGGCGGTGTCGCCAATGCCGGCAATCATCTGGCGCAGCCGCTCGATGGCCGGCGAATGGCCGATCAGCCGCGCCGCCAGTCCCTCGCGCCCCGCCAGGCGGGCACGCAGTTCCGCCACTTCCAGCGCCAGCCGGCGCTTGTCCAGCGCGCGGCGGCACGTGGCCACCAGCCGTTCGGGCGAGAACGGCTTCTCCAGGAAATCGTAGGCGCCCTGCTTCATCGCCTGCACCGCCAGCGTGACGTCGCCATGGCCGGTGATCATGATCACCGGCAGCGCCGCGTCGCGCGTGCCCAGCTCGCGCAAGAGCGCCATGCCGTCGGCGCCGGGCAGGTGGATGTCGCTGACCACGATGCCCGCAAAGCCGGCCTGCACCGTGCGCAGCGCGGCCTCGGCGCTGGCAACGGCGAGCGTGGCGATGCCTTCGAGCCGCAGCGCCTGTTCGCAGCCCAGCCGCACGTCGGCGTCGTCCTCGACGATCAGCACCGTCAGCGGGGCCGGCGTGCCGGCGGCGTCCAGCGTGTCGATCGGTTCAGCCGACATGGCGGCGCTCCTCGCGTGCGTGCGGCAGCGCCACCGTGAAGCAGGCGCCGCCATCGGGATGATTGCTGGCGGTCAGCGCGCCGCCGTTCTCGCTCAGGATGCCGGCCGACAGCGTCAGCCCCAGCCCCAGCCCCTCGCCAGCCGGCTTGGTCGTGAAGAACGGCTCGAACAGTTTGGCGAACGCCGCCTCGGACAGTCCCGGGCCGTTGTCGCGCACGGTCAGGTGGACCATGCCGCCCGACGCATACGCATGCAGCCACAGCGCCGGGCTGGCGCTGTCCTTCATCGCGTCCAGCGCGTTGCCGATCAGGTTCACCAGCACCTGCTCCAGCCGGTTCGGGTCGCAGGCCACGGCCAGGTGCGGGTCGATGTCGCGCTCGATGCGCGGCGCCACGGCCGCCACGCGCGTTTCCAGCAGGAACAGCGCGTTGTCCACGGCCTCCACCAGCCGGGCCGACTGGCGCTGCGCCGGCGCCGGGTTGCGCGCGAACGACTTCAGCGCGCCGGTAATGCGGCCCATGCGCTCGACCAGGCTGATGATCCGTTCAAGGTTGCCCTGCGCGGTGGCGTAGTCGCCGTGCGCGATGAACTTGCCCGCGTTGCCGGACAGCGTGCGCAGCGCGGCCAGCGGCTGGTTCAGTTCGTGCGCGATGCCGGCCGACATCTGGCCCACCGCGGCGAGCTTGCCAGCCTGCAGCAGCCCGTCCTGCGCCTGGCGCAGGTTGGCCTCCGTGCGGATGCGTTCGGCCACTTCGGCCTGCAGTTGCTGGTTGGTGGCGGAAAGATCGGCGGTGCGCTCGGCCACCTTGCGTTCCAGTTCGCTGTTGGCGGCCTCCAGCGCGGCGCGCGCGGCCAGCCGTTCGCCGATGATCCGGCGCCGCACGTTCCACGCGGCGCCCAGCAGCAGCACGAAGGCGGTGAGCACGCCGGCCAGCGCGGCACTGTTCAGCGCCGCCACGCGCGCCTGCGACGTATTGGTCAGCAGCGTCAGGTCCCAGTCGGTGCCTGGCAGCGCCAGGTGCTGGGCCAGCATCGGCGGACCCTGGCGCAGCCGCACCAGCGCGTCGCCGCCCTGCGCGGGGCCGTTGGCCAGCGGCCGCACGGTGGTCAGCGCCAGTTGCGGCAGCGGCGCGCGGTTGTACTGCAGGCTGCGGTCCAGCCGGCTGCGCTGGTCGCTGCTGAGCGGCCGCAGCGCGGCCAGCTTCCACGACGGGTCGGACGCCAGGATCACCACGCCGTTCTCGTCGGCCAGCAGCATCTGGCTGTCGTTGCCCTGCCAGCGGTTTTCCAGCGGCTCCAGGCCGATCTTGACCACGGCCACACCCACCGGGCGGTCGCGGTCGCCCAGCGGCGCCGACAGGTAGTAGCCCGATTCGCTGCGCGTGGTGCCCACGCCGTAGAAGCGGCCAAGCTGGCCCTCGATGGCGGCGCGGAAGTAGGGCCGGAAGCTCAGGTCCTCGCCCAGGTAGCTGTCCGGGCGCTGGTAGTTGCTGGTGGCCAGCACCTTGCCGCGGGCGTCGAGCAGGTAGATGACCCGCGTGCCGGCGCGGCCGTTCAGCGCGGCCAGGTAGGCGTTGGCATCGGCCACGCGCGTGGCGGACGCCGGCTGGCGCAGCAGCGCGTCGATGCGGGCGTCCAGCGACAGCAGGCTCGGCACGTAGTCGTAGCGCGCCAGTTCGCTCTCCAGCGCCTGCGCGTACAGGCGCATCTGCACCTGGCCGCGCTCGGCCTGGCGGGCCAGCGCGGCGTCGTAGGTGTAGCGGTAGCCCAGCCAGCCGGCCACCGCCACCAGCACGGCCAGCATCAGCAGGGCGATGAGGGGCGCGGCGCGGCGCCACGCGGACGTGGCCGGAGACGCCTGGAGACCGTCGGAGGGGGACAAAATCATGCGGATTCGGGAATGCGGAGGCTGCGAGGTGGCGTATCAGGCAGTTCGCGTGGTCGAAATTGCCATCGCGGGCCGCCGACGCCATCGGCAAGGCGACGTTTTACCACAGCCGCGCCTGCGGCCACCCCAAACCGGGCCCGCCGGCTCCCCCGTTCGGGTGGTGCGGTGCGCGGCCCGTCCGCGCGCGCCAGACGCAAAAAGGCCCGGCAGCCTGATCGGCAGCCGGGCCCCTGGCACGCCTGGGTCAGCTTACTTGCTGGCCATGGCCTGAACGGGTGTCAGGCCGGTATCGGCGGCCGAGGTGTCATCCTCGTCCGCCAGCTCCGGCGCGCCAATCGCGTTCTCGCTTTTGGCGACAACGGTCGTGGCAATGGCATTGCCCAGGACATTGGTCACGGTGCGGCCCATGTCCAGGACGTGGTCGATGCCCAGCACCAGCAGGATGCCGGCCTCGGGCAGGCCGAACATCGGCAGCACGGCGGCCACCACCACCAGCGATGCGCGCGGCACGCCGGCAATGCCCTTGCTGGTCACCAGCAGCACCAGCAGCATCGTGATCTGCTGCGACAGCGACAGCTCGATGCCGTACACCTGCGCCACGAACAGCGCGGCGAACGACGTGTACATGATCGACCCGTCCAGGTTGAACGAGTAGCCCAGCGGCAGCACGAAATTGGTGATGCGGCTCTTGACGCCAAAGCGGCTCAACTGGTCGATCACCTTCGGGTAGGCCGATTCGCTGCTGGCCGTGGCAAAGCCGATCATCAGCGGCGCGCGCAGCTGGCGGATCAGCTTGAAGATGTCGCGGCCCAGGAAGTAGTAGCCCCCGGCGATCAGCGCGATCCACAGCAGCGCCAGCGCGGCATACACGCTGCCCAGCAGCTTGGCGTAGACCACCAGCACGCCCAGGCCCTGCGACGTGATCACGGCCGCCACGGCGCCGAACACGCCCACCGGGGCGAACGCCATCACGTAGTTGGTCACCTTGAGCATGATGTGGCCCAGGCCGTCGATGCCGGCCAGCACGGGCTTGCCCACGCCGTCCTTGAGCGTGCCCAGCGCAAAGCCGAAGAACAGCGAGAACACCACGATCTGCAGCACCTCGTTGGTGGCCATGGCCTCGACGAAGCTCTTCGGGAACATGTGAGCCACGAAGTCGCGCAGGTTCAGCGCGCCGGTCTTCAGGTTCGACGCGGCGTCGGCGGCCGGCAGCGGCAGGTTCATGCCGTGGCCCGGGGCCAGCAGGTTGGCCATCGCCAGGCCCAGCAGCAGCGACGTGATGGACGCCGCCATGAACCACGCCATCGCCTTCAGGCCGATCCGGCCAACGGTCTTGCCGTCGCCCATGCTCGCAATGCCGGACACCAGCGTGGCGAACACCAGCGGGCCGATGATCATCTTGATCATCCGCAGGAACACGTCGGTCAGGATCGACAGCTTGTCGGCAATCGCCTTCGCGGCGGCCGCGTCCGGCGCCATGTTGTGCGCGGCCGTGCCGGCCAGCACGCCAAGCAGCATCGCTACGAAGATCAGGGTTGGCAGTCGTTTTGTCATCGTGGGTTCTTCCTCCTTTGTCCTGTACGCGCACCGGGCGTCACTTATGGCAACGTCCCGGCGGCCTTGCCCATGGGGCGGCGCCATGTGTGCACGTCCCGTGCCAGCCTGTTCGCGCCTGGATACAGGTGTAAGGCCTTGAATACAAAGGGATTTTCTGGGGTGCGGCGGACGGGGCGTTCGGGAGGCCGAACCGGGGCGGGGAAGGGGTGTTCGGGAATCCGAACGGGCGGGGAGGGCGGGGAGATAGGGCAGGCGCTTGGGGTTCAGTCGGGTTGCTCCGCTCTCCCGCGTTGCGGCAGAGCGGAGCAACCCCCGGGCGGGAGCCGACAAACTACGCCTCCGCGCTCTCGCAGGTATCCAGGAATGCCTCCAGCGGCATCGGCTTGCCGATGGCGTAGCCCTGGGCGTAGTCCACGCCGATGGCGCGCAGCGTATGCAGCGTGCCTTCGTCTTCCACCCATTCGGCCACGGTGCGCACGCCCAGGCGGTGGCCGATGTCGTTGATCGAGCTGACGATCTCGCGGTCCACGGCGTTGCGGGCCAGGTTGCGGATGAAGCTGCCGTCGATCTTGAGGTAGTCGACCGGAAACTGCTTCAGGTACGAGAACGACGACAGCCCGGAGCCGAAGTCGTCCAGCGCCACGGTGCAGCCGGCGCTGCGCATGTCGGCCACCACGCGGGCGGCGGCGGTCATGTTGTTGATCAGCGCCGTCTCGGTGATTTCCAGGCGGATGCGGCTGGCCGGCAGCGCCGAGTCTTCCAGCGCGGCGTGCAGGAACGGCAGCAGGAACGGCTCGCCCAGCGAGTTGGCCGACAGGTTGATTGACACCGACAGCCCCGGCACGCCGGCCAGCCGGGTGCCGTACTGCTGCAGCACGTTGCGGATCACCCAGCGGTCGATGTGGCCCATCAGGTCGTAGCGCTCGGCGGCCGGGATGAACGCGCCGGGCATGATCAGCGTGCCCTGCTCGTCGACCATGCGCACCAGGATCTCCACGTGGCGCGAGTCGTCCTGGCCCGGGCGCAGCGAGCGGATTTCCTGCGCGTAGAGCCGGAAGCGGTTGGCTTCCAGCGCCGAGTGGATGCCGGCGGCCACTTCCAGCTCGCGGTGGTGGCGCCGGGCGTCGCTCTCGTCGCGGCGATAGACCGACACGCGGTTGCGGCCGGCCGCCTTGGCGGCGTAGCAGGCCACGTCGGCGCGGCTCATCAGTTCACTCACGGGCGGCACGTCGGCGTCGATGGCCGCGATGCCGATGCTGGCGCCCACGTCGTAGACGCGGCCGTCCCACGGAAAGCGGCGCTCGCGCACGGCGTCGATGACCTTCTGGCAGACCTGCTCGGCGTGGTCGACGCTGCAGTCCTTGAGCAGCAGCGCGAATTCGTCGCCGCCCAGCCGCGCCAGCAGGTCGTCGGGCCGTACCTGGTGGCGGATCACGTAGCCCAGCTCGCGCAGCAGCACGTCGCCGGCGCCGTGGCCGGCCGTGTCGTTGACAATCTTGAAGCGGTCCAGGTCGATGAAGCAAAGCGCCGCGCGATGGCCCTGCGCGCGCGCCTGCTCGCACGACTCGCGCAGCCGCTTCTCGAACCAGGCGCGGTTGGGCAGGCCGGTCAGCGCGTCGTGCGTGGCCGAGTGGGCCAGTTCGCGCTGCAGCGCGCGCGACGTGGTGATGTCCTGGAACACCAGCACCGCGCCCAGCACGCTGCCGTCGTTGGCCAGCACCGGCGCGGCCGAATCCTGCACGTCGTGGCGCTCGCCGGTCAGGCTCTGCAGCACGGCGCCTTCCTGCAGGTAGGCCGGGCGCAGCGTTTCCAGGCACTGCTCCACCGGGCTCGGAATGGTCAGGTCGGTGTCCTCGTCGACGATGCGGAACACCTGTTCCAGCGGCTGGCCCATCGCGGCGTCCATGCTCCAGCCGGTCAGCTGCTCGGCGATCGGGTTCATGAACGTCACGCGCATGACGCGGTCCGTGCAGATCACGGCGTCGCCGATGGAGCGCAGCGTGATGTGCAGCCGCTCCTTTTCCTCGAACAGCGCGCGGTGCAGGCTGCGCTGCTCGGTGATGTCCCAGTTGGTGCCCACCAGCGCGCGCGTGGTGTCGTCCTCGTGGCGCGAGATGGTGGCCATGGCGCGCACGTGGCGGATCTCGCCCGTGGGCCGCACCACGCGGTATTCGGTGTCAAAGCGCCGCACGCCGCGGATGGCCTGGCGCATCTCGGTGCTCACGCGGCTCACGTCCTCGGGGTGGACCATCGCGATCCACTGCGCCAG
Organism: Cupriavidus sp. SZY C1; assembly: GCF_032190535.1. Lineage (NCBI taxonomy): Bacteria > Pseudomonadati > Pseudomonadota > Betaproteobacteria > Burkholderiales > Burkholderiaceae > Cupriavidus > Cupriavidus sp. SZY C1. The sequence continues at coordinate 103,128 of NZ_JAUANU010000002.1, forward strand.
CGTGGGCGGGCCCAGTTCCGGCGGGGTGCCGTGCAGCGCGTGCATACGGGTGTCCCAGGTGATGGCCGCCTGCGAGAAATCCCATTCCCAGATGCCCACGCCGCCGGCCTCCACGGCAAGCTGGGTGCGGCGCGTGAGCTGTTCGAGCTGTTCCTGCGCCAGCTTGCGGGCGTGGATGTCTTCCACCTGGGCGATGAAGTGGTTGGGGCGGCCCGTGTCGTCGTCGCGGTCCAGCGACACGGCCAGCAGCGTCCAGCGGTAGTGGCCGTCCTTGTGCCGGTAGCGCTTTTCCATCCGGTACGAATTGATCTCGCCGGCCAGCAGTTGCTCCACCTTGCGCAGGTCGGCGGCCAGGTCGTCGGGGTGGGTCATGAGCTGGAACGGCAGGTCGCGCAGTTCGTCGGCGGTGTAGCCAAGCTGGTCGGTCAGCGCGTGGTTGACCACGAGCCAGCGGCCGTCCATGCCCACCAGCGCCATGCCGATGGCCGAGTGCTCCAGCGCCTGCCGGAAGCGCCGCTCGCTGCTGCGCAGTTCCAGCCGGCCCTTGCGGTTCTGTTCGGTCATGAACGCGATGCAGACCGGAAAGACCATCACCAGCGCGCCCGACAGCGGCACCGACCGCGACGCCAGGAATTCCATGCCCGACACCAGCCCGATGCATTCGGCGGCCACGGCGGCCAGCAGCGTCAGCAGCGCCGTGGCAAACGGGTTGCTGGCCAGCGCGACGATCACCAGCGGCAGCGACATCACCACGAACGGGTCGTGCCCGGCCTGCAGCGCGCCGGCGCCAATGGCCACGCACAGCGTGTAGAGCCCGGCCAGCCGCGCCAGCATCGGCCGCTGGCGGGTGGCGCGCACGCGCTCGCGCGAGATCGACACCATCAGCGGCAACAGCAGCACCATGCCGATGGCGCCCGCGTTCCACCAGTTCCACCAGACCTTGGGGAACGCCGTGCCGTACTGCGCCGAGATCACCCAGGCGCCCAGCAGGCCGCTCAGCGCCGGGCCCACCGTGGACGCGATGCCCAGCGTCAGCGCGAACGTGGCCAGCTGGCCCGAGCGCGCCATCGCATGGTGGCCGACCATGCTGCGCACCAGCAGCGCCGAACCGGCCAGCTCGGCAAGGTTGGCGATGGACAGCAGCAGCGCGGCGCCCGGCGGGTGGCCGGCGCCCAGCATGTCCGCCGCGATGTTGGCGGCCAGCATGACCCCCAACAGCGCGGGGGCCTCGCGGCGGGGGCGGTGCAGCAGCAGGCCCAGGCCGAACGCGTTGGCCGTCCACACGGCGGCGGCGTGACCGGGGATGCGGGCCAGCCACAGGCCGACCAGGGCCAGGACGAAGTAACCCGCCGCCGCCAGCAGCAGCGGGCGCCCGCGGCCGGTAGCCGGGGGCGGGGAGGGTAGGACGGGTGCGGCCGTGTCAGGCGTCATCTGTTTCGGGATTCCCTTGGCGCGTGGGGCGCCGAATGCCATGCCGGCGCGGATGCGATGGCCGCACCGTGCCCAGCGTGGGTGGCACTTTAGTCGCGCCAGGCGGAATCCGACCGGGGAGATAGGGGCGACTGCATGGCTCTGTTGGGGCTGGCGCCGGGCGCGGCAATCTGGTATGGGAACGCGGTGGGCCGCGCTGCAAGTGGCCGGGCGGCCCCAGGTTCTGTACGATCGCGCACGGAAGGCGGGGCGCCGGGCCGATTCAATCGGGCGGCGCGGTTTGCGCATCCTGGTTCGACGCTCCCCGGAGGGCACTCATGGACGTCAGGCGATTCTTCCGCATTGCCAGCTCGGCGCTGGCCGCCTTCATCATCTTCGTGGTGCTGGCCGTGGGCAGTACGTACTGGTGGGGCGGGCGCAAGCTCGTGCGCAAGGTGGACGTGGCGGTGCAGCCGGTGCCGATACCGACCGACGCGGGCGCCATCGCCCATGGCCGCTATCTCTACGAGTCGCGCGGCTGCGCCGACTGCCACGGCGCCCGGGGCACGGGCAAGCAGGTGTTCGACGAGGCCAACGGCTTCCGGGTGTTCGCCCCTGACCTGACCCGCGCCAATCCGGACATGGCGGCCTACCAGCCGGCGGACTGGGACCGCGCCATCCGGCACGGCGTGGCGCCGTCGGGCCGGCCGCTGCTGGTGATGCCCAGCGAGGACTACAACCGGCTGTCCAACGACGACTTTGCCGCGCTGGTGGCCTATGTCCAGAGCCTGCCGCCCGGCCCGGGCCGGCGCGGCGAGGTGCATTTCCCGTGGTACCTGCAGGGCATGTACGGCGCGGGCGTGATTCAGGACGCGGCGCAGAAGATCGACCACACCCTGCCGCCGGCCGCGCCGGTGGCCGCGGCGGTGACCACCCAGTACGGCGCCTACGTGGCCAATTCGTGCAAGGGCTGCCACGGCGCGGACCTGCGCGGCGGCCATATCCCCGGCGCGCCGCCGGACTGGCCGTCGGCGGCCAATCTGCAGCCGGGCGGCGCCATGAAGGCGTACCCGCAGGCCGGCCAGTTCGTGACCATGATGCGCACCGGCAAGCGGCCCGATGGCACCGAAGTCAGCCGCGTGATGCCGTTCAGCGCTTTCGCCAAGATGAACGACACCGACCTGCAGGCGCTCTATCTGTTCCTCACCCAGAAATAATCCCCCTCCTGGTGCGCGCGGCCCGTGTGAGCGCGGCTGCGCAAAGTTTTCAGATTTCTACTATGCTCCCCGGGTTCGCCGGGTGGCCAGGGACCGTTTGCCGCCATCAGCCCGGCGTGACACGCGAACAATCAATGGGCCAAGCACCCAAGGAGTCCCCCAACATGACCACCCTCACCCTCAACGGCAAGACCGTGGAGGTGGACGCCGATCCGTCCACGCCACTGCTGTGGGCCTTGCGCGACAACCTCGGCATGACCGGTACCAAGTTCGGCTGCGGCATGGCCGCGTGCGGCGCCTGCACGGTCCACATCAACGGCACCGCCACGCGGAGTTGCGTGATGCCGATCTCGGCCACGGCCGGCAGCAAGATCGACACGATCGAGCACATGGGCAACGACAAGGTCGGCAAGGCTGTGCTCGCGGCCTGGCTCAAGCATGACGTGGCGCAGTGTGGCTACTGCCAGAACGGGCAGGTCATGAGCGCCGTGGGCCTGCTGCGCAGCAAGCCGCGGCCGACCGATGCCGACATCGACCAGGCCATGGCCGGCAACGTCTGCCGCTGCGGCACCTATCAACGGATCCGCGCGGCCATCCACGATGCCGCGCGCACCATCGCCGTCAAGGCTTGAGGGGGCTGTCATGCGAATTCGAGGCATCGAGGCCCTGGCGGGCGGCAGCGGCGCGCCCGGGGCACAAGCAGACGCACCGGGCACATTGAGCCGGCGCGGGTTCCTGAAGCTGTCCGGCCTGGCCGGCGGCGGGTTTGCGCTGGGCATTGCCGGCGTGGACGCAGCGCAGGCGCAGCAGGCCGCCCGGCCGGCGTCGCCGCCGCAGGCGTTCCTGACCATCGCGCCGGACAACACGGTGACCATCGCCGTGAACCGGCTGGAATTCGGCCAGGGCGTGCAGACGGCGCTGCCGATGGCGCTGGCCGAGGAACTGGACGTCGACTGGAAGAACGTGCGCGCGATCCTGGCGCCGGCCGGCGACGCGTACAAGGACCCGGCGTTCGGCATCCAGATGACCGGCGGCTCCACGGCGCTGAACCACTCGTTCGAGCAGTACCGCGAACTCGGCGCGCGGGCGCGTGCCATGCTGATCGCGGCGGCGGCGCGCCAGTGGGAAGTAGATCCGGCAAGCTGCAGCGCGTCGATGGGCGTGGTCACGTCTGGCAGCCACCGCGCCACCTATGGCGAACTGGCGCAGGCGGCGATGAACCAGCCGGTGCCGGCGCAGGTGCGGCTCAAGGACCCGGCCCAGTTCCGCATCGTCGGCAAGCCCACGCCGCGCCTGGACGCCGCGTCGAAGCTGCACGGCGACCCGGTGTTCGGCATGGACGTCCAGCTCAAGGGCATGGCCGTGGCCGTGGTGGCCCGTCCGCCGCGCTTTGGCGGCAAGGTCAAGTCGTTCAATGCCGACAAGGCCCGCCAGGTCAAGGGCGTGGCCGAGGTGATGCAGGTGGACGTGGATCGCGGCGGCTCCGGCGTGGCCGTGGTGGCCAACGGCTACTGGCCGGCCAAGACCGCGCGCGAGGCGCTGGAGATCGTCTGGGAAGACACCGGTTCCACGGTCAGCACGGCCGCGCTGTTCGACCAGTACAGCAAGCTGGCCGCCCAGCCCGGCATCGTCGCCCGGCCGCTCGAAGGCGGCAGCATCGACACGGCGCTGTCGGGCGCGGCAAAGGTGATCGAGGCCGAGTACCGCGTGCCGTACCTGGCCCACGCGCCGATGGAGCCGCTGAACTGCACGCTGCAGCCCGAGGTGTCGGGCGGCAAGGTGTCGGCCGTCAAGGTGTGGGTGGGCTCGCAGTTCCAGACCATCGACCAGGCCGCCATCGCGCGCACGCTGCAGCTGGCGCCCGAGAAGGTCACGCTGAACACGATGATGGCGGGCGGCGGGTTTGGCCGCCGCGCGGTGCCCACCGCCGACTACCTGGTGGAAGCGGCCAACGTGCTGCGCGCCTGGGTGGCCAAGGGCCATACCGGGCCGCTCAAGGTGATCTGGAGCCGCGAGGACGACATCAAGGGCGGCTACTACCGTCCGCTGCACGTGCATCGCGCGCGCATCGGCGTGGACGCCCAGGGCAAGGTGGTGGGCTGGCAGCACACCATCGTCGGCCAGTCGATCATCAGCGGCACGCCGTTCGAGCCGATGATGGTCAAGAACGGCGTGGACGCCACGATGACCGAAGGCATCGTCGAGAACGACTACGACCTGCCGCTGCAACTGCACGTGCACCATCCCAAGGTGGACGTGCCGGTGCTCTGGTGGCGCTCGGTCGGCAATACGCACACCGCGTTCGTCAAGGAGACGCTGGCCGACGAGATGGCGGTGGCGGCAAAGCAGGACCCGGTGGCCTGGCGCCTGGCACGGCTCGACGAGAAGAAGCACGCGCGCCACCGCGCCGCGCTGCAACTGGCCGTCGACAAGTCGGGCTACGGCAGGAAGAAGCTGCGCAGGGGCCATGCCTGGGGCGTGGCCGTGCACGAGTCGTTCGGCTCGGTGGTGGCGTACGTGGTGGACGTGTCGGTGGTGAAGGGCGAGCCGCGCGTGCACCGCGTGACGGCCGGCGTGCACGCCAACCGCGTGGTCAACCCGCTGACCGCCGAGGCGCAGATCCAGGGCGGCTGCGTGTTCGGGCTGTCGATGACCCGGCCGGGCTTTGCCATCGAGATGGAAAACGGCGTGGTCAAGAACAGCAACTTCCCCGACTACCCGCCGCCGCGCATGCCCGACGCACCGGTCGTCGACGTGTTCTTCGTGCCGTCCAACGACAACCCCACCGGGCTGGGCGAACCGGGCACGCCAACCATCGCCCCGGCCGTGGCCAACGCGCTGTTCCGCCTGACGGGCAAGCGCCAGCGGCAGTTGCCGTTTGTGGTGGGTTGAGCCGTGCTGGCTGAAAGCTAGCGCCCGCCTCCGGGTTGCTCCCCTCTCCCGCCTGCGGGAGAGGGGCCGGGGGAGAGGGCAAGGCGGTTCCGCTTGCCGATATCGCGTCTTGAACGGCCGGCCCTCTCCCCTAACCCCTCTCCCGCGCGCGGGAGAGGGGAATCGTTGGCGCCATGCCTCGGCGACGACCGCCCCTCACCCCTCCCCAACCATCCCCGTGATCCGCTCCCGCAGCGCTGCCGGCGCCGTGTAGTACGTCGCGCCGCGCCGGACCGCGGTGTGGACGGCCTGCAGCTGGCCCAGCGCGGCCAGGCAGGTGTCGCAATCCTCCAGGTGTCGCTCCAGCCGGACGCTGTCCGCGCCGCCCACTTCGCCGTCGGCCGTGGCTTCCAGCAGGGTCATCGCTTCCTTGCAGTTCATGCTGCCTCCTTGCCGAGCATGGCCACCGTGGTTGCCAGCATCTGCCGGGCGGCTTCCAGCCGGGTCATGACCGTGGCCGGGGCGATGCCGGCGATCTGGGCGATGTCGCGGTAATGCAGCGCCTCCACGTCGCGCAGCACCAGCATTTCCCGATAGCCGACGGGCAACCGGGCCAGCGCGGCGTCGATGCCGGCGATGTCGCCCGCCGGCCACGTGGCGCGGCGGTCGGGCGGGGCGGGCAGGGTGTCAGGCGATGCCGGGGCGTCCTGCGACCAGGTGCGGCGCACGATCGCCAGCAGCCAGGCGCGGGCATCGCCCGGTGGCAGGCTGTCGGCCAGGGGCCGGGCGGCCAGCACGGCGGCCTCGGTGACGCGCGCGGCGTCGGCGTCGCTGCCGCACAGCCAGCGCGCATAGTTATAGGCGGCATCCAGATGGGGCAGCACCCGGGTGTCGAACGGGGAGCGCATGCGGGGTCCCTCCGTGGGGCCGGGGGGTCCGGCCGACTCGCAGATTCTATGCCGCGTGCCGCGCCGTGCGATGCTAGGGTTTTCTCGCGCCGGGTCGTGCGGCAGCGCACGGCCGTTTCAGCGTACGATGGCCGCTGGCATGATCGGCCAGCCCCATCTCTATCAGGCGGACACCATGGAAACGCAGGAAAGCACCCTGACCCTCGCACTGCTGACGGTGCCGGCCCGTGCCGCCATCTGCCGCGCGCTGCTGGAGGCAGGCGACGACGGCCTGCCGGCCGTGGTGCTGGCCAAGGCATCGGGCGTCACGCTGCGCCGCGCGGCCCATCATTTCCAGGAAATGGTGCAGGCCGAGGTGCTGGCGCTGGCCATCCGCGACCGTGAGGTCTGCTACGTGCTCAAGGCCCGCCGGGCCGTGCGCGAGGCGCTGGACTACGTGGACCGCAGCGGCCTGAACTAGCCGCCCCTTTCCCCTTGCCGGCCAAGGGCTCCCGCCATCGCCCTTCGGGAAAACCCCCATTCAGCCCTCGTCTTGAAATCGAAATACCCCGTCCCTATAATTAGCACTCGCTGGGGGAGAGTGCTAACAACCTGTTAGCATCCCCTGCGGTACCAACCCCCTGGCCGTTGCCGACAACGGCCATTTGTGATTAGAAACTCACTTTTTGTATCTAGGAGTCCGTATGAACCTGCGTCCTCTGCACGACCGTGTGATCGTGAAGCGTCTGGACAACGAAACCAAGACCGCGTCCGGCATCGTGATTCCCGACAATGCAGCCGAAAAGCCGGACCAAGGCGAAGTGCTCGCCATCGGCCCGGGCAAGAAGGATGACAAGGGCAACAACATTGCCCTCGACGTGAAGGTGGGTGACCGCGTGCTGTTCGGCAAGTATGCCGGCCAGGGCGTGAAGGTGGATGGCCAGGAACTGCTGGTCATGCGCGAAGAAGACATCATGGCCGTCGTCAACAAGTAAGACGACCCGCCTGACCGCAACACACCAGATTCCCTGACCGTCCCCACCATGACCGCGGGACGGTCATCCCAGATTCGGAGATTGAGAACATGGCAGCAAAAGACGTAGTGTTCGGCGACGCCGCACGTGCCAAGATGGTCGAAGGCGTGAACATCCTCGCCAACGCAGTCAAGGTGACCCTGGGCCCGAAGGGCCGCAACGTGGTGCTGGAGCGCAGCTTCGGCGGCCCGACCGTGACCAAGGACGGTGTGTCCGTGGCCAAGGAAATCGAGCTGAAGGACAAGCTGCAGAACATGGGCGCCCAGATGGTCAAGGAAGTGGCTTCCAAGACCAGCGACAACGCCGGTGACGGTACCACCACCGCAACCGTGCTGGCCCAGTCGATCGTCCGCGAAGGCATGAAGTTCGTGGCCGCCGGCATGAACCCGATGGACCTGAAGCGCGGTATCGACAAGGCCGTGGCCTCGGCCGTGGAAGAGCTGAAGAAGCTGAGCAAGCCGACCACGACCAGCAAGGAAATCGCCCAGGTTGGCGCCATCTCGGCCAACAGCGACGCCTCGATCGGCGAGCGCATTGCCGAAGCCATGGACAAGGTCGGCAAGGAAGGCGTGATCACCGTGGAAGACGGCAAGTCGCTGGCCGACGAGCTGGAAGTCGTGGAAGGCATGCAGTTCGACCGCGGCTACCTGTCGCCGTACTTCATCAACAACCCGGAAAAGCAGGTTGTTGCCCTGGACAACCCGTTCGTCCTGCTGTTCGACAAGAAGGTCAGCAACATCCGCGACCTGCTGCCGGTGCTGGAGCAAGTGGCCAAGGCCGGCCGCCCGCTGCTGATCATCGCTGAAGACGTGGAAGGCGAAGCCCTGGCCACGCTGGTGGTGAACAACATCCGTGGCATCCTGAAGACCGCCGCCGTCAAGGCTCCGGGCTTCGGCGACCGCCGCAAGGCCATGCTGGAAGACATCGCCATCCTGACGGGCGGCACGGTGATCGCCGAGGAAGTGGGCCTGACGCTGGAAAAGGCCACGCTGCAGGACCTGGGCCAGGCCAAGCGCATCGAGATCGGCAAGGAAAACACCATCATCATCGACGGCGCCGGCGACGCTTCGGCGATCGAAGGCCGCGTCAAGCAGATCCGCGCCCAGATCGAGGAAGCCACCTCGGACTACGACCGCGAGAAGCTGCAAGAGCGCGTGGCCAAGCTGGCCGGCGGTGTTGCCGTGATCAAGGTTGGCGCTGCCACCGAAGTCGAAATGAAGGAAAAGAAGGCACGCGTGGAAGACGCGCTGCACGCCACCCGCGCTGCCGTGGAAGAGGGTATCGTCCCCGGCGGTGGTGTGGCCCTGCTGCGCGCCCGTGCTGCCATCTCGGGTCTGCAAGGCGACAACGCCGACCAGAACGCCGGTATCAAGATCGTGCTGCGCGCCATGGAAGAGCCGCTGCGCCAGATCGTGCTGAACGCCGGTGAAGAGGCTTCGGTCGTGGTGGCCAAGGTCATCGAAGGCAAGGGTAACTACGGTTACAACGCTGCTTCGGGTGAGTACGGCGACCTGGTGGAAATGGGCGTGCTGGACCCGACCAAGGTGACCCGCACCGCGCTGCAGAACGCCGCTTCGGTGGCGTCGCTGATGCTGACGACCGACTGCGCCGTGGCCGAAACGCCGAAGGAAGAGTCGGCTCCGGCAATGCCGGGCGGCATGGGCGGCATGGGCGGCATGGACGGCATGATGTAAATCGCGCCGGACTGCCAGGCCCGACGGCCTGACTGTCAGGAAACCCCCAAGGGTGCGAGCCCTTGGGGGTTTTTGGTTTTTGGCGGAGATTATTTGCCTGCTGGTTGGCTCCCCTCTCCCGCTCGGCGGGAGAGGGGCCTGGGGAGAGGGCATGGCGGTTCAAAATGGCAACCGGTCGGCAAGCAGAGCCTCGACGCCCTCTCCCCCAACCCCTCTCCCGCTCGGCGGGAGAGGGGAGCAGAACAGGAAATGCACGAGGCAAGATCGCTCAAACCACCACCACCTTCCCCCAGTCGAACACCGGGTTCTCCGGCTGGCTGCGGCGGCGCGAGATGTAGCCGCGCGGGTTGCAGGCCACGCGGGTGTCGTCGATCCAGTAGTCGAAGCTCGTGTGGGTGTGGCCGTTACCCGCAAGCAAAGATAAAATGGACATAGAATTTTCCATATAAATCAATTGCTTACCGAAAGGCAATGATGTCCGTTGTTTTTTGGAAAAAATGGACAAACAATATCCCCAGCGGGCGAGAACTGCGCATGCAACAAATCAGCAGCCGCTTGTCTGGTATAGCGCGAAATAGCGCCCAATTGAAAGCATCCTGCCGGTCGTCGCCTCGCCAGTGTATCCCCGGTGACGCGGAGGCGTTGGGCTTGGTGCCTAGCCGGCACCTGGCGTTAGCTCTGTCCCTTCGGTGCTTTGCCTTGGACTGTTTAACGCTGATGGGAGGCTCCTCGTTTCTCTCCCATGCTCCAAGACGTCAAAAGTGTCAATAATCAAAGTATCATTTCCGCTTAACGGAAAAGGCGCCGCATGGTCGGCAACTCAGGTTCTGGGGCGGGGTGCCCCCCACAAGTGGGGTAGTGGCACTCATGCGCGGTCAGCATTCGAATTGGGTCCGTACGTGTCAAAAGACAAGAGCTTTAGCGATAAGACTAGCGCGGATGATAAGAGTATTGGATTCGATTACCAGTACTATTATTTTCTCGATAAAGTTTTGAATCTCAAAACCGGACAGTCGGCGGGTCTTGAGGTAAAAGATGACGTTCATACGGAGCTGGATGTGGACGTCAATATCCTTTTTCAAATCAAGCACACTGTTCAAACAAGCGCGGCCGGCGACCCGATAGCGTTGACAGAACTCGATTCCGACCTTTGGAAGACTTTATATAACTGGTCTCAATTCATCTGTGATAAAAGTCAGGGGCGCGGCACATCGAGGGAGCAGTTGAAGTACCTCGAAAAAACCGAGTTTCATTTAGTCTCTAACAAAACCTCTAGCGCAAAAAACAAATTCCTGAGCTTCGTCGAGTCTTATCAGTGTGGCGACGAGACCTTTGATGCACTGTATTCACATATTGAGTCTCTGGGGCAAAAGGCGGAGGACGCCAATATAAAGTCCTACATTCAATCGGTTCTAAAATTATCGAAAACCGTTTGCAAAAAATTTTTCCAGCGTATTCGCTTCGAGCTGATACTGAATGACGTCATTGGCCGTGTGAAGCAGTCGATACTCGAAAAGATTATTGATGCGGATAAGATTGACCAAGTATTCAGTCGCCTCGATTCTAATATTCGCGCTGACAATTTCATGGCGGTGAAGCGCGGAGAGGCTATTCAGATAAGCTTCGAGCAGTTCATGCAGCGATATAAGCGTATTTTCGATGACGGCCGGACTAAGAAGTTGGTATTTCCTCCTTTTACTCCGGATTTGCCTGACGATATCTTTGCTCAGCGATTCATAAAATGTCTGCTTGCTATTAATGACATTACGATTTCGGGCGAGGAGCTGGCAATTGACTACACAAAATATAAACTTCGTTTGGCGACATATTTAAATCAATGGGTCCAGACTGGCGACCTCGTTATGGATGAGGTGCATGAATTTCATGACGAAGTCTTCGCAAGATGGAGAAATGAGTTCCGTGCGGCATTTCGTGGATGTAGCACAGCCAGTGACATCGTTGATGCGGCGCTATTGATGTTAAATACGCTGCGACGGGAGAGATTCACGTTAGGCGACACTGAGCTCAATACTTCCCTTAGCAATGGTGAGCTTTATTATCTCTCGGATATTGAGAGGATTGGATGGCATAGGGATTGGGAGGTGAAATGAGCACGAAATGGTTGGGGTACAATAATGTTGGCATTTCGGCGGTTGCCCTCATGAGCGTCCTTTCTCATGCCAGATTCCTTACTATTCCGAAGGCGCTATTGGTAATGCCTCTGGTAATGCATGAGGCTACTATCAGGTTTCTCAGTCACGGCGGTGTCCGCAAACGAGAGGCGGCGGCGTTGGCATCGACACATCCTGAGTTCTTCGCCAATTTCTCGACGCGTTTCGACGAAAGCTTGTCCTCGAGCTTGAATGCCATTCAACTTTTGGATGCATCGGGTTTTCTTCGATTCCATGATGGACTACATTTGTTGTCTAGCTTGGGCGTGGATTCGACATTCGGCGCTCGTGCAAAGAAAATAGCGAAAGCTGGTGAAAACATCGCGGCGCTGCTGGCAAGCCCGGTCGAGGAACTGTATTTAAATTTTAGGGTGCAGCTGTGAATTTCGGAATCGACTTCATTACCCTCTGGTCGTGCAATGGTTCTCGGCGTAGCCTTGAGTTCAAACGAAATCGCGTCAACGTCCTTACGGGGGAGAGCCATACTGGGAAGAGTGCATTGCTCGATATTATCGACTACTGCTTCCTGGCGAGCTCACATAAGCTTCCTGACAGCGTGATTAATGAGAATGTCGCGTGGTACGCCGTCACGTTTTTCATTAACGATAAGACATTTACGATTGCGCGTAGAAGCCCGACCGAAAATACCGTTTCATCAGATTACTATTTTTCTACTACGGGGTTTATTCCCGAAAGTCCAGAGCCGAACACGAAGGAGGATGACCTGAAGGGAATTCTGGAGGCGGAATTCCACATTGATGATAAGGTCACCGTGGCGTATGGCGGCAAAGCACTGAAGGCCGGCTCGAGAGTTTCCTTTCGATATTTCTTTCTGTTCAATACTATATCCGAGGATATTATCACGAACAGTAAGGTTTTCTTTGATAAACAATCCGAAGAGCGGTATCAGGAGGCATTGCCTCGTATCTTCGATATGGCGTTGGGAATTGACGACCTTCCTAATATTGCGGCACGGGAGAAGCGAGAAAGTCTCAGGAAGGAGATTGCTCGGCTGCAGCGCAAAGAAACGTATCTCGACTTGGGAAGGGCCACATTCGACGAGGAAGTCCGTGGAATTGCCGCTAAGGCTTTCGAGTACGGGGTAATCTCCGCCGCTCCGGAAGAAATGTCCACTGAGGCAGTCCGCGACGCAATTTACAGAGCCGCATCACCTGAATCTGCTGCAAAAATGGACCGCTATGCCGAAGCAAGCGCAGAGCTCTTCGTGATAGACCGACGACTCCGAAAGCTTAGGCAGTTTGCTGACGAATACCGCACGTACAAGTCAACGCTTAAGTCGACAGAGGACAGTTTGCGTCCTATTGAACAGATTTTAAAGCAAGCTCCGACTATAGTGAAGTCGGAAATTTTCGACGACCTCATTAGCGGAATCAAAACTGACCTGCTAGCAGTCAAACGGGCGATTGTCGGTAAGCAGCCGGTGGATGGGCAGGTGCGGGACATGGTCAAGGAGTTGGAAGGGGAACAGGCAGAGTTGCGGAGAGAATTAGAGGGACTTCCCCAAGAGCCCAGGTCTTTTGCATCGGAGCGCGAGAAGTGGATATTTATTGGCGAGGCCCTTGGCAAGCTAAATACCTATAAAGAGGATGCCCCTGCCGTGCTCAACACGGCTACGCGTAGTGTGGATGAGCTGCAGAAGGAGATGGACGCCATCGATGTGAGAGATGTCGAAGAAACACGCGATGCTGTCGTCTCCATGATTAACGAGATTGCGCTAGAGCTGCTCGGGGAAACTCGTACAGCCCTTGCGAACTACGCTAGCTATCAAACCGACTTCAATTATAAGGAAAAGCGTCTACGGCTACGAAAGCCGAAATCGAAGTTGATTGAGAATGTCGGTAGCAGTTCCAATCACATGTTTTTGCACTTGCTGCATTTCCTTGCGTTGCATGAGGTGGCGATTAGCCATAAGTCCGTCTTCATTCCAAGCTTTCTCATTGTGGACCAGCCGAGTCGTCCCTACTATCCAGATGAGCGTGCCAACGACGATGTGAAGTTGACCAATAGTGACAGTGAAAAGGTGTCTATAGCGTTTAGCCTTCTCAATAGCTTTGTCGAGCGAATGAACCGAGACTACCAGGCAGAGTTCCAAATGATTGTATTGGAGCACGTACCAAGAGACACGTTCGACGGAATGGCATACGTTCACATCCTGCCTGAGTTTCGAGGTGGTGAAGCGCTTATACCGGAGTCATGGCAGTCGCATTGAGGTTGGCTTCCAAGGAGTCGCTGCCGCCGAAAGTATCGCGAGCCAAAGACTGGCAAGACCTGATAGGCCGTGGTCGCGCACCCGCATGGCTCCGCAAATGACCGGAGCGCATCCTCATTGCAGAAGAAGCGTAAGCAAGCCGGGCTCTCTCCTAGGTGACCCGGCTGCATTTACAGGCAACACTTTGCACGTAAAGCGGGAAATTGGTTATAGCTAGCAGAATCTTGCCGGTTATTGCGAAGCCTCCAAGGCCGGCATGTTATATCCTGTGTGCTTACCGCCATTGCTCGCTTGGCAATGTTCTCGTGGAGCTTCGTCTCTTCTGTTAATCGACGGTCGAACCCTTCGGCAAACGCCGGCGGTCGATAACGATTAGCTGCGATGGGGTTACTCGCTCACGACCACGTTCGATTTGAGAGCAAGGGGGGCGGTATGGCACGAAAGACGTTGAGAATGCCGACGTGCCCCCCTGTTGTTACGATGATGGTGCTGAAAGCCGATGGCGTCGGTCAGACCCCGTCCGTAACGCGGTCGAAGCGGGCGTGTGCGCCCTAGGACTCTATCTCGACGACACACTTCGATGGTTGGTGGCTCGGTTAGGCGAGCTCCCATGTCGCGTTCCGAGTCGACACACGTACTCCAGCGTTGTCGGTTGGCGGCGGTCCTGGTGGGATTGGTGGACGCCTGACAGCCTCATGGCGAGGCCTGGCCGCCTCAAACGTCCGCCGCCGTCGCGAGACCTCCAGATACCTAAGGAAATCTGCCTACCCCGTTCGGGGGTTGGACTTTTTGAAGGGCGGATTGTATGGTGGTCCGCTATACAAATGCTAACGCCGTCCATGGAAGCAGAAAAGACTGTGGCCCTCAGCTTTCGGGTTACTCCCACGATGAAGCGGAAGCTCGAGGCCGCTGCTGCGCAGGAGCGCAGGAGCCTGACAAATATGTTTGAAGTCTTGGTGGACGACTTTTGCCGGACGCACGGCATTAGCGACGATGAGGTTGGTAGCCAGAGAAAGGCTGTCTCCACGGGGAAAAAGAGGGCATGAACGCAATAACAAAGTTACTGGCGGCAATTCATCCATCACTTGCCAGCCTGCACGGTGTCCCGCTGTATGTGTTCCTCGTCGTCGCGCTGCTGACGGTAGCATTCCTGATTGGCTACGCATACAAGGGTAGTCAAGTCTGCTGGCAGATTTGGTCAACGCTGCGGGCGATTCGCGCGCTCCGCAAGGACCACGGCTCTCCTAATCCCGCCGAAGTTGGCCGAGCGTTTCGATGGGAGCCACTCAAACACCTCTGGGCTGAGTATTCCGACACGCTGCATGAGTTGCGCGTGGCAGGCTCAGGTGACGCCGCGCTCACGGAAGTCCGCGCGACCGTGGCCGCCGAGTCGATGTTTACTCGAGAAGTGCTGGTCGATGGACGTCTGTTTGACGACTTCACTCGGCATCTTCCCGGTGTGCTGACTGGCCTGGGCATCATTGGCACCTTCGCAGGACTTTTGGATGGTCTTCAACAGTTCAAGCCGACCCCCATCGAGGATGCGGTAAACGGCCTTGGCCCATTGCTGCTTGGTGTTCAGCATGCCTTTGTCGCTTCGGGGACGGCTATTGCTTGCGCGATGCTGGTGGTCTTCATCAGTCGTCTCGTGTTGGCATACCTTTATCGGTTGGTTGAACACCTCAATCAGACAATCGATAGCCTTTACTCGACTGGTGCGGGCGAGGAGTACCTGGCGCGACTCGTTAGGTCATCCGAGCAAAGCGCTACTAGCACCGCGCAACTGAAGGATGCACTTGTGGAGGACCTCCACAAGATGATGACGAACCTCGTCGACCGCCAGATTGCTGCCCAGGAAGCGTCGACCTTGGCGCTCGGTAAGCACATTGGCGAGGCCGTCTCCTCGGCCATTGCGGAGCCGATGCGGCGCGTCGGTGAGGCTATGGAGGTCACGGCCCGCGGCAATGGCGAGCAGGTCAACTCGATGCTTGAGACCCTGCTCACTGGCTTCATGGCCAAGCTGGAAGATACCTTCGGAGGGCAAATGCGCGGCATCAACGAACAGATGCAGCGGTCTATGGATTCGATGTCGGCTGTTCAGTCGTCGCTCCAGGAACTCCTTGCCGACATCAAGCAGACCAATGAGCAGGCTGCAAATCAGATGAGTGGCACGCTTGAGGACGCTATGAAAAAGGCTGCGGACAATCAGCAACTCCTCACGGACCAGATGCGTGAGTTTGTTCAGGACTTCCGACGGCTAGTGACTGAGGAACAGAACAAGTCCAAACAGGCCATGGACGAGGCTGTGATGAAGGTTCTCGGCGAAGTGGCTGTTGCCATGGAGAGCCTAGAGGGTACGCGCAAGGCCGCAGCGGCAGAGGAGGTCGGAAGGAATGACCGGCTCGCTAACCAGACCAATCAGCTGGTCGGCGGCCTGACGACACAGGTGGAGACTCTTCTGGGCACGGTTTCGGAGCAGGTCGCGAAGACTCAACAAAACCTCGACGCACTTGGAGTCGTATCGCTACGGGCAATCGATGGCATGAATCAAGGGGCGTTGACCATGGGCTCCGCGGCTCAACGCTTTGAGACTGCCGGCGGCGCGGTGTCGGCCGTATTCGAGCGTTCGACGAAGGTCGCGGACACGCTGTCTTCGGCTGCTGCTTCGTTGCAGGCGGCATCCACCGCAGTGCAGCGCGGCTTCGAGCAGTACGATTCGACCAGGAAGACCGTTGACACTCAAGTGGCTGCCCTTATGGGGCTCATCGAGACGGTCAAGAGAGAGGCTGGCGTGTCCCAGGAACTGGTTTCCAGCATCAAGGCGAGCGCCGAAGCGATGCGGAAGTCGGAGCAAGAGGCTCGCTTGCACTTGGACCAAGTCAACGCCGCGTTGGTAAAGGCATTCTCCGACTTTGGCAATTCCCTGGTCAGCCAAGTGAAGTCCACGATAGCTGAGACCGACCGCCATCTCGCACAGGGCACTGGGCATCTTAATGGGGTCGTGCAGGAACTTGCGAATGCCGTGCAGCGCATGAAGAGGGCCTGACATGTTCGCTCGTATCCTCCTCAAGCGAGGAAGCAAACATGAAGGGGAGAGTCCATTCTGGATTTCCTTCTCGGACCTGATGTCCGCGCTGATGGTGCTTTTCCTCGTGGTGATGGCTGTGACGCTAGTTGCAGTAACGCAGAGCATTGATGCAGCGACACGTGCGACCATCGAGCGAGCCGCGGCTATCAATAAAGTCATGGCGATGATTGCCAACGACCCAAAGAGCCGTGGCGTGGGCGTTGACCAGCAGAACTACCGTATCGACCTAGGCAAGGAGGTTCGCTTTGATAGCGGCAGTTACACCATCGGCATTCCCGCCGGTCAGTTCTTGCGCAGCTACATCCCTGTCCTACTGAAGGCAAGAGACACGCCCGAGGGCAAGCGCTGGATGCGAAGCGTCGTGGTTGAAGGCTTTACGGACGAGGATGGGTCATACCTCTATAACCTGCAGTTAAGCCTGGACCGAAGTCGTAGCGTGGTCTGTGCTCTGTTCCAGAGTGCTTCCTCTGGTGACGCATTGAGTTCGGAGCAACTTAGAAAGGTGCAGGAACTGTTCCTGGTTGGAGGCTATTCGTTTAACTCCATTAAGAAAGACAAGGCAGAGAGCCGACGCGTTGAATTCAAGGTGGATTTTTGGGGGTTGGACGAAAGGCAGCCAGAAGCTAGCGAAGTGCTCAAAGGCAAGGAGTTCGGAAAGTGCTAGCGGCTGCCGCACTGCAACAACTCAATCGGGACCTCGTCGCCGCCATGGCGTCGATGGGGCTGCATTCCGGTGAGTTTGGCAAACCAGAACTCGTTGAGAAGCCAACCCGAGAAGCAGAACGCATCTTCCAAGGCTTTGCAGGGGCGAAGCCCAGGAAGGAAGATGCGTACGCTGCTGCGCTGAGCTTTCTTAGAGGGAAGGAGTTGGACTCATGGCAACGAGACCTGGTGGCCTCTGCCATTGGCGAGCCTATCCGCGAGCAGGATGGCGCGATGGTGGTCGGGGCCAAGCGGTTCCAGGCGCTTCTGGGCTTGTACGAATCCGAAGTTAAGCGAGGAGACCTTTGGCGGCTTACGTGGCACGGACTGCTGTACTCGTACTTCAATTTCGACCCGAATCTTGCGAAAGATGATGCGACTCGGTCCGGCTGGGAGGCCCTTCGGTCATTCCTGGAGAGGACTTGGCCGCTGATTGACATACAGGCTGGAAAGAGCCTGGTCCCGGATTGGGTCAACGTCCTTCGTAATGAATCAGAGGTACTTTCAGCGAGGCCCGTCGACAAATATTCCCATGCATATCTTCGAGGCGAGACTGGGCCAACCGACCGGCTCGCTGAAGACTTGGGTATCCCGCCGTCGAGCTGGTTTTGGCACGCTTTAGTTCTGGGAGTGGTGCGACGCGCAACAGAAGAGAGCGATGCAGATTTCAGAAGGCTTATTCCCCAACTACTCAAGCTAATCCAAGGGAAGCCCGGCTTCCGCGACGAGGCTTTGGAAGCCATCCTCATTCGATACCATGCCTGCAAGGGCGCTCCGCAATATGAACGACTGCGGGATTTCGTGTGTCAGCCAACGGTGTGGAAGAATCCAAAGCTGAAGGCCGCAGGGATAGCCACCGCCTGGAACAGGGTGCCCGACCCGGTATGGCACATGGTGCTCAGCTGGGTAAACGAGAGAAATCTGAAGGATTTCTTCGACATATTGGCTGCCCGAAACAACGCTGACGAAGGTCGACTTGCTTTCTGGTCCAAGTATCTCAAGCAAATTACCTGGACGAGGTTGGTGTTTGGCGCCGACACAATGGCGCTCAAGCGTAGCAACGCCGGGATTCGGGACCTGATTGCTCGAGAGGAGGGAGCATACGCGCAGCTAACGAGCAAACCTGAGGTGGATGCCTTTATGATGCAGATTGGATCCTATCTCATTATCGAATTCAGCAAGAAACCAAATGCCTGCTACGTCTACGAGGCCGACCAGCTTCCGTTCGAGCCATATGACCGCCACTACGAGGGAGGTACGGCTGACCTAGCCGCCGGCTACCGCCAAGAAGTTGGTTGCGCTCTTCGAATCGTGCATCGAGAAGGCTGGGGTGAACGAGCTGGGGTCGAACTTCGTCAGTTGGGAATTCGGCCTGACCGCTCTGAGGCGCAAAAAGTCGCGACAGCTGGGGCTGCTACCACTTCAACGGCAGGAAATCGTACTACGAGTTCCGGAAAAGCATCGGGACGGGCGACCGCCAAATTCGCAGGCCCAGATATGGCAGCGCTGCGGGCACTGGTAACTCGGTTCCGTGGTGCATCGATAGATGACAGGCGGAGCAACGCAAGCGGCGGCAGGCTTTGGGTCGAGGACCCACAACAGAGGGCGCCACTCGGCTCGGAGCTAAAGGCGCTGGGCTTCAAGTGGGCCAACAGCAGGCAGGCTTGGTATTTTCCGGAGAGCTGATGGGGCTGTTCGACTTCTTTAAGCGGGCGGCCGCAGCAAAGGCCGATAAGCCGAGTCTGATGACCTCCTGGACACAGGAGGGGGTGCGTATTGAGTTCGCACGGGAATTGGCCGAGTCTACGGCCGACGGCATACTCGATGCCATACATGAAGCCGGTCCGGATGACTCCGTCTTGGGAGCATATCTGGCCCAGCTTGCAGCAGAAGACCGTTGTCGATTAGACCGTAAGGGCGCGCTCATTCCATGGGGTGACCTCTATGACTTGCAGGGTTCAGCGGAACACGTCGGCGCACTCAAGCTACTAGGCCTTCCTCCGCAGGGCCCATTGCGTCCCGTACTTGACAGCTCAGGGACGTTGTCCGGTCAAGACTTCGAGCTCATGGTGACAGGGTGGACCGACGGTGCCAAGCAAGTTCACCTGGAGCGCTTGGAGGGCGCGGTGGCGTCAGTGGGCGGCGAGCCTCAGATGCTCTCGGCCGATGCATGGGCTACGGCAGCAGAGGTGTCCGCATTCCGCCGCCGAGATGATAGCGAGAGGACGCAACACGCCCAAGAGCTAGCCTGGGGCCGAATTCGCCGAATTGCTGACCGGGCCGGAGCCCTCTATGCGAGCTCCTACCTCGAGACGACCCTTGTTCTGACACCCGACACGCTGCGGCTCCCTCTTTCAAAGCACGACACACCATTCGGGCGGGTACTGACCGTTTCTCCAACTTTTGAGGGAGCTCCCGACGGTTGGCTGACTGCCTTCGACGGGTTCAGCTCGGTTCAACCCCATTACGACCTCACGCGGGGCTCCGGGCGCATACGAGTCGTTATCAGCGAGCCAGTTCGGAAGGTGCTCAACGTTATCAAACGTGAGATGCCTAACCGCCGCGTAGCCGGGGCCAAGGCCGAGAAGTTTGTCCACAATCCGTTCGCATTCCTTGGTGACGCAGCACACGAAGTACTAAAGACAGATGAGTTCGAGGCAGACCGTGCGGAGGCCGGCGCGGTGGCGGCAGTATTCAACATTGTCGCTAGGACCGCGCATGGCCGGATAAATGCGGTCGAACTGGTCGTCACGGAGCACTTTGGGGACGGTTCAGCTCGAACTGATTGCAAAGCGTGGAAGACGGTTGACGAACTGGATGCGTTCCTCTTGGCGCTCAAGGACGCACTGGAGCAGGACCGGGAACGGTTTCCTTGGGACGAGTACGACCTGACCCTCGATGCAGAATCTACCGTGCAGCTTGAGCAGGGACTTCAGTTGGCCCACCTCTGGCGTACGCAGCCAGCCGAGCGAATCAGCTTCGACGACGTCTATGAGCTAGACGGCTATAGTGGACGTGTCGAGGGGATTGGTGCAGCTAAGCCCATCTACGTTCCCGTTTTCCAGAAGGAGAAGAAGGAAGAGGGGGATAGCGGTTGGCTGCCATCGGACCTGACGCCGATGGTCAAGGTGACCCTGCAAGGGCACGAAGGCCAGGTGCTGGTGCCTCTCACGAAGGAGTGGGTGCGGGACTTCGACAAGCAGGTGCAGGTGGCCGAGGAAAAGGGGCTTCCAGACGTCAAAAATTCCAGCCTGCCGACTCCGATTGCCACCGCACAAGCGCGGACGCTCGCTGATATTTTCAAGAGTATGGTCGAAGCCCAGGAGAGAGTTGAAGAAGAACATACCTCTCAGGCGAAGAAGGAGAAAAAGACCCGTCAAACGCTCTTGGTCAAGACCAATTTCCATGACGTTGACTATTTTGAGGAGCGCAGGACATCGCTGGCACTGCCAGACGACTGGCAAGCTCAGTTGCCCAAGTGTCTGCGACCTGGCATTGAGCTCAAGAAGCACCAGCACTATGGTGTGGCTTGGTTTCAGCACCTGGTTTCGAAGGCCCCCACCGAGTGCCGTGGAGCATTGTTGGCGGACGACATGGGGTTGGGGAAGACACTTCAACTGCTGTCGGTGCTCGCTTGGTACTACGAGGGAAATCCCAATGCTGCTCCCTCGGTTATCTTTGCGCCCAAAAGCCTTCTCGAAAATTGGGTCAACGAATCCAAGAAATTTTTCAATGACTCCTTCCCGGAAGTCTTGGTTCTTTACGGCGATGAACTTAAGGAACGCAAGCAACCGCCTAGCCTCATCGACAGCCAGCTCCGGGACAAGGGCATTGAAGACCTGCTGAAGCCGAGCTGGGTCGGAACGGCGAAGGTCATCATCACCACGTATGAGGTACTGACCTCATACGAGTTCTCGTTGGCCAAGCAACCTTTTGCGTTTCTCATTTGCGATGAGGCGCAGCGCATCAAGACCCCAGGGACGTTGGTCACGCTCGCAGCAAAAAAGCTGAAGGCCGATTTCCGCATCGCGTGTACGGGTACACCGGTGGAAAATTCGCTGGCCGACCTTTGGTGTCTATTTGACTTAGTCCAGCCGGGCTTATTGGGTGCTCTGGAGGACTTTGGCAAAACCTATCGGCGCCCGATTGAATGTGAGACCGAGGAACAGAAGGACGCACTCAGGCGTCTCCAGACTGCCATCGCACCTCAGACATTGCGTCGCACGAAGGCTGACATTGCGGCTGACCTGCCGTTGAAGTACTTCGCGATGAAGAAGGCCGCGCAGACCAAGCTGGAGTTTAAGCCTGCACTGGACACTGAAGAACGTCTGGAAATTGCTCTTACAGAGCACCAGCGCATCCTCTATAAAGGTGGCTTGAAGAAACTTCAGGACGCCGCCAAGGAGTCAAATGGGCGAAAGCGTGCGCAGTTGTCGTTCGGTGCGTTACATCTCATGAAGGCGGTTTGCGCCGAGCCTTACTGTCTGCCGGGCACGAAGTTCCTCGTCGACAGGTCTGGACGCGAAGCGCATCTTGCCAACTCGCCGAAATTGGATTGGCTTCTTGAGCATCTCGCTGAGGTCCAAGCGGCAGGTGAAAAGGCCATTGTGTTCACGGAGCTTCGCGAGGCTCAGGCAGCGCTGTACTACTTCCTCAAAGAGACTTTCGGTATCCGCCCGTACATCATCAACGGCGATTCTCAGGGCCGTCAGGGATACATAGACAAGTTTTCGTCAAAGCCAGGGTTCGACGTCATCATCCTATCTACCCTCGCCGCCGGCGCTGGATTGAACGTTACCGCAGCAAATCACGTTTTCCACTTCACCCGTGCCTGGAACCCTTCCAAGGAGGCTCAGGCGACCGACCGGGCGTTTCGCATTGGGCAGGAACGGGATGTCTTCGTGTATTGCCCGACCGTAGTTGCCGACGACTTCAACACCTTTGAGGTCAGATTGGACGAGCTTCTCAAGCGCAAAGCAGGTCTGGCGGGAGCCACCCTCGATGACGGAGGGCTGAGGGCTATGCTAAATGGTGCCGGTAACGATGCAAGCTTCAAGGAGCTAGTCGAGGAGGGTGGCGCCGGGGAGGCCATCCCGAAGAGGTATCTCACGATGGATGATGTCGACCGCATGGATGGCGAGGCGTTTGAGGCCTTCTGCTGTCTGTTGTGGAACAAGCAAGGATTCCAGGCCACCGTGACGCCCAAGAGGGGTGGGGATGGAGGCATCGACGTGGTTGCTCTGAAGGGCCAAGAGGGGGAGCTGCTCCAGTGCAAGAGCTCGAAATCGGCCGAGGTTGGATGGGACGCCATCAAGGAGGTAACTGCTGGCGCTGCTCGCTATCAGGCGCGCTTCAGGGGCACCAAGTTCCGTAGGGTCGCAGTGACAAACCAAGCCTTTACCCGTGCGGCGGTGACTCAGGCTGAGGCGAACCAAGTCTCCCTTGTGACTAGGTCGCGTCTCGAAGAGCTTATAGGTGCTCACCCGGTTTCCAATCATGAGTTTGATGAAGTCTTGCAGGACCTCACTCAGTTTTCGGCTGAAGTGGTCTAGTCTTACGCGGTCTCAGGGGCGCTAAGTCCGTAGGCGACGTTCAAGTCTCTACATTCTGGCAGAGGGCGGCCGAGCCATCAGAGCTCGCTGTCGTAGGCCGTGTACTCATTCTTCTTCGGAGAAGAGCAAATGGCGCAGGACAACCCATACGAAGACGTCATCGTCGAGAGTTACTGCCCGGCTAGCACAAGCGGGCGACATGGCCCGGTACACATTCGCCCAGCGCCGGGCGGAAAGTACTCGACCGAACTGCTCGTGGAGTGTTCGAAACGATTGTCCCGCGACTACCCACCCGGCACTCGATTCCGAGTGAGAGCGAAACTGACAGACCGGGAAGGTGGTGGCCAGTTTCTTTACAGCTACCATGGATGGAAGTTTGAGGTCCTACCGAGGCTGTAAGCTGTTCAGGCATTTCGTACTCGGCCAGGTGCACCACATATCCTTGCGTTCGCCTAGACGCCTTGAATCGCATTAGAGAGAAGGCGATACCTGCGCTGCAGTTCAGGAATCAGGTTGCTTTCCCTGACTTCTTCCTTCATTACCCGGCGCACGTTCGCCTTTTGTCGCCCGCCAGCAAGCTCTGGGAATGCATTGACCATCGCGGCATGGATGCGCGCAGCCTTGTCCTTTCGAAGGTGCAGTTCACGGTAAACAACGCTGACCAGGTACAGGTTCTCGAGGCTCTCCTCATGTTCGGCTTCGGTCCAATACTCCGGTGGCAGCAGGCGCACGCGCAGGTAGAACGGCCACCAGAGCATATCGTCGTCATCGGGCTCCGTATACTGGAGCCAGCTGCGTTCGAAGATTTGAATCCAGTTGTCGCTCATCTCGGCGTCGAACTCCGCGCCAGGAATGGCTGCCTCGAAGTCCGCCTTCACGAACGACAGATTCTTCAATCGCGTAAGTCGGCTAACCAGCTCGGGATGATGCTGCGCAAACAGCCAAATGTCGCTTTCCGGCTCACCCAAGGTAAGACTTTGGGCCTTGCCCAAGCGGGTCGCGCGCGCGTCGGCAAGTGGCTTGAGCAATGGGCGATACTCGCGCGTCAGACGGGCGAGGATAGTGTCGACCTCCTTCTCGGTCTGCGGCTCGTAGTCCGCCTGCCGCTGACAATAGGAGATGAGCAGACTCGCAGACTGGTTACCCCGCCGAAGCTGCGCTTCAGCGCGGCTTGCTCCGGCCTCCAGCCAGGTATAGTCGAGGTACACCCAGTGCTTGAGCAGCTCGCGCAGCTGCAACTGACGAGAGCGCCCCTTATCGAGAGCGATAAGCCCGACGTGATAGTTCCTGAAGCTCGGATGGCGTTCGACGAGTTGCTGGACGGAACGACGATAGCGGTTCAACTGCTGGTTGCCATGCCGCGCTTTGTACTTGTTTTCGACAACGATGACGAACTGATTGACCGGGTCGACAATGAAGAAGTCCAGGTGGTTCTCTGTCGAAATGCGGTACTCGCGCAGTAGCAGTATGGAATGAAACCCTGTCAGGCTGATGCGCGCTGGCGTCCAGTATGCAAAGAATTCCGCGTTCGGTCCGTCTTCGACTTCGCAATTGGCCCATGCTGCGGTCAGAAAATCCTTGAAAATTGCATCGCCCTGACCATGCCCTTCGCGCGGATTGAGTAGCCACTGGAGAATCTGTGAATGCTGCGTCTCCTGCGGCTCGATAATGTCGAAGATGTCATTTGCGCGCTTTAGGGCCTCAATAGCCTGCCCGAGGTCCGGGTCGCTGATGAACTTCTGAAAGAGCCCTACGTCGTAGGCAGGCTCGGTCCCGTGGCTTCGAGTTCTTCTTGTGGCCATTTCTTGCCCGCAAATAGTCGAGGATTATGCTGCAAAATCCAGCCCCGCGGAGCGGCCGCGCCATTCATGCCCCCAAAGGGGGGGCGGAATCATCCGCTTGCTCGCGCTTCAAGGGGGGCTGCCAGTCCCGGTGGCGAGCGGAACCCTATCTATGGTTTCATCCAAGCGTGTAGATGCCTGGCGTCAGATTGCGGAGACCGACTTCGAGAGTGCGTTTCATCTGTTGCTCGGCCGGCTCGTCCATGCCATCTGGAGATATTGCAGTCTGGTCAGGTAAGAAGAGAGCTCCGCTCCTTACTCTTCTTCTGCAATGCAAAGGCGGTGAGGTCATTCGCCGAGGCACCCCAGATGCGGCTGCGTCCTGACCTGGTCTTGCCGGTCTCCGGGGCGCCATATTAGGGAGGTAACCGCTCCCTTGACTCCTCGGGTGCACGGCTGCCGACAGCGCGTACGCCGCCGAGCATCCTATATTCGTGCTGCCCCGTGGTGGTTTGCCGACGTTGCTCTTAGTGCCTCATATAGCTGCGCGGGCCCAAGCAGAATCTCTTTGAGCCCTTCCCGCACCCTCTCCGAGCCGAGAGCCTGTGTGCTCATCGTATTGTGAGCGTCGAGCGCATCCATGATGGCGTGCAATAGCGCGTCCTTGAGGTCCGGTGAGTTGGCGAACTGCTCTTTGCTATTACTCATGGCCTGCTGAACAAGCGTCTCGTTTTCAAGCAGCTTGCCCTTGAGTACGCCGTTGACATACACAAGTTGGTCGTCATTGGTGAGGTCACCTTCGAACAGCCCGTTGACCTTCTGAATGATTTCGTCGAGCAAGGCCCGCTGCTTGTCCTGAACCGCTCCACTGCCGACGGCGTCCATCGGGGGTAGCTTGGGAGCTTCGCCTTGATTCAGGCTCAACGGCTGGCGGCCTGTATTCCTTAGGCTATGGTGGGTTAACACGACCTTGGAAAGGTCGACGGTATCGCGTTCTCGGCCGAACTCCAGCAGCGGGATGAGTCGCTTGTAAAACAGGAAGCGCTTCTCAATATCCGTGTTTCCGTAATCGAAAATCTGCGATAGGAAGGCATACAAGCGCACAAACGCGCCCATATCGTTCTTGAACAGGACCAGCGCATCGAGTGTGTCCTTAGCGGCCTGCGCGGCCTTGTCCTCCTGCTTGGCTTCGGCGGCTGCCTTGTCCTCCTGCGCTGCCCTGTAACGCTTGAGCAGACGGTCGGCCACTGGCGCTATGGCAGTGCTCAACTGCGCCTGCGTGCCTTTCGGGTCCAAATCAACCTTCGCCACACGGTCGACCTCAAAGTCATCGTAGTAACCAGCGGCATCAAGCTTGGCGCGCAGGTCGTAGACATGATGCGGGTCGGTTGCGGCCTCCAATTCGGCGGTCTCATAGTAAGTCTTGAACGCCTTCAAGATGTCGCCGGGCTCGTTAACGAAGTCGAGGATGTAGGTAGTGTCCTTGCCAGGATGTGCGCGGTTTAGCCGAGACAAAGTCTGCACTGCCTGGATGCCCCCGAGCATCTTGTCGACGTACATACCGCACAGCAAAGGCTGGTCAAAGCCGGTCTGGAACTTGTTGGCAACGAGGAGCAGGTGATACTCGGGCTCGGCGAATGCGTCACGGATGTCGCGCCCCTTGAGGCCAGGATTCAGGTCTTTGCTGGACTCGGTGACGGGCGCTGGGTAGCTCTCAGGGTCGTCAATTTCGCCGGAGAACGCTACCAAGACGCCCAGTGGATAGTTCTGTTTCTGGATATAGGCGCGAATCGCCTTCTGCCAACGCACTGCTTCCTTACGGCTGCCTACCACGACCATTGCTTTGGCCTTGCCCTCCAGCAGAGGCTGAACGTTCTCTCGGTAGTGCTCGACGACGATTTGCACCTTCTGCGTGATGTTGTACGGGTGCAGCCGGACCCACTGCATGATTCCCTTCATCGCGGCACTGCGCTCGACCTCCTTCTCGTCGTATTCCTGTCCATCATGGGCCAGCTTGAATGCGAGCTTGTAGGTCGTGTAGTTTTTCAGGACATCGAGAATGAAGCCCTCCTCGATGGCCTGGCGCATCGAGTATACGTGGAAGGGTTGCGGCATCCCGTCCAGACCGGGGCGGCCAAAGAGCTCCAGTGTCTTCTGCTTGGGGGTAGCGGTGAAGGCCACGTAGGTCAGCCCCTTGGTGCCGGTGCGGGCTTCCATTTGGGCAGCCAGCAGTGCTTCGGTGTCGACTTCGCCGCCATCCTGCAGCTCAGCCCATTCCTCTGCAGAGAGCAACTGCTTGAGCTTGGCGGCAGCCTCGCCTGTTTGTGAACTGTGGGCTTCGTCGGCGATGACCGCGAAACGTTTGCCCTCGGTCGACGCCAGTTCCTGCACGGCCTGCAAGGCGAACGGAAATGTCTGGATGGTGCAGACAATAATCTTCTTGCCGTCCTTGAGCGCCTGGCCCAGTTGCGCGCTCTTGCTCCCGTGCTCGTTAGCGATGGTGGCCACCACACCGGTCGTACGCTCGAAGTCGAATATCGCTTCCTGCAGCTGCGCGTCGAGCACTGTGCGGTCGGATACCACGAGCACGCTGTCGAACATCTTTTGGTGTTCGGCGTTGTGTAGGTCGGCGAGGAAGTGGGCGGTCCAGGCAATCGAATTGGTCTTGCCCGAGCCCGCCGAATGTTGAATCAGGTAACGCTGGCTAAGACCGTGTGCCAGCACATCTGCCACTAGCTTGCGTGTCGCATCGAGTTGGTGATAGCGCGGGAAGATGACGGTCTTCGGCTGCTTCTTCTCGTCGCGCTTACCAATCAGATAGCGGTGCAAGATGTCGAGCCAGCTCTCGCGCGCCCACACCTCTTCCCACAGGTAGGCGGTGGCGAAGCCGTCCGGGTTCGGCGTATTGCCTGCTGCGCCCTGGTTGCCTCGGTTGAATGGCAGGAAGTGCGTACCCGGGCCGGCCAGCCGGGTGGTCATCATTACTTCGGTTTGGCTAACCGCGAAGTGCACGAGTGCCCCACCGGGAAAGCTCAGCAGCGGCTCCGCCTGCCCGCCCTTTGGCTGGGGGTGACGGTCAAACCGATACTGGTCCGCTGCATCGTGTACGCTTTGCGTGAAGTCCGACTTCAGCTCGGCAGTGGCCACCGGGATGCCATTGACGAAAAGGACCAAGTCCAGTGCGTCATGCGGATGGTTTGGCGAATGTCGCACCTGACGCACCACGCGCAGGCGGTTGGCGGCGTAATGATGCCGGATGACTGGGTTGATGGCCAGTGCGGGCTTGAACTGCACCAGCGACAGCGGCTCCTTCAGTCCTAGCATTTCTACACCACGGCGCAACACATCAAGCGTACCCCGCTCGTTCAGGTTCTTGCGTACTCGGTCAGCCAGACGCTCCTTGAGAGCAGGGCCATGAGTTTTGGTAAGGCGTTGCCAAGTATCGGGCTGGCTAGCCTCAATCCACGCCACCAAGTCAGGCAGGTAAAGCGCGCTGGCGCGGTCATAGTGTGCTGCATCGCCCTCGGCATAGAGCCATCCGTTGGCTGCTAAGGACTGGCAGATTTCCGCTTCGAAGTGGTGTTCCTGGTGCAGATTGCTCATGGTTGACCCGTACGTATTCGATATTCTTGTTTCATGGGGCAGGCCAGAGGTGCAACCTAGCCTTCGGCGTAACTGCGTTCTATCAGCGGTTTGGCCCGCACCAAGTCCATCAGAGTGCACAGCGTCAATTCGACGTCGCCGGTGCCCCAGTGGCCGACGTGGCTTATATCGCGGCTGAAGCCATCTTCAAGCGTGACCGACGCCGGGTCGAGCTTGAGCGTGACGAGCAGGCGATTCGGATAGGCAATGACACAGGCAAAGTTCTTCAGGCGACGGAAGGCAGTGTAGAGCTTCAGGCGCTTTTCCTGTACGTCGTCACCCAGAGCGGTCAGATAGCTCGTCGTTTGTGTGTACAGTTCGCGAATGTCGGTCGAGGCAAGTGCAAGCTGCTCTTCCAGGGACTTGTCTTTACCAGCCAGCTTCGGCTTGTCGGATTCGACGGGAACTTCAGTAGCGGCCGGCTTGACCGCCATCGCGTCCGGAACACTCTGGGCGTTCACCAACTCTAGCAACAGCAGGTCGTCGCCAAACAGCTTGTAGCGAATCAGCTCGATATTGCGCGGAATTTGCTGCACGGCGTGCTGGTCGTAGCGGGTGAAATCGGCGGCGATGCACAACAGACGCGTACCGGCCCACTCGATTCGCTCAGCTACCTCCTTGCCGAGCATTTCCATCACAAGCCAGCGGAACTCCGCCTGATGGTCCAGAAGCCAGTCTAGGTAAAACAGGCCTTGATTGATGACGTTCTCGTTGCTGTGGCGCTTGTACTCGATGATGACAGGACAGTCGTTCTCGTCCAGGCCCAGCGAATCGATGCGCCCCCTGTGCGTCTTGCCGGTAGCATATTCGCTGGCGAGGAACCGCACACCAAGGAAGGCCGGCATCTGCGCTTCGATGAGGCTCTGTAACTGCCGCTCGAGCGTTGCAGCACGGCCGGGCAGCTCGCTCGCAGTGCCATTGGACAGACGGAAAAGCTGGATGTCACTCATGCGGCTAACTCCTGCGGCACCGCATTTCGCACGTCGACTTTGCCGGTGGTGGCGGCAGCTATCAGGGCGCTGCGACGCTCTTTGAGCAATTCGATGGTGCGCTCGGCCTCGGCTTTAAGCGCATCGAGTTTCGCTGTCTCTGCATCAACGAAACCGGCGATTTCTTCCTGCTCTTGTTCAGGAGGAATGGCAATCCAGAAGTCCTTGAGGCTGGACTGCGGCAAATTGTTTGCCAGTCCCTCGGCGCCACTGATTGAAGCCTCGATTTGTTGGCGCAAGCCAACAGAGTTGAGCGCTATCGACAAGAAGCGCGGCAACACCCAAGACTTTAGATGCAGTCTGAAAATCTTATCGGAAAGCATTAGCCGTGGCGGTGGGTTCGAAATGTAGGCTACGGAGCCGACCAGCTTCGGCGAGCCGCTTGCCCGAGACATTAGCAAATCACCATCGTGAACCTCAAGGGCCGCAAGGGGTTCGAGCGCCTCGGGCAATGCCTTGTTCTCAATTGGATTGAAAACGCCGCCATTCACACAGCCCGTTTTCAGTACCCCCCATTCCATACCTTCCAAAGGTCGGTTTATGCATTCGGGGCTCCAGCCTTGCTCAATTCGAAGCAAGGTCCTACGCAGCGTGCATACAATCCAATGCCCCGGCACCTCGCCCAGCCGCGCCACGCCCGAATCCTTCATCCGTGCGTTCGGATTGAGGCCACGCGTGACGGCGTGCGAAATGGTCGCATGGCGCTTTTCTGCCAGCAGGGTGAGGAGCTTTTCTTGCTCGGCAATCAGCGCGTCAATCTTGCCGGTCTCACGGTCGAGGAAGGCGGCGATTTCCCTTTGTTCCCCGATGGGCACCACAGGGAGTGGCACCTGCGCAAAGTTCGAAAAGCGTAGTTCTTGCCCGTCACGAATCAGGTCGGTTGTCCGGCGCAGTGCCTGGATATATGGCGCCGACTTGAGCAGGTGAGCAAAGAATGGCGGCCAGACCCATTTCACCGGCGTGAGCATCACGTAATGGAAGCTCGTTGAGCCCCGGAGACGGCACCATTCGATGCCGCCCTGAAAGCTGCGCATGCTGATGATGAAGTCGTCGGGCTCGACATGCTTCAAACTCTCTATACCCTGAATGACCTCAACGACTCGCCGACCCTCCCGAAGCATGAACTCAGCTTGAGGTAGAACACCATACTTTTGAGATGCGGTGAGCATCTGGTCATCCGGCCATGCAGCCTCGCTTCTGACCCTGAACATCCGACGGCTCTGCGAAACGGACCAATGAGTTGGGATGTTTCCCATCCATTGGACTCCGCTGCCCTTATATTCCGGATATTTCGGCAAGCTCATTCCGCCAACTCCTCGAGCATCTTCATGATGTTGGCTGATACCGCCTTCAGTTCTTCGTCAATCGTGTGCAAATCGCGCGGCGGCTCGAACACATAGAAATGCCGATTAAACGGGATTTCATAGCCGACCTTGCTCTTGTCTTCGTCTATCCATGCATCCGGGGCGTGAGGCAGTACCTCGCGCTTGAAGTAGTCGACGACATCTTCTGTGAGTGGCACGTTCTCGGTATCGCGTAGTGCACTGTCTGCCTGTGGCTTGCCCTTTTGCTTGCCTTTGACACCGAGCACTATTTGACCCCGCGCATCGCGTAGTGGGCGCTCCACCGTAATCGTCGTGTAGCCGAACTCCTCGTTCTTGAAGATGCGAGAGATAGGAGTCAGCTTGACTTGGCCTCCAGCGGGCGATTCGGGCGCGTCTGCTGTGGCCGGTACCACGTAGCGGCCGACTTCCTTACCCTCGGCGTCCAGCACTGTCGCCAGCTCCGCCTCGAGAAAATCGCCAAACAGCCGGGTCACCATAGCGATATGGTCGTCGCTAAGCTCCTTCCTCTTGCTGCCCAGGCTCTTCCGCATCTTCTGCCAAAAACTCGAGGCATCGATGAGTTGAACGTAGCCCTTACGGTCATCGGGCTTCTTGTTTGACAAAATCCACACATAGGTAGAAATGCCGGTGTTGTAGAACATATCGGTCGGCAGACCGACAATGGCTTCTACCAGGTCGTTCTCCAGCACGTAGCGGCGGATTTCGCTCTCCCCGCTGCCGGCGCCACCCGTGAACAACGGGGAGCCGTTCAGCACAATGCCGAAGCGGCTACCACCCTCTTGCGCGGGACGCATCTTTGAAAGCAGGTGCATCAGGAATAGCATTGAGCCATCGGACACGCGCGGCAGGCCGGGCCCAAAGCGCCCGTCGAAACCTTTCTGCTCATGCTCTTGGCGCACCGCTTTCTCAACCTTCTTCCACTCGACACCAAACGGGGGATTGGAGAGCATGTAGTCGAACTTGCGGCCACCGTGGCCATCGTCCGATAGCGTGTTGCCCGCGACGATGTTGGCGACGTCCTGGCCCTTGATGAGCATGTCCGCCTTGCAGATGGCATAGGACTCGTCGTTGAGTTCCTGGCCAAACATGGTCAGGCGGGCTGCCGGGTTGTGCTCCAGCAGGTATTCGCCCGCCACCGACAACATGCCGCCGGTGCCTGCCGTGGGGTCGTAAATGGTACGCACCACGGCATTGCCAGGCGTGAGCACATCGTCGTCCTCGATGAACAGCAGGTTGACCATGAGCCGGATGACTTCGCGCGGGGTGAAGTGCTCCCCGGCGGTTTCGTTCGAGATTTCGGCGAATTTGCGAATCAGCTCCTCGAAGACCAACCCCATTTGGGCGTTGTCCACGGTAGACGGATGGAGGTCGATATTGGAGAATTTTTCCGTCACCAGATAAAGCAAGTTGGCCTTGGCGAGGCGCTCAATCTGGCTGTGGAAATCGAACCGCTCAAAGATGTCGCGCGCCGCCGGTGAAAAGCCTTGGATGTAGGCGTACAGGTTCTGCCGGATGTGGTCCTGGTCGCCAAGGAGCTTGACCAGGTCGAGCGGTGAGGTGTTGTAGAACTTGGCGTCTCCGACCTTACGTAACAGGAATGGCTCTGCGTTGAGCCCGGCCTTGGTCTTGGCCTCGAATTCCGCGAGCACTGCCGCTTTGGTCGATTCCAGTACGCAGTCCAACCGTCGAAGCACCGTAAACGGTAGGATGACGCGACCATACTCCGATTGTTTGTAGTCGCCACGCAGTAGGTCAGCAACGGACCAGATGAATGAGGATAGTGCTTGGTGGTTCATTTATTCTAGGACGTTGGGCCTCGGGGTCTCGCAGCCGATTTATGGGGCGCGGATGCGCTGTGGATTTTACCTTGCGGGGGGGGCAATCGGTTTGGGGGAGGGCCAAAGACCCGGATGGAAAGCTCGTTGCGAATTTGACGTATGCACAAAAGAGACACCTCCAGTGGCAATCAGTCCCAGGGCGGAAGCGCCGAGTCGCCTTCCGGCGTTGTCAGTCGCGAATCGCTCTACGAACTTGTCTGGTCTGAACCGATGCTGAAAGTGGCCGCCCGGTTCGAGGTCTCGTCCAGCTATATGGCCAGGGTATGTACATTCCTCAATGTCCCCCGTCCTGAGCGTGGATATTGGGCGAAGTTGGCCGTTGGAAAGGCGCACCCGAAGCCGAGTCTTCCCGACGCTCGTCCTGGCGATGAGCTCGTGTGGGCTCGGGGCGACGCTCAGTGGGGAACTAGGCGCCTACTTCCACAGCCACCCTCAGACCGGCCAAACCGGCGGACCCAGCGCATCAAGCGGACAAACACTGAGCACGCCCTAGTTATCGGGGCCAAGGCACTTTTTGAAGAGGGCCGGGCCACCTACGGCGTTGGGTATCTCAAGCCAAGAAAGAAGTTGCTTGTTGACATACTCGCCACCAAGACAGGCCTTGATAAGGCTCTCTCGTTCGCAAATGAGTTGTTCCTAGCCTTGGAAGAGGATGGCCATCGTGTTGTCCTCGCGCCCCATGGCGAGCATCTCACGCGAAGTGATTTCGATGCGCGCGAAGTAGCTCGGAAGGATAAAAGCTACAGTGACAGATGGTCACCTGGCCGCTGCACGGTTGTCTACGTCGGTACAGTCGCCATCGGACTCACGATTTTTGAGATGTCAGAAGAGGTAGAGGTGAAGTACGTCAACGGTGAATATGTGCGACTCAGTGAGTACGTTCCTCCGAAGCGGGGTCGGTACGTTTCTGACCATGGATGGACCAGCAAACAAGATTTGCCAACCGGCCGTCTTTGCTTGCAGGCCTACTCTCCATATTGGCGTGCGGAGTGGAGTAGGCAGTGGCGGGAGAAGCCGAGCCGTGACATTACTGCTCTCATTCCAGTCATCGTGAAGGAGCTGAGGCAGTCGTCTCCCGAGGTCGCTAGGTTAGCTGCGGAGGGCGAGCGGCTGGCAAAGCTTGAACATCAGCGCTGGGAGGCTCAACGTGAGCAATGGCGCAGAGAGGAAGCGGAAAAGCGAACGGCGAAGGCATTGAAGGACAGTACGGAAGAGCTCCTTCAAATCACTGACGGCTGGGCTCAGGCGAGGCGATTGGCGGAATTCTTCTCCGATGCCGAACTTAGATTGAAAGACTTGGGCACCGAAGAACAGAACAAGATGCGTGAACGCCTAAGACGAGCTCAGGAGCTAGTTGGCAGCGTCGATGCACTAGAGCGCTTTCGCTTGTGGAAGGCACCGGAGGAGCGCTAGTAAAGGACCTCCCACGAACCTGCTGGCGAGCGCCACAATGCCTGCCGGCCCTTCCCCCGTATGCGGATACGGCTCGCACTGTGCTGAATGCGGATGGCTATCTCGGCTTTAGGTAGAGCTGTTTTTGGGACTGGCCAGGTACAGCGCGCTCTTCCGTGACGAAAATGTCACCCCTTGCCTTGACCAAATCCGACAGCTTTTTGAAACCGTAGACCCGGGAGTCGAAATCTGGCTGTAATTTTGTCAGGTAGCTGCCGAAGGTTCCCAAATGTGCCCAGCCACTCTCGTCGGACGATTGTTCGAGGGCAGAGAGCATGAATTCCCTTGGGTAGGCGGAAGTCTGCGGAGCAGCAGTGGTCGACCGAGGCGCAGTAGCTGGGACAGCTTCCTGCTTCGACGCGGTGACTCCTTCGGGTTCTACTTGGGAGGGTCGAAGCACCTCGGTGAGTATGAACTTGTGACACGCGTTGCGAAAAGCATCAGGAGTTTTCTGTTCCCCGAAGCCCAATACCATGAGCCCCTCTTCCCGTATGCGCGTTGCCAGACCTGTAAAATCGCTGTCGCTGGTCACCAAGCAAAAACCATCGAACCGTCGGGTGTATAGCAAGTCCATTGCATCGATGATGAGGGTGCTATCTGTGGCATTCTTTCCGGTGGTGTAGGCGAACTGCTGCACCGGTTTGATGGCGTACTTCTGGAGCACCTTCTTCCAGGACGAACTATTTGGGGAGGTGAAGTCACCATAGATGCGCTTCACGGACGCTTCGCCAAATCGCGCGATTTCAGCAAGAATCCCCTCAATAACGGCCGCTTGGGCATTGTCGGCATCTATGAGGACGGCCAGGCGTGAGGTCGGTTCCTCGGTTTCGATTTTTGCGACGATTCTGGGGGATACCATCACATGATTCGAAGAGTCTACGAAAGCTCAAGCATAATGCATTTGGGCGACTGACCACAAAGTGTTCCGGAGTTGTGCAACCCGAGCCTACATCCCCTTGGCTGCGCTGCGAGATGAAGGCGAACATGGTGCGGTCCGCCATAGAGCTCTCCAGATTTTGAATACTCGGCGTCGTTCGGCTTACGCATTCTTCGTTCAACCAGCGTGAGAATAACGTTGCGCGACGGTCTCTAGGGCGGCTGTCGAGGAGCACATAACGAGCCGGTGCACGACCTAACGGTCTTCGGTTAGCGTCTGCAAGGAACGGCCGTCCGTCTCTTCGATTCTTACTTTGCCCTTCCACCAAAGAGCGATGGTCTTTTCGCCGCGAACAATTGGGAAGCCACGAGCGACCTCACTACCTTTGTCCATCAACACGTAGCAAAACTCCTTCTTTTCCGCGGCGGCTTCACACCCTCGTTCGTAGACGGCCTTTTTTGCTGCTGCCGCCCGCGTACCAGCGTAGTGGCCCAGGCCTGACACTGACATGAGGGCAACCAGCAAAATGACTGGTAGGTAAATGAAGAACATAATGGCAATGGTATTGGCACTCACGAAATGAGCAACCTTCTCAAGCCAAATACGTCGCTTTGTTGGTGGCTTATGCAGGCCAGACCATCGTACAAGCACTTCGAGCTGTCGCAAAATGTGTGGGGCAAACCAGACGAGACTGACTGTTCCGCAGATGGTGAGGAGCGGAAGAAAGCTTCCCAACACAAACTCAACCCAGCCGGATAGTCCGTACACGGCAGCCATGTATGCACCCACGTAGAGCTCGCTGTCGGCAAAAGAGAATAGGAAAGCTTTCAGACCAAACTCATTGATGAAGGCTTGGTTGTATGCCAGTCCGTTGATGTATGCAAATTTCAGTCCGACTCCGCTCGTGAAAATCGCCTTAAGCACCCACCTCGCACGCTGAAACCACATCCTGTTTGCGAGCTCGAGCGAATTGCCCACCTTGTACTCAACAATATCCATGCTTATTCTTCCTTGTGGCTGCCGCTTTGATTTACAAGAGATGCATTGCCCGGCAGCATGAGCAGGACATCACGATGGGATACATCATTCTTTGTATCGCACACAACCTACGTGAGCGTGTGGCTGGATAGCGGCAACGAATTCTCGGCAATCGGAGTCCCGGAATCCAGCTGACATTGCTAGCGGTATAGGGCTGGATTGACGCCAATCGCCCTCATTTGGCGCTGGGCGGTGTGAGAAGGTATCCACGCTACTATTCCTCAATCCCATGCCGCGTCGGTGAGCCAATCCCCTGTGGGGACCCCTCATAGTTCTCCTTCGCGCGACGGGAGCGTATGAAGCGAAGGCATTTCTATGCCCGCCCAGCGCCTCCGCGCACCCTTGCTTGGTCCAACTGGATGAGCGGCAGATATTCGCTTGACCACACGCGGATTCCAGAACGGAGTGCGCGTTTTCTCTGATGCGCGCTCCGAGCGGCCTTACGAGTTCGTGGGTCCACACCAGCAAATCTTGCCATGTCTCATCCAGAAGTGAGACCGGCATCCCACGGTGCGGTCTACGGATGGGGAGAGGCTTGGAAGGCGAGTCCCGTTCCCGGCGAGACTCCAACGCGGCCGTTGGCCGGCCATCATTGGGAGCTGGATGATGTCTCCGCAGCCGCATGGGCACATGAGGGCCGCAAGCCAGTAGTGACCATCTTCACCGACCGCGTACAGCTTCCGAGGCTTGAGTTCATCGGGCAAGTCGTCAACGATGATGACCGTGTATCGGCCTCGGACGGCGTCAAGGCAGGCCAGACCTTGTGTCCAGAGACGTGAAAGCAGTCGTAGCATTTTTACAGGTCCACCAATCCCAGCAATGGTTCTATTGCCCCAAATCCGACCCGTTTGGCAAATGCCGGGCAAACCTCGCCGTCATCTTGGTTGCTGCTTACGAGAGGGTCGGACAGGCTAATGCGCCACTGCGCGAATTCTGAGTTTGGGTCCACGCGAAACGGCGTCAGACGTGCGAGCAGTTCGTTGACTGCGTAAGCTGCCACCAGCATGTTGAGCGAGATTACGGCAGGGCGGTCGACGGCCACGCCCTTCACGTATCCGGCTTTCTCCATTTCCCGGTATCTTTCCGGCTCGTGCTTCTTCATGAACGCCGCATCCAGGTCGGCCTGAGAATAGACGCCGCGGCTCATCAGGCTCGAGCCGCCAGGTAGCACAGCGTGGATTGCGCCGGTGACCTGGTCGACGTTGCCTTTCCCGTCGGCGTCGATGCGAACCCCCATATCGATAAGCGGAATCAGGAAGTGCGAGGCGATTTTGTTGAGGATGTGTCGACCGTCCACCGAATCAACACACCCGAAAAGAACATCGCACTCGGCTAGCGCGAGAATGGCCTCTCTGTCGCTAATATCGCGTGGAAGGGCGTGCACCGTCGTGCCGAGGCCCATGTCTGCGATGGCCTCTTGGGCACGGTCGACCTTCAGCCGTCCTTTGTCCGCGTCGAACGCGCGAGCATTCAGAATGCGATTCAGGTTCTTGCGCTCGATATGGTCTGGGTCAATGATTACTAGGTCGCCCACACAGTTGCGAGCAAGCTGCTCCAAGACGATGCTCCCGGTGCCGGAAGCACCGATAACGCCGATGCGTAATTGTTTCAGGTTGCGATAGGTACCTTCGCCAAAGGTCTGGATAAGGCGCAAAGCATGTGCCGGAACATTTTTGCTTAAGAGCCCGCTATCGCTACGGCGCACGAAGTCAAAGTCGTCGCCCGCAATACGAAACAGGTCGATAGGTGCGCCGAGATTGCCATCGATGACATCGCGTCCGAAGTAGCTACCATCGGGAAGCATGACGACGCTCGCACGTCTCTCGCTGTTATCCAGCACATTGTCGACCGCCGAGAAGAACGCGCGGTCAGATTCGTCGTCATACCGCGAGAATTCTGGGTAGCCATTGGGGTGGCTGTGAAACTTGACCACCGTCAGCTTCGACTTCAACGCGCGGCTTAAAGCCGGAAGCACAACATCGACGGACCACGCGACGGTATCCGGTTCACGCAGCCGGCATGCTTCGTAGGGCACCGGGACAATTTCGTGAACTAGGAGCTGATTGCGATGCGTTCCGACTGAGCTGCCGCACAGACCAATGGCGACGGCCTCTTTCCCATCGCCAGGAAAGAGGTGGTGGCGCAACTGCTCCCGATGCTTACCCGACATCGCCAGGACCGAAAGGCGCTTGCTCCTCGTCATTTCGACAGTTCCGCCTTTAGGAAATCGTCAACCAGCATCATGTGGGTGGCTAGGTTGTCGATGCCTTGGCGCCACGTGCTGTTTGCGGTGCGATGCCGGGACCAGCCTTGCCAGGTCTTACCCTCAAAATCGTTCGTTATCAACGACCGGATACCCACGCCGTCGACCCGCGCCAGCGGCGGGTGGAAGTAGACCATGTCAATCTGGGCGTCCGGATAGCCATGCGGGAGAATCACGAATGCATCGACCTTGGCGGGCGTGAAACCTTGGGGCGGTTCGAATCCGCGCAGCACGACGCGCTTTACGTCAGCCTGGGCGACAGCCTCCCACGTGTAGCCCTTGCTGTTCAAGTACTCGATGTCTTCTTCCAGCATCGTGAAGTCCACGCGGACCGGGCCTTCGCCTTCCTGGACTTCTTTCGGAACCGTCGCGAAGCGTTCCACGCCACGGGCGGTGAAGTCCACAGTCTCGTTGGGCGCGACCGGCAGCATCTGCCCACGGACTTTTTCGGACAGCAGATAGCCCGCGCTGGTCTTGCCCGCCAGGCTGAGAATCTGCTCACCGGTCATGTGCGGAGGGTTGACGACGTAGCGTTCCTTGTCGATGCGAATCTGGTACTTCTTGCCGGGAGGAATCGGTTTCTTCTCGCGGACGAACAGTTCCACATCGATGATTTCGTCGCCGTCGTGGCTCGCCGCCTCGACGTTGGTGATTTCTTTGCCGCTTTGCTCGTAGGCAGACATCTCAAAACTCCGTGGTGTCGAATTGACGGGCGCCAGAAGGCGATGTTGACGTTTGGCCGGTTGGATGCCAGACTTCGTCTTACATGTGAGACAGTCTGGCATGACCCGTTTCATATGTCAAACGGTTTGTGTCTCACATGTAAGACAGGGAAGAGATGGAACATGTGAAGATTGAGGTGCTTGCCCAGCACATCCTCCAACGCAGAGACGGGCGCGGCATCCGTGAAGCCGCCAAGGAAGTCGGCATTAGTCCGGCGACCCTATCCCGCGTTGAGAATAAGAAGGTTCCCGACCTTGAGACCTTCGGAAGAATTTGTGCATGGCTCGGTGAAGACCCCGCGACATTCCTCGGACTAGCCCCGGCGCCGTCTTTGGCTGCCAGGGCTCAAGTGCATTTCAAGAAAGAAACGGCAATACGTCCAGAAAGTGCCAAGGCCTTGAGCGACATGATTCTTCTCGCTCAGGAAGCGCTCATGAAGGAAGAGGTCTGAGCGTACTGTGCAGCGTGGATATAAAGCATGGTGCGAGCGGTATTCAGCCGCAACTCGCAATGAGCTCGGACTGCCCTCGACCGCGTCCCTAGATGCCCGGCAACTGGCAGCGCATTTGGGAATTCGTGTTTGGACACCAGAAGATGTTCCTGGTCTGCCACGTGAGACCAGGGAGGTGCTTTTGCGCAATGACGGTACGCCGAGTTGCTGGTCTGCGGTGACGCTTGTCGTAGGCGAGAAAACTCTCGTCATTCTGAACTCGTCCCATTCACCTGGGCGACAGGCAAGCGACCTGATGCACGAGCTTGCTCATCGTATTCGGAATCACGAGCCGGAAGAGATGAGTATTTCCTCCGAGGGGCTGATGCTACTTAAGGCCTATGACAAGGAGCAGGAGGAGGAGGCCGATTGGCTGGCCGGTGTGCTTTTGCTGCCACGAGATGCCCTGGTCTATATTCGTCGTGAAGGCATGTCCGACGAAGAAGTTATCGCAGCGTACGGCGTGAGTAAGAGGATGTACACCTACCGCTTGTCGATGACGGGCGTAAATCGACAGTTTCGCAGAAGCTGAGCTCGGCACCGGCTTCTGCGGTCCAGGGTCGCCGTCACGCCTCATAGAGGACGCATTTTTGCGCTATCTCCGGCCGGTCAAGAAGTCCTGCCAGTCGGACGCGTAAGCACAGTCCATCGGCGTGGGGTCTTCTTCAATGACGGGGCACCCTGAATACTCAATGCGTTTGCGGAAGAGCGTCGCTGCCGGCTCAGGTATTTCGCCCAGGCGAACATAGTCGGTGTTACCCGAACGGTGGATAGGAACACTGATAGGCTCGGGTCGAGGTGGGAGTTCCTCGGTCCCGGTCAACGCGACTGCGAGCGCACGGGCGACAAGGTCAAAGACGGATGATACGTGGCGCGGGTAAGCATGCAGGGTTCGCGTCTCACCGTGCTCGCGCTGGTCTTCGAGCAACCGCACCGCGTAGTCGGGCGTGGCACTGAGTTCGAGCCTGCCTATATACGCCGTCGCTATCTCTCTGCCGGAGCCGCTCCCATCCGGGCGGACGATTTCTGTGACCTTAAGCATGATGAACGTGGCGTTACACGGATGCTAGTTGGGCGCCGCCGGCGTTTTCGTTCCGTCGGCGGAATAGCGTCGGTTGTAGAGGGCCGCCGTCTGTGCGCCTTTCCGCCTGCACCTTTGGTGAGGAGCTACTTCCGAGAATCGAAGTCATCGTCCAGTTTGACATCCGGCGTCGCCGTCTAAGCGTCCTGGATTGGCGGCCTTTTCCGCCGAGGTTTGCTCGCGCGTTGTCGCGGCTTGGCCTGTCTTGTCAGCATCAACGGATTGATGGTAGGAAGAGGCGCAATCACGTCCAGCCATCCTTCTCCGCCCAAAGCTTTGAGCACCGTGCATAGGGTGCGCAATGATGAACCGTTTCCTGCCTCGAGGTTTCTCAGAGCCCGCACGCTGATACCGGCGCGTTCAGAGAGCGTGGCCTGGTCGATGTTGCGATGGATACGGTACGTCCGCAGATAGCCTCCTATCTCGGCTTCCATTTCCTCCGGTGTGAGGAACTTGCGTGTCATGGCCGGCCCCAGGGTGCTGCAGGCGATGAGTGAGTCGGCGGTGGCGGCGTTTGAGCGC
The DNA here is from genome assembly GCF_032190535.1 of Cupriavidus sp. SZY C1. Lineage (NCBI taxonomy): Bacteria > Pseudomonadati > Pseudomonadota > Betaproteobacteria > Burkholderiales > Burkholderiaceae > Cupriavidus > Cupriavidus sp. SZY C1. The sequence goes on from NZ_JAUANU010000002.1 coordinate 144,026, forward strand.
TTGAATTCATACTCGACCACGCCTCGCCCCCTGCTTGGGGGCAGGTTTCCTCATCATCACGCTCAGAACGGACGGGTTGGCCTGTTCTATTCGTCCCAAAGCTATCCCGTAGCCATAGATGCGATGCAATGCGAGCGCCACGGCGGAAGACCTCGAGTATCCGCCCTCACAATGAACGACAACTGAAGTTACCTCGCTCGGCAGGGATTCGATAAATCGACGAATGGCTTGCGCTTGTTCGATAGTGAAGGCGTCGCTAAGGGCTGCGCGTGCTCTCGGGGAGAGCGTAGAGCTGAGGAAGTCGACGTCAGCGAAGCTCACTCGCAGCACATGGTCGAACCCATCGACATCCGCAGGCGGGCGACTGGGGGCGGTGATGGAGATTACGGCAACCCAGGAAAGCCGTGGGAGCCTTTCCGCCTCCCGTCGCGACAGGGCGAACACCTGGCGGACGTCACCAATCGGTCGCCGGTAGAGCGCGACTATAGCTTCCGAGAGTCGCTGAGTCACGGGCGTGACCGGCGAAAAGTGGCTTGCGGTCGATGGGAGCTACGGTTCAAGCTCATTCCTCCAATCCTGTAGGTACGTCGCAACCGAAGCGGGCTCCGAGAAGTCGAGTAAGACAAATGGGCAGCCCCATCGGGCCATGAACTTGAAGAGCTCAGTACGCACCCGAGTTAAGATTTCTGGTGTTGCGGCTTCATTCAAGTCCCCGCCTGCTGGTCTCCAGAACTTCTGGTCATACAAACGCTGACCGAATGTTCCGTAATGTTCGAGTCCTAGGGCGATGTAGGCGTAGACTACTTCGCCATCCTGGTCTTCGGGAATCTGTATCAGGGCACAACCCCTTTCGACCCGCTTCAGTCCGATAGCAATCAGCCGGTCGACCGGGTCGAACGCGCTTTCGTAGTACTCGTGGTTGCCGGGCACGTACAGCACGGGCACGTCGAACGTGCGGGCGGCCCAGTCGATGCCGTCGCGCCCGTTGGCGATGTCGCCGGCCAGGATGACGACGTCGGCGTCGCAGCCGGGCACCGCGTCGGGCGTGTTGTGTTCCAGGTGGATGTCGCTGAGGATGCGCAGCTTCATTGGGCCCCCGTGGGGTGGGATGGACTGCGGTCGATTCTTCGAAAAAAAGACGGCCCGGTCAAGACCGGGCCGCTAAAAGGAGCCAAGGGGGCCTCGCCGACCCGTCATGGAAACGTGCCGCAAGGGGCCGACCACGCCTTGGCGAGCGTACGCGCCCCTGGGGAGCGCCTGGATCGGCCATTGGCTCCAAACGGGGGTTACCTGGCCAGCCTTGGTGGAACGTAGGCCCCGTAGTACGGCCCCACGCCCCCGCCGCCGGCCGTCACCTTGACGTTGGGGATGAAGTAGCCCTCGATGTACTTGCCGCTGCCGCCCACCGAGGCCGTGATGTGGAAGCCGGCGAACGCCGTGACCGGCCCCAGCTGCCCCGGCGACAGGTTCGACGTTACCGGCATCACGTAGTCCTGGCCGACGCCAACATAGCCGTAGTTCGACGTCTTGGTGCCGTCCTGCATCCAGATCTGGTCCCCGATCGACACCGGCGCCGGGTTGCCGCCCTCGATCAGGTCGCGCGTGGCCGTGGCGCTGTTGTCGGTCGACGTGAACGTCGTCCACTGGCCCGATTCGCACACGCCGTAGTGGTATGCCGACCCGATCCGGAACACGTACGCCTTGCCGGTGGCCGGGTCGATCTTCGGCAGGTTGGTCGCCTTGTCCCAGTAGTAGTCGTACAGGCACTGGCTCAGCGCCACCGGGAACAGCCCGCCGTTGTTGACCGTGCCCGGCGCGGCGATGACCGCCACGGCCGTGGCCGACGTGCTGGCCGCGGTGCCGCCAAAGACCTGCGCCAGCAGCATCGTGACCGGGCCGCCGTTGTTGCCGGGGCCGCGCGTGATCGTCACCTGCACGGCGGCCACGTCGTTGCTGCCGGGCGTGATGGTTTGCGCCTGCAGCCCGGCCGGCGTGCCGGTCAGGTTCCAGTAGCCGGCCTGTACCGTGCCGTTGGCCAGGGTGGTGCCACCCACCTTGTTCAGCGAGATCGCGTTGGTGCCCTTGGTCACGCCCGCCGACCACTGCGGCGTGGGGTTGGCCGGGTACAGGCCCGCGGCGCCAGCCAGCGCGGCGGCGTCGGCGGCGTTCTGGATCTCGTTGCGCGCCACCACAAGCTGGGCCACGTCGATGGCGACGGCGCCGACGGACAGGATCGAGATCATCAGCATCGGCATCATGATGCCGACGGCGCCGCGCTGGCGGCGGGGATCGGGGCGGTGAAGTCTCATGGCATGCCTCCGGGCTATTCGCACAGCATCGTCGTGGACGCGTTGATCGTCAGCGGCCCCGTGAACGGGCGGATGATCGCCCCCAGCAGCAGCCCGTTGAACGTGTAGGAAACCTGCACCGTCAGCGGGTTGCCGCTCGTGGCGCAGGCGGTGACCGTGCCGGGGTAGGTGCACGTGGCCGCCGCGCCGTAGGTGACCAGCTTGTTCTGGCAATAGCTGGCGGCCACGGCCTTGATCTGCGTGCTGGTCATGGGCGGGGACTTCAGCACCACGCCGGCGCGCGCGGCCTCGCGGCTGGCGTTGGTGATCACGGCCTTGTCGTAGAGGGCGGTGCCGAACTCGATCACGCCGAACACGATGAACATCAGCAGCGGGAAGACAAGGGCGAACTCCACCGCGGCGGTGCCGGCCGCGCGGCGCGGGCGGCGGCAGCGGGAAGGGGCAGGACGTGCGCGCATGATGGTCTCCTCGGAAGGGCTAGTTGTTGGCCACGCTCTGCAGCGCCGCCACGACCTGGATGGCCGCCGGGCCCAGCAGCACCACGAACAGCGACGGGAAGATGCAGAAGATCAGCGGGAACAGGATCTTGGTGCCGATCTTGGCCGCGCGCTCCTCGGCCAGCATGTGGCGCTTGGTGCGGAGCATGTCCGAATGCACGCGCAGCGAATCGGCCACGCTGGTGCCAAAGCGGTCCGACTGGATCAGCATCGCCACCAGCATGCTCACGTCGTCCACGCCGGTGCGGGCGGCCAGGTTGCGCATGGCTTTCTCGCGCGGCAGCCCGGCGCGCAGTTCCAGCGTCAGCAGTTCGTATTCCTCGGCCATGGCCGGCCGCGCGTTGCGCATTTCCTCCACCACGCGCAGGATCGCGGCGTCCAGCCCCAGGCCCGCTTCCACGCAGACCATGATCAGGTCCAGGCTGTCCGGGAACGATTCGAAGATCTCGCGCTGGCGGCGCTTTACCTTCTGGCGCAGCACCACGTCGGGCAGGTAGAAGCCGGTCAGCGCCACCAGGAACAGCAGCACCGGCAGCCGGGCGTGGGCCTCGGCGTCGAGCTGGCCGGACAGCGCGAGCCAGAGCGCCAGCGGCAGCCCGAACGCGAGCACGGTCTTGATCGCGAAGTAGAGCGGGATGGCTTCGGCCTGGCGCCAGCCGGCGTGGATGAAGCGCGTGCGCAGCGCGGAGTTTTCCCAGCCCTCGCGCGGCACCGACAGCCGCGCGAGCGGCTTGGCCAGCCGCTCCACCTGGCGCAGCCATGCGCGGGCGTCGTCGGGCTCGGCCACGCCCGGGGTTTCGCGGCGGATCTGGCTGACGCGCCGGTCCACGGCGCCGGGCCGCAGCAGCACCATCGCCACGCAGGACACGCCGAACACGATGACGAACGTGGCGGCCAGCAGGAGGATCGTGGATGTAGGCATGATGGGCCTCGCTTGGGGTGAAGGGCGTCAGACGTGGATGCGCACGATCTGGCGCATCCAGACGATGCCCACGCACGTCATCGCCACGGCGTACCAGAGCATCTTGATGCCGGCCGGGTCGGTCCAGAGCGTGGCCATCAGGTCCGGGTTGATCTGGTACACGATGCCGCCGACGATGACCGGCAGCGCGGTCAGGATCCAGCCGCCAAGCCGCCCTTCGGCCGACAGCACGCGGATCTTGTCCATGAGCTGCAGCCGCTTGCGGATCAGGCTGCCGACGTTGTCCAGGATCTCGGCCAGGTTGCCGCCCGATTCGCGCTGGATCAGGATCGCGATGACCAGGTAGCGCAGGTCTTCCAGCGGCACGCGGTCGTTCAGCCCGGCCAGCGCGTCGGCCAGCGGAATGCCGTAGTTGATCTCGCCGAACACCAGCGCCAGTTCCGTGCCGATGGGCGCGGGCAGCTCCTGCCCGGCCATGTCCAGCGCGCTGGGCAGAGAGTGGCCGGCCCGCAGCGCGCGCGCCAGCAGGTCCGCCGCCTCGGGTAGCTGGGCCTCCAGCGTGGCCAGCCGCCGGGCGCGGCGGCGCAGCAGGTACAGCAGCGGCAGCGCCGCCGCGCATGCGGTCAGCGGCACCAGCGCGAACCACGGCGGGTGGAACGGCACCAGCCCCGCCACGGCCAGCAGCCCGGCCATCGCGCAGAGCGCCAGCAGGCGGCCCACCGACCAGTTCAGGCCCGACTGCAGCAGCATCAGGTCGAGCTTGTCCACGCGCGGCAGCCGGCGCAGCAGTTGCGCCATCTCCGGGGATTCGCTGAGCACCCGCTGCTTGAGGATGCTGGCATCCGCCGCGTGGCTGGCGCTGTTGAGCATGGCCGCCTCCACGCGATGGCTGAAGCGCCGCGCGCGCTGGCTGCGCGTCTGGTGCCACCACTGCCACGCGCCGGCGGCGCCCAGCACGCAGGCCAGGAACACCGACACCGCGAATCCGATCATCGTCCCGTTCATGATGTGCTCCCCCGTATCCCCGTATCCCCGATTCCTTGTTCTTGTGGCGGCACCGCCGCGCTAGACCTCGTGCATCGCCGAGGGATCGAACAGCGTCTCGGGCAGGTGGATGCCGAACGCCTGCAGGCGCTCGCAGAACTTCGGGCGCACGCCCGTGGCGCAGAAGTGGCCCCGGATGCGGCCGTCGCGGTCCACGCCCTTGCGGCGGAACGTGAAGATTTCCTGCATGTTGACGACCTCGCCCTCCATGCCGGTGATCTCGCTGACGCTGACCAGCTTGCGCCGGCCGTCGGTCAGGCGCGTCACCTGCACCACCACCGACAGCGCCGACGTGATCTGCTGGCGCATGGTGCGGATCGGCAGGTTCAGCCCGGCCGTGCTGATCATGTTTTCCAGCCGCGTCAGCGCGTCGCGCGGCGTGTTGGCGTGGATCGTCGCCAGCGAGCCCTCGTGGCCCGTGTTCATCGCGTGGAGCATGTCCAGCGCCTCGGCGCCGCGCACTTCGCCCAGGATGATGCGGTCCGGGCGCATCCGCAGCGCGTTCTTGACCAGCGCGCGCTGCGTGATCTCGCCACGGCCCTCGATGTTGGGCGGCCGGGTTTCCAGCCGCAGCACGTGGGCCTGGCGCAGCTGCAGCTCGGCGGCGTCCTCGATCGTGACGATGCGCTCGTCGGCCGGGATGTAGCCGGACAGGATGTTCAGCAGCGTGGTCTTGCCGCTGCCCGTGCCGCCGGAGATCAGCACGTTGAGCTTGGCCTGCACCATGGCCTCCAGCAGCTGGGCCATCTGCGGCGTCAGCGTCGACAGCTCCACCAGGTCCTTCACCTGCAGCGGATTGACCGCGAAGCGGCGGATCGACAGCAGCGGGCCGTCGATGGCCGACGGCGGGATGATCGCGTTGATGCGCGAGCCGTCGGGCAGCCGGGCGTCCACCATCGGGCTCGACTCGTCGATGCGCCGGCCCATGCGCGACACCATCTTCTCGATCACGCGCAGCAGGTGGGCGTCGTCGAGGAACGTGATGTCGGTCAGCTCCAGCTTGCCGCGCCGTTCCACGTAGACGCGCCGGGCCGTGTTGACCAGGATGTCGGAGATCGTCGGGTCGGCCAGCAGCGGTTCCAGCGGGCCGTAGCCCAGCATCTCGTCCTGGACGTCGGACACCAGCCGGCGCCGTTCGGCCTCGTTGAGCGGATGGTTGCCTTCGTCGACGATGCGCTCGACCACCTGGGCCAGTTCGCGCCGCACCTGCTCGGGCGTCATCTGCTGCAGGCGGCTCAGTTCCACGCGGTCGACGATGGTCTGGTGGATCTCCATGGCCAGTTGCTGGTAGGCCGGGCTGACCGCGCCGTTGCCGTTGGCACGCGCCACGCGCTGCGGCATGGCCTCGCCGGCCTGCTGAAAGAGTTGTTCTCGCAAGGACATGATGGTCTCCGTGCGTGCGGGTCAGGCGCGCGCCGCGGCCGGCACCTGCGTGCCGTGGCCGAACAGCTTGCGCAACAGGCCGTCGCGCTGCGGCGCGGCCCCGGGATAGATGTCGGCCGCCAGCGCCAGCAGCGCGCGCGTCAGCGCGCCCTTGGGCGCCACCTGCAGCAGCGGCAGCCCCTGGCTGCTGGCCTCGCGCACGGGCGCCGTGTCGTTGGGCAGCAGGTGCGCGAACCGCATGCCGAAGGCGTTTTCCATCGTGCGCGGGTCGATCGGCGCGTGCTTGTCCTGCCGGTTCAGCACCAGGCGCAGGCGGTCGGTGTGGTAGCCGAGCGAATGGCACAGGTCCAGCAGCCGGCGCCCCGCGCGCAGGTGCGACAGGCTGGGCTGCAGCACCGGGTAGATCAGGTTGCTGTGGTCCAGCACGACGAGCGACATCGGGTTGATGTCCTGCCCCACGTCGAGCACCACTACGTCGTACTGCTGGCGCGCCACGTCGAGCAGCCGCTCGATCTGCGCGGCCTTGATCTCGCCGGCCTTGACCGGGTCGCCGGCGGCCGGCACCACGTCGAAGCCGGGGCCCACGTGGGTCACGCAGGCATCGAGCAGCGCGGCGTCGAGCCGGTCGATCTGGCGGCACACGTCGGTCAGCGTGGCGGGCGGCGTCTGGTCGGTCAGCACGAACGCGGCGTCGCCGTACTGCTGGTTCAGGTCCAGCAGCAGCACGTGCTTGCGGTGCTGGGTGGCCAGCATGTGCGCCGTGTTGGCCGCCAGGAACGTGGTGCCGCTGCCGCCCTTGCACGACACGAATGACAGCACCTGGCCCTCGGCGCGCCCGCCGCTGAGCGCGTGGCTGGTGCAGCGCTGCAGCTCGTCGCGGAACTCGGCCGCGTCGGGCGGCCACGGCAGCACGCACTGCACGCCGGCCCGCATCGCGCGCATCAGCAGGTCCGCCGACGGGTTGCCGGTCAGCAGCATGCAGAGCGTGTCCGGCGCCTCGGTGCGCAGGCGGCGAAGCTGCGCGATGTCGTCGGCGCTGAAGTCGGGCGCGGCCACGATCAGCAGGTCGGTGCCGAGCGTCAGGCCCGGCTGTGACAGCGCCACGCCGGGCGCGGCCAGCGTGCGCTGCACCACGTGGCTGGCGCTTTGGGCGATCAACCCGGCAACGTGCTGCAGTTGCGAGTCATCGGCGGAGACTGCGACGATCTTGGCCATGGCCGGCTCCTGAAGGCTGACGTTTGGGGGCGGCGCGCTAGCGGCCCATGTTGGACAGGCCGCCGCCCTGCGCGGCACCCACGCCGATGCGGAAGGCATTGCCGTCCGACGGCGGCGCCTGGTACAGGCCGTTGAAGCGGTCCATCGCGGCCGTGGACGCCCGGGCGTTGACGTTGATGCCGGGGTCGGCGTTGTTCGGCGCGTCGGGGTTCAGCGTCTGCATCGCCCGCACGATGCGGACCGATTCGCCGAAGTGCTGGTCGTAGACCGGTGACGTCGACATGCAGCCGGTGAGGCCGGCCGCCATGGCCAGCACGGCGGCGAGGAGGAGGGGGCGGCGCAGCGGCGCCGGCACGAAGGCTTGGGACATGATGGGCTCCTTGATCCGGGCGACGGGGCTTACTGTTGGGCCGGGGCCGGGGCATCCGCGGCGGCCAGCGCGGTCGCGGCCGGTACCGGGATGGCGGTCACGGGCGCCGGGGCGCTGCCGGGCATGGGCATCGGCGCGGCGGGGGCGGCCGGGGCCGTGGCGGGCGCGGCATTCGGCATCGCGGCCGGCTGTACGCCGGGCATCGGCGCCGGCGGCTGCGGGCGGCCTTCCATGTTGCCGGTGGCGTAGACCTCGCCGCGATTGACCGTGCCGAAGCTGTCGGTGGGCAGCGGATAGGTGGCCGGCAGCGGCTTGACCAGGCGCGGCGTCACCACGAACAGCAGCTCGGTCCGGTCCTGCTGGAAGTTGGTGCTGCGCATCAGCGCGCCCACCACCGGCAGTTCGCCCACGCCCGGCAGCGCCTTGAGGCTGCCCGTGATGTTGTTCTTGATCAGGCCGCCGATGGCGAAGCTCTGGCCGTCGTAGACCTGCAGCGTGGTCGACGCGCGGCGCGTGTTGATCAGCGGCAGGATCGTCGCGCCGGACACGTTCGGCGCGGTCAGCGCCACCCCGGTGGGCGACAGCTCGGACACCTCGGGCGCCACCTTGAGGTTGATGCGGCCGTTCTCCATCACCGTCGGCGTGAAGCGCAGGCCGACGCCGAACGTTTCCTCCTGCAGGATGATCGTCGTGGTGTTGCCGCCAAAGCTCTGCGGCACCGGGATGAACACCTTGCCGCCGGCCAGGAAGCTGGCCTCCTGGCCGCTGATGGCCATCAGGTTCGGCTCGGCCAGGATCTTGACCAGGCCGTCGCCGCGCTGGGCGTCGAGCGCGAACTTCAGCGGCAGGTTGTTGGCCTTGCTGAAGCTGAGCAGGTCGCTGGCGCCCGACGACAGGAAGTTGGCCAGCAGGCCGAAGCTCCAGCTGCCGAACGCGCCCTGCAGGTTCACGGCGGAGCCCATCTGGTCGATCAGCGTCTTGGACACCTCGGCCACCTTGACCTCCAGCATGACCTGCTGCGGCGCCTCCACCACCATCATGTTGATGATGCGCGGGCTGCGCACCGGCATGCCGGCCGTGGCCGGGTTGGTGAGCTGCGTCATGCTGGTCTGCTGCTGCTGCTGCTGCGGGGCCTGGGTGGCCTGGCCATTGGCGGCCTGCGCCGGGCCGCGCGTCTGGCGGATCACGAACGCGTTGGCGATGTCGAGGATCTTCTGCGCCTGCACGGCGTCGGCCACGCTGCCGGTCAGCACGAGGCTGTCGGCCGCCGACGACACGCGCACGCGGCGCGCCTCCGGCACCAGTTCGCGCAGCGCCGACTGCAGGCCGCCCGGATCGGCGCCGACCGTCAGGTCGATCACGCTGCAGGAGCCGCTGCGGCCCTGCACGATCATGTTGGTCGAGCCCACTTCCTGGCCCAGCACATACAGCGTCTGCGGCGACACCAGCATCGCCTGGGCCACGTTCGGGTTGCCCAGCGTGCGGCTGCGCACGGGCTCGGGCATGTCGATCATCGTCGACTTGCCCACGGGCACGGCCACCTCGCGGCGTTCGCGCACGGTGCCGGTGCAGTTGGGCCCGCGTACGGTCTGGGTCTGGATCTGCGCGTCGCGCTGCGCGGCGGCTCCCGCTGCGCCGCCGGGCTGGACCGGACCGGCCAGTTGCAGCGGGCGGGCCTGGGTGGCGGCGCCCGACGTGGCGATGGCCGCTTCCACGCCGGCCTGGCTGTTGGCGTGGCTGCTCCAGAGCGCGGCCATGACCGCGAGCGTGAGGGCCGGTGCCCGGAGCTGCGTGGCAAGGCTGCTGGTGCGGCGCGCGGCGCCGCGTGGCTGTTGATGACGTTCCATGATGTTCCCCCGGATGGTTGGCCCGCCTGCTGGAGCAGTTACCTTGCGGCCTGCTTCTTGCCGGCTGGCGGGCACCGATGTGTCAGAAGCACTCTTGCCGTTGCTGGTTGCCGCTGATGACGCCGATGCAGTCGGCGGGCGCCTGGCGCTGGGCCACTTGCCTCACCACCTGCACGGTCTTGACCACCGGCGCGGCGGCGGCGATCACGGGTACCTTGAGCAGCGAATCCTTGGTGGCGCCGGCGGTGTCCACCGGGCGCGGGTCCACCTGGTTGCGCAGCACCAGCGAGAGCGTGCCCACGCTGCGTGCCAGGTCGATCTTCTCGGCTTCCTCGGGCGACACCTCCAGCGTCACGGCGTTCACCACCTTGGGCTTGGTCTCGTCGCGGTTCACCTCCTGCGCCACGGCCAGCACCAGGATCTTCTCCAGCACGATCTTCGAGATCGACTGGTCGTTGCGGTCCGCCGCGGCGGTGCCGGGCTTGCCGTCCTTGTCGCGCTGCGTGTTGACGATGATGTCGACGAAGCTGCCCGGCAGCGCAAAGCCGGCCACGCCCACCACGTCGTTCACGCGCACCGTGATCGCGCGCTTGCCGCTAGCAATCACCGCCGACAGACCGCCCTTGGTGCCCACCGGCGTCAGCTTGGAGTCCAGGATCGGCTCGCCGCGCGCCAGGCTGGCCTTGGTGACGCGGCCATCGAGCGACTGGACGTCGCTGGCCACGCCCGGCGGCAGGCTGGCGGACGGCCAGTCCACGAGCTTGATGGCGTCGGGCGTGAGCTGCTGGCCCAGGTCGATGTCGGCACTGGCCACGGCCACCTTGGTGATGCCGCTGGTGCCTTGCTGCATGAGCCAGCGCGACGCCAGCACCACGGCCGTCAGGCCCGCAATCGTTGCCACCAGCAACATGAAGAGGATGCGCAGGTTTTTCATCTCGGTCTCCGCGATCAGAAGAGGTACGGCCGGTGCGCCCGCACGATGGGGCAGGCCACGGGGCGCGTGGCGCCGCCGGCGTGCCGGACGTCGCCACCGGTGCGCCGGCGGGTACGGGTTGCGTGGTGCACGCCGTGCGCGGGCGTGCTGCTGTGGCGATGTGGCGCGGCGCTGGGCCGTGTGCCCGGTTGCGCGTGTGTGCGGCTGCTTGCGTGCATGGCCGTCTCCCCCGTTCCTGACCGTTCGCCAGCCCCTGCGGGCGGTTTCGGCCGTTTGCTTCGAACTGCCTGCTTTCTCAGGCGCAGCACGTGGCTGCGCGGACCCCGTCTGACCGGCGTGGCGAAGGTGACGCCGCCGCCGTCAGAGCACTTCCCATTTCACGAGCAAGGTGCCGGCCGCGATGGCGACGGCATACGGCAACCTGGCCGCCTTGCCCGTTGATGTCTGCGATGCCGGCGCGGCGTGCTCGGCGCCATTGGCCTTGTCCTGTTGCCCGGTGGCGCCCGCTGCCGGGCCGCGCCGTGCCGCCGCCGCGGCCAGCCGCCCGAACGGCAGCGCCAGCAGCAGGCCCGACAGGCTGGCCAGCGTGCGGCGCGACTCGCGATGGATCACCATCGCCGCCAGGGCCAGCACGCCACCCACCAGAAAGCTGACCACGGCCACGTGCGCGCCGCCCAGCGGCCCCATGAACGCACCCACCGCACCCATCAGCTTCACGTCGCCCGCGCCCATGCCGCCCAGCAGGTACACGGCCAGAAAGATGCCCATGCCCGTGGCCAGCCCGGCCAGCCATTGCAGGCTGCCGTCGCGCGGGCCCAGCGTGGCGATCTGCGCCGCCAGGGCCAGGACCATCCCGCTGGCAACCAGCCAGTTCGGGATGCGGCGCGTGCGGGCGTCGCCGATGGCGGCCACCGTGACCATGGCGGCCAGGCTCAGGTTGGCGAGCGCGGTAATCGTGGTGGTCATGGCAGTGTCCGGTGGCGGTGGGCGCCGGTTGCGCGGGGCGCGTGGCCCGGCGCAGCCGTCCGAATTCGAGTGGTGTTGCGCTGCAATCGAACCGGCGCCGCTGGCGCAACGTCGCCGGTCCGCTTGCAGCATGTCGATCAGGCGGCGGAAAGGGCCGTCGCGATCGAGTTCCAGATGGTGCCGACGGCGGTCTTGACGGTCGTGCCGTACGTGACCATCACCAGCGCCACGAAGGCGAGCAGAAGGGCATACTCCACGCCCGCTGCGCCGTCTTCTTCACGAACAAAACGCTTGAAACCTTCGAACATGGAGGTCATGTCCTTCTCCTTTGACGTCATGGTTTGTGGAAAAAAGCGCCCGCTGGAGATCGGGCACAAGGTTTCGGCCGATACTGCCGGCCGAGGCCAAACCGCAAGGCCATCACTGACGTGGCGTCCGTACGATTCCACCTGGCTCAGTCCGGGCCGCGCCGGAAACATCCGGCGCGGCCCGGTCACCCTGTTGCCTGGCCGCCTGACGCGGCACCGGCATCCTGGGGGAGGGCGCCGCGAGCCGATCCTTACTGCTCTCCAGGGATCGTCTCGCGCCTGAATTGCTGCAAAACCTGCGGCGGTCCGGCCTGTTGATCGGCCTTGCCCACCCGGGCGGCACTGCAGCGTGCCGGCCCTGTTCGCTCCCTGTTTCGGACCTTTCGGCCCCCCGTCCCACTGTGTTGGTCTGTGGTCCTGGCATCGTCTGTTGCGAAGCCTGCGAACCTGCCGTGGTTGCGGGACATGGAGCGACGAGCGTGCCACTGGACGCAAGTCGTTGATTTACAAGGGAGTGGGTGTTGGCCGCTGCGTCGTTTGCGAGACGTTGTAACCGGATGTTTCGAAAACTGTGCAGGCCGAATACATCACAAATTTCGGGAACATTAAGGAATTACAACGGAAGGTGCGGACAGCGACGCTTCAAACGCACACGGAAGTCTCGTAAGCGGCGCACGCTGCGGGAAAGCGCGAAGGCTGGCCTGGCGGCCAAAAACGTATCAATCATGAAGCGCCTGATACGCCATGTAATCGAAGGTAGGCGGTGTAGACGGCGCGCGGGGGTGGTGGGGCTACGTCGAACGGCTATGTGGCGCAAAACGCGCCGGCTCGCGGACGAGGGGTGCCGGCGCGCACTCTGTACGATCCATGGCTCATCCGTTCGGCCGACGCCAGCGCGGAAAGGATCGTCTGGGGCACCTGGCCCTCGTCCTGAAGTACGAGGCTGGGGCCGTCATGGCCGCGCGTACAGCGTGCGGCCAAAGTGTTTCGTTCTTGAAACCTCTGGCGGAATGTGATCGATGTTGTTACGTGTATGAAGCGTACGTTGGCCCACACAACGGGGCGTCGAAACGAGAAGTGTTTCAGCCGGGAGACGGCCATGCAGATTCTTCCACCTGCTCGCGCAGCCAAGCATGAAAGCGCAGGATGGCTTTCTCGCGCGGGTTGCCTTCGCGCCACGTGACCCAGTAGTGCAGGCTCGACGGAATGCGCGTGGTGCCGATCTGCACGAGCTGGCCGCTGGCCAGATAGTCGCGCGCCAGTTGCGCGCGCGCCGTGGCCACGCCCAGCCCGGCCACGGCCGACTGCAGCATCAGCCCGGCATCCTGGAAGATCGGCCCGCGCTCGGGCTCCACCGGCGGCAGGCCGGCCAGCAGCAGCCAGTCGCGCCAGGGCCGCAGCGCAAAGCGGAGCATCGGCAGCCGGGGCAGGTCCGCCACCGTGAAACCGGGATAGCGCGCCAGCAATGCCGGGCTGGCCACGGCGATCACGTGGTCCTCGATGAGGTTGTGGCATTCAAAGCCGGGCAGGTCCACGCGCTGATGCCAGATGCCGACGTCGACCGAATAGGGGTCGGGCGGCGAGATCTCGGCATGCAGACGCAGGTGCAAATCCAGTTCCGGCGCCTGCGCGTGCAGGCTTGGCAGCCGCTGGATCAGCCATGCATTGGCCAGGTCGGCCATGACGCTGACCTGGAGCCGGACGACGGGCGGGCTGGCCACGTCGCCGGCCACATCGCTGGCCTCGCGCAGCGCTGCTTCGAGCTGGTCCAGCGCGCCGCGCACCTGTTCGGCCAGCCGGGCGCCGGCGCTGGTCGGCGTCATGGTCAGCCCGGTGCGCCGGAACAGCTTGGTGCCGAGGTTGTCTTCCAGCCCGCGGATATGGTGGCTGATGGCGCTGTGCGTGAGCGCCAGTTCCTCGGCGGCGCGCGAGAAGCTGCGGTGCCGCGCGGCGGCTTCGAGGGCGCGCAGGGCCTGGAGCGGGGGCAGGTGAGGGGGGCGGTTGGTGACCATGGCGGGGGCGGAAAGTCGTCAAATTCTACTCACAATTGACGCGGGTATCTTTCACTGGCCTTGCACCATGGTGGTGATCACAATGGCAGGCATGAACTCTTCCACTGCCGATACCGGGCGGGCCCCCGCCGCCGATGCGCTGCGCCCCGCTTCGCCCCATGCCTCGCCCGCCCGCTGGCGCGTGCTGGCGTTTTTCTCGCTCGGCTTCCTGGTCTCGTACATCTTCCGTGGCGTCAACCTGGGCTTTGCGCCGTACCTGACGCGCGAACTGGGCCTGACCGCCGGCGACCTGGGCCTGCTCACGAGCTTCTACTTCCTGGGGTTTGCCTGCGCGCAACTGCCGGCCGGCATCCTGCTGGACCGCTTTGGCCCGCGCCGGACCGAGGCGGCGCTGCTGATGCTGGCCGTGGCCGGATCGCTGGTCTTTGCGTGGGCGCCGGGCATGATCGGGCTGGCCGCCGGGCGCGCGATGATCGGCGTGGGCGTCTCGGTCTGCCTGGGCGCCGCCATCCAGGCCCTGTCGATGTGGTTTCCGCTGTCGCGCATGCCGCTGCTGAACGGGCTGGTGATGGCCATCGGCGGGCTGGGCGCGGTGGTGGTGGGGGCGCCGCTGTCGTGGCTGCTGTCGTGGACGGACTGGCGCACGGTCAGCGCCGGGCTGGCCGCCATCTCGTTCGGCATGGCCGTGCTGCTCTGGTTTGGCGTGCCCGACGCGCGGCGCGCCGGCAAGGAAAGCTTTGCCGAGCAGTTGCGCGGCACGCGGCTGATCCTGAGCAGCGAGCGCTTCTGGCGCGTGGTGCCGCTGACGCTGCTGAACCAGGGCATCTTCCTGGCCGTGCAGACGCTGTGGGTCAGCGCCTTCATGCGCGACGTGCAGGGCCTGTCCGCCGGCGAAGGCGCGCGGCTCGTGTCGGTGATCGGTATCGCGATGATGGCCGGCTGCGTGGGCGCCGGTTGGGCCGCCCGCCATCTGGAGCGGCGCGGCATCAGCCTCTATGCGTTCGCCGGCTTCGGCATGATGGCGTTCATCGTCGTCCAGCTCCTGCTGATGGCCCACCTGCCGTTCGTGCCGCTGGGCGTGCTGTGGGCGGCCTACGGCGTGTTCGGCTCCAGCGGCATCCTGACCTACGCGCTGCTGGCCCGCCGGTTCCCGGACGCGCTGATCGGCCGCGCCACCACGGCCATGACGCTGACCGTGTTCCTGGCCACGTTCCTGTTCCAGATCGGCATCGGCTTCGTGCTCGACTTCTTCCCGGCCGTGGACGGCCACTACCCCGTGGCGGCCCATCTGTGGGTCTGGGGCGCGCTGGTGGTGGTGCAGGTGCTGGCTGCGGTCTGGTATCTGATGGAGAAGCGGGAGCCGGAGGCGGCGGGGCGTTGAGCGGGTGCGCGGCCACGCCGCGTCACAGGATGATCGGCCGGTCGTCGAGTTCGTTCGGATTGCGGCCCGCCTCGGCCGGAAAGTGCTCGGTCAGCAGGCCGTGGATCTGCGCGATGGCGTCGAGCACGGGTTTGACCGACAGGTCCTTCTTCAGCCCGTGGGTCAGTTGCTCGCACAGCGCCTGCCATGCTTGCGGGCTGACGCAGGCGTCGATGCCCCGGTCGGCCAGCAGCTCCACGGCGTGGTCGGCCAGGTTGATATAGAGCAGCACGCCGGAATGGTCCTCGGTGTTCCAGACTTCCAGCGCGCCGAACAGCGCGCGGGCGCGCTCGCGCGGGGTCACGCCGCGCCACGCCAGCCCCAGCGGCAGGCTGGCTTCGATAACCACGCGCACCTCGCCCCGGTGATGCTGCTCGCCCTTGTGCACGGCCACCTGGATCTGGTGGCGCGCGGCGTCGGGAAACGCCCGGCGCGCCAGGCTGGGGCCGGTGCCCAGGTGGCGCAGCGCGCGCTGGATCGAATGGTTCAGGGCCGGTCGGGCAGGCTTCGGTTTGTGCATTGCTGTCCCCCTTACCAGTTGCCCGAGGCGCCGCCGCCGTCGAAGCCACCCCCGCCGCCGCCGCCGAATCCGCCGCCGCCACCGCCACCGCCCCCGAAACCGCCGCCGCCAAAGCCGCCACCGCCGCCCCAGCGTCGCCCGATCTCGTAGCCGGTCATGCCGCCGAGCCCGCCCGCCGTCCCCGTGGGCCAGCCGCGCCGCGTGGTCACGACGTGCGGCCGTCCGCCGCGCCGCATCATTGCCGACAGGAAGAAGAACACGATGATCGCCAGCGGCAACAGCACGGGCAGCCAGTCGTCCATCGCCACATTGCCCTGGCGCCGCCGGTCGGGCGCGGCCAGTCCTTCCTTGTCGATGGTTGCCTGGATGGCCGAGATGCCGGCGGCCAGCCCGCCGTAGAAGTCGTTCTGGCGAAAATGCGGCGCCATGACGTCGCGCAGGATGCGGGCCGACATGGCGTCGGTCAGCGACCCCTGCACCCCGCGCCCTACCTCCAGCCGCATCTTGCGCAGCCCCGGCGGGTTGTCCTTGGCGATCAGCACGATCACGCCGTCGTCCACGCCCTTGCGGCCGGCGCGCCAGGCGTCGGCCACGCGGATGCTGTAGGCGTCGATGGTCTCGGGCTCCGTGGTGGGCACCATCAGCACGAAGATCTGGCTGCCGCGCTGCTGCTCGTAGTCGGCCAGCACGTTTTCCAGCGCGTTGCGCTGGTCGGCGCTCAGCGTGCCGGTCAGGTCGGTCACGCGCGCGTTGAGCGGCGGCACGGCCACGAAGCCATCGGCCGCCCACGCCGGCAGCGCCAGGGCGATGGCCAGGAACCAGAGCGTGGCGAGCCTGCGCATGGTGGCGTCCCCGTGCGGCCGGTCGATCAGAACTTCACGGCCGGCGGCGTGGAGATCGCCTTCTCGTTCTCCACCGTGAACGACGGCTTGACCGGGTACTTGAACACCATCGCGGTCAGGTTGGTCGGGAAGCTGCGCGCCAGCACGTTGTAGTCCTGCACCGCCGCGATGTAGCGCTGGCGGGCCACCGTGATGCGGTTCTCGGTGCCTTCCAGTTGCGACTGGAGGTCACGGAACGCCGCGTCGGCCTTGAGGTTCGGATAGTTTTCGGCCACCGCCAGCAGCCGCGACAGCGCGCTGGTCAACTGGCCCTGCGCCTGCTGGAAGCGCGCGAACGCCTCCGGATCGTTGAGCGTCTCGGGCGTGACCTGGATGCTGGTGGCCTGCGCCCGGGCCTTGGTCACCGCCTCCAGCGTCTCGCGCTCGTGGCTGGCGTAGCCCTTGACCGTCGCCACCAGGTTCGGAATCAGGTCCGCGCGGCGCTGGTACTGGTTGACCACCTCGCCCCAGGCCGCCTTGACGGCCTCGTCCTTTTTCTGGAAGTCGTTGTAGCCGCAGGCGGAAAGCAGGCTGGCCAGCAGGGCGAGCACGAACCAGCGGAACAGGGCGGGGGTAGGAATGGTGCGCATCAAGGGGCTCCTCGGTCTCCGGCATCACAAGGCTGGAGTGTAGCGCAGCGTCGTCCGCCTGCCGGGCAAAGTGCGGGCGGGTTGACCGGCCCGGGGGCGGCCGGCGCGGCGGGCCCTCCCTCGCGCATATTAGAAACGCGCGGGGAGGGCGCAACCGTCACCCGGCGCGGAACGCCGTCTCGGCTGCCCGGATCGTCCGGTCGATGATCGCGTCGTCGTGGCAGGCCGAGACAAAGCCGGCCTCGAATGCCGACGGGGCCAGGTAGACGCCTTCGGCCAGCATGGCGTGGAAGAAGCGGTTGAAGCGGCCGACGTCGGCCTGGGTGACCTCGGCAAAGCTGGCCGGCACGTCGTGGGTGAAATACAGGCCGAACATGCCGCCGATGGCGTCGGCGCAGAACGGCACGCCGGCCGCGCGGGCGGCGGCGGTCAGGCCGTCGGCCAGCTTGCGGGTCTGGGCGGCCAGCCGGTCGTAGAAGCCTGGCGCCTGGATCAGCTTCAGCGTGGTCAGGCCGGCGGCCACGGCCAGCGGGTTGCCGGACAGCGTGCCAGCCTGGTAGACGCCGCCCAGCGGCGCCAGCTTGGCCATGATGTCGCGCCGGCCGCCGAACGCCGCCGCCGGCATGCCGCCGCCAATCACCTTGCCCAGGCAGGTCATGTCCGGGCGGATGCCGTAGTGCGCCTGCGCGCCGCCCAGCGCCACGCGGAAGCCGGTCATCACTTCGTCAAAGATCAGCACGCTGCCGTGCGCGCTGCACAGGTTGCGCATGGTCTGCAGGAACGCCTGGCTGGCGCGCACCAGGTTCATGTTGCCGGCCACGACCTCGACGATGACCGCCGCGATCTCGCCCTTGTGGCGCGCGAACGCTTCTTCGAGCTGGGCGACGTTGTTGTACTCCAGCACCATCGTGTGGCGCGTGACGTCGGCAGGCACGCCGGCCGACGACGGCGCGTTCTGCGTGGTATCGGCAAAGGTCAGCAGGCCCGAGCCGGCCTTGACCAGCAGGCTGTCGGCGTGGCCGTGGTAGCAGCCCTCGAACTTGATGATCAGGTCCCGGCCCGTGAAGCCGCGCGCCAGCCGCAGCGCGCTCATGGTGGCCTCGGTGCCCGACGACACCAGCCGCACCTGCTCGATCGACGGCACCAGCTTGCAGATTTCCTCGGCCATCACGATCTCGGCCTCGGTCGGGGCGCCGAACGAAAAGCTGTGCGCGGCGGTTTCCTGCACAGCGCGTACCACGTCCGGGTGGGCGTGGCCGACGATCATCGGGCCCCAGGAGCCGATGTAGTCGATGTACTGCTGGCCGTCGGCGTCCCACATGTACGCGCCCTCGGCCCGGGTGATGAAGCGCGGCGTGCCGCCAACGGAACGGAAGGCGCGCACGGGCGAGTTGACGCCGCCGGGAATGGTCTGCTGGGCGCGGTCGAAGAGCTGCTGGTTACGGGACATGGGAATCTGGCCAAAAAGAGGGTCGGGGAGGAGACAGGCGTCCGGTGCGGGGGCGCTGGCGGGGCCCGGGCGGCCACGGGTGCCGGAAAACCGGGCAATCGCGACCGAAAGCGTGCCGTTCGGACGGCATCTGCACGCCAAATTGCACGAACGCGGCGATATTGGGCCGTTCGTGTCGGCCCATGGGTGGCGTCATCGGCGCCGATTGGGTACCATCATGCGCTGGATTTTAATGGAGACTGGCAAGAGCCTGCATATGGAATACAAGACTTGGATGTGCCTGATTTGTGGCTGGATCTACGACGAGGCCACCGGCGCGCCGGAAGACGGCATCGCCCCGGGTACCAAATGGGAGGACGTGCCCATCAACTGGACCTGCCCGGAATGCGGGGCACGCAAGGAAGATTTCGAGATGGTGGCGATCTGAGTCCATCCTCGGAAAACGGCCGCCCGTCGCGCCAAAGCGACAGACCGGCCGGTGGCGCCGGGGTCTGCGGATTGACGGCCCCCCCACGAGTTGTCACACTCTGCGGCAAAACTGAACATCCGTCCGGCCGCGCCGCCCAAGGCAGGCGCGCCGAAGACGGGGTGCCGCGGCACTGGCAGTAGGCAGTAGAACGGCAGGCGTGCAAACAGAAGCGCGCCGCCACCGGCTTGGGTAGCCGGGATTTTTTTGACTGGGAATAGGAAATCGGGGGCCGCCGGTCCGCCATGCGCGGCGCCGTGCGGAAGTTCTCAAGTGAATGCCGACGCCTGTTATGTCACGCAGGACGTGGGTCGCGGGAACAAGATGCGGGTCACTCAAACAGAACAAGACACGTCTGTCGATGGGGTCAACGCCGGCGGCCACGCCGGTGCCAGCGGGGCATCCACGGCGGCCACGGCCGCGGTGAAGGTGCTCGTGATCGACGACTCCAGCACCATCCGCCGCACGGCGGAGATCTTCCTCGCGCAGGCCGGATTCCAGGTCATGCTGGCCGAGGACGGCTTCGAGGCGCTTGCCAAGGTGGGCGACCTCCATCCCGACGTGATCTTCTGCGACATCCTCATGCCGCGGCTCGACGGCTACCAGACCTGTTCCCTGATCAAGAAAAGCCCGCGCTTCCACGCCATCCCCGTGATCATGCTGTCGTCCCGCGACGGCGTGTTCGACCGGTCGCGCGGC
This sequence comes from Cupriavidus sp. SZY C1, assembly GCF_032190535.1. NCBI lineage: Bacteria > Pseudomonadati > Pseudomonadota > Betaproteobacteria > Burkholderiales > Burkholderiaceae > Cupriavidus > Cupriavidus sp. SZY C1. Next base: position 163,859 of record NZ_JAUANU010000002.1, read on the forward strand.
AAGCTCGTCGGCGCCCATGACCATCTGGCCAAGCCGTTCTCGCGCGAAGCGCTGCTGCAGGCGGTGCACGCCTGCATGGCCGGCTGCGCGCACGAGGCCGGCGCGGCCGTGGCGGCCTGACCGGGCCGCCGAAGTATCCAGGAACCACACAATGACCATCAGCAAAATCCTAATCGTCGACGATTCGCCCACCGAAGCCCTGTTCATGTCCGACCTGCTCGGCAAGAAGGGCTTCAAGGTCTCCGTGGCCGGCAACAGCGAGCAGGCCATGGCCCGGCTCGACGCCGAAGCCTTCGACCTGATCCTGATGGACGTGGTGATGCCGGGCCAGAACGGCTACCAGGCCACCCGCGCCATCAAGCGCGACGACCGCTTCAAGGACATCCCCGTGATCATGTGCACCAGCAAGGGCCTGGAGACGGACCGCATCTGGGGCATCCGCCAGGGCGCCTCGGACTACATCGTCAAGCCGGTGGACGGCGAGGAACTGCTGTCGAAGATCGCCGCGCTGGCGCATTGAGCGCCGGGCGCCGCGCCACGGGGCGCGCCGTGGACGCCGCGGGCGGCAACACGCCGGCGGCGCCCGCGCACGGCCCGCAGAGGCTGACATCACAGGTTTCACGTTTCACTGGTATCCGAACATGAACGCGCCGCGCCAAGACATCCGAGCCCGCCAGACCCGCCTGCACGACTACCAGGCCATGCTGGCCCGTCGCCTGCGCGAGGCGCGCAACCTGCCCGCCGTCGACAGTTACCTGGGGGTGCTGGTGGGCCAGCGCGGCTGGCTGCTGCCGCTGATGGAAACGGGCGAGGTGCTGGAGATGCGCCCGCCCGCCGCCGTGCCGCTGACGCAGCCGTGGTACCGCGGCCTGGTCAACGCGCGCGGCAACCTGATCGGCGTGATCGACTTCGGCATGTTCTGCGGCGACGGCCCGACGCCGGTGCAGCCGGGCAGCAAGATCGTGGTGCTGTCGCGCCAGGTGGAACGGGCGTGCGGGATCATCGCCACGCGCGTGGTGGGTCTGCGCCACGCGGTGGACCTGACGCCGGCCGGCGGCGCCGAGCCCGAGGGCTGGCGCGGCGCCGGCTTTGCGGACCGGGAGGGGCGCGACTGGCAGGTGCTGGACATCCGCCAGTTGCTGGACGCCCCGGCATTCCTGCAGGCCGGCCGCGGCGGCGCCTGAGCGGCGCCACGCCAACCATACAGAACAACGAAACGAACAGAGGGTTGCTATGGGTATCAAGAAGATCAGCCTGGGCCGTCGCCCCGCCACGGCCGGCGCCACGGCCGATGCGGCCGCGCCGCGCGCGTCGCTCTTCGGACGCGGCGCGGGCAACGGTCCCGCCCGGGCGCCGGCGGAACGCATGACGGGCTGGCTCGCGCGCATGCCGTTCGCGGCGCAGCAGCGGGCGCTGACCGGCGGCGTGGTGGTGTCGCTGCTGGCGCTGCTGGTCTCGGTCTACCTGGATAACCGGCAGGCCAACAACGGCGCGGCGCAGATCGAGATCGCCGGCAGCATGCTGATGCACTCGCAGCGCCTGGGCAAGGCGGTGCCGGTGGCGCTGCTGGGCAACGCGCAGGCGTTCACGCAGCTCCGGCAGTCCAAGGAACAGCTCACCGCCGACATGCTGGCGCTGCAGAACGGCAGCGACGAGATGCACGTGCGCGCCACCACGGGCGCCGCGCAGCCGCTGCTGGAAAAGGCGTTCGCGTCGTGGAAGCGGTCGGAGAAGAGCGCGGCCGACGTGCTGGCCCAGCAGCCCATCCTGACCACCATCGGCCAGACGCTGCAGATCTTCAACGCGTCGAACCCGGAACTGCTCGAAGCGGCCGAACAGGTGGCGGCGATCAAGCTGCAGGCGGGATCGAACACCCGCGAGGTGGCGGCGTCCGCGCAGCTGGTGATGCTGACGCAGCGGCTGGGCAAGAACCTGAACGAGTTCCTGTCCGGCGAGGGCGTGAACCCCGAGACCGCGTTCCTGCTGGGCAAGGACACCAACACGTTCCGCGAGACGCTGGACGGCCTGACCAACGGCTCCGAGGCGCTGCGCCTGGCGCCGGCGTCCGACGCCGAGACGCGCAGCTACCTGCAGCAGTTGTCGCAGCGCTTCGAGGCGGTGCAGAAGACCACGCAGACGATCCTGCAGAACCTGCCCGGCCTGATCGCCGCCAAGCGAGCCCAGCAGCAAATCTTCAACGACAACGAGGCGCTGCGCGGCGAGCTGGAGCAGTTGCAGGGCATGTACGCCGACGGCGCGCGCTACCGCCCGTGGACGTTCGGCGCCATGGTCGTGTCGGCCATCGCCACGCTGCTGTGCCTGGCCGGGCTGGCGGCGCTGTACCTGCGCGATTCCCGCGTGCGGGCGCTGGAAGCCGAGGCGCGCGAGCGCGAGGCCGAGGCGCGCCGGCTGGAGGAAAAACGCAACAACGACGCCACCCAGAAGGCCATTCTGCAGTTGATGAACGAGCTGCAGGACATCGCCGATGGCGACCTGACGCGCCAGGCCACCGTGACCGAGGACATCACCGGCGCCATCGCCGACTCGGTGAACTACACCGTGGAAGAACTGAAGGAACTGGTGGGCCGCGTGCAGCAGACCGCCGGGCAGGTGCAGCAGGCGTCGTCGCAGGTGCAGGACACGTCGGTGCAGCTGGCGTCGACCACCGAGGAGCAGTCGCGCCAGATCCGCCAGACCGGTGAGTCGGTGGTGGAGATGGCAGACCGCATCACGCAGGTGTCGCGGGGCGCGGCGGAGTCGGCCAACGTGGCGCGCGCGTCGCTGGCGGCGGCCGAGCAGGGCCAGCAGGCCGTGCAGAACGCCATCGCGGGCATGAACGACATCCGCGACCAGATTCAGGAAACGTCCAAGCGGATCAAGCGGCTGGGCGAGTCGTCGCAGGAGATTGGCGAAATCGTCGAGCTGATCTCGGACATTACCGAGCAGACCAACGTGCTGGCACTGAACGCCGCCATCCAGGCCGCGTCGGCTGGCGAGGCGGGCCGGGGCTTCTCGGTGGTGGCGGAAGAAGTGCAGCGCCTGGCCGAACGCTCGGGCGAGGCCACCAAGCAGATCGGCGCGCTGATCCGCACGATCCAGACCGATACCCAGGACGCCGTGCACGCCATGGAGCAGAGCACGGCGGACGTGGTGGAAGGCGCGCGGCTGTCGGACAACGCCGGTACGGCACTGGTCGAGATCGGCCGCGTGTCGCGCCAGCTTGCCGAACTGATCGAGCAGATCGCGCAGACGACGTCGCACGAGGCGGGGCTGGCCACCAACGTGGCGCACCACATCGAAGGCATCCTGCAGGTCACCGCGCAGACCACGGCCGGTACGCGCCAGACGGCCACGTCGGTGCGCCAGCTGACCGCGCTGACCGAGGAACTGCGTAACTCGGTGTCGCGATTCAAGATCGCCTGACGCCCGGCCCGACGTTGACGGCTGCACCGGAACTGGTCATGTCCCTGAATTCCATCCTCACCAGCGACGAGGCCGATCCGGCCGCGCCGCCCACGCATGCCACGCCGGAAGCGGCCGCGCCCGACGTACCGGCCGCGCCGCAGCGCGACCTGTCCGTGCTGGCCTGGCTGGCGCCGAGCCTGCGCACCGCGCTGGACGACGCCGCGGCCGAACTGGGCCACTACGTCGACGAAATCCGCCAGACACCGGAGGCGCTGGGCGCGCGCGACACCACGTCGCTGCGCCTGGCGGGGCAGCACCTGCACCAGGCCGCCGGGGCCGTGCACATCGTCGGGCTGCGCGGCGTTGACGCCTACTGCCAGGCGCTGCGCCGGCTGCTGGAGGCCATCGACGCCGGCACCGTCGCCGCCGACGCGCCCGCGCTGGCTGTGTTCCGGACCGGCGTGCAGGCGCTGGCCGAATATGTCGACGACCTGATGGCCGGCGACGCCGAAGACCCGCTGCGCCTGTTCCAGCCCTATGCCGCCGCGCTGGCGCTGATGAAGGAGGAGCGCGTACACCCGGCCGACCTGTGGCTCGACGAGCTGCAGATGCTGCCCGGCATCGTGCTGCCGACGCGCTCGGCCACGGCCGTCACGCGCGCGCGCCAGCGCTTCGAGGCCGCGCTGTTGAAGGCGCTGCGCCTGCCCACGCCGTGCACCGATGCGTCGCTGCTGCGCGAGGCGTGGCTGCCGCTGCAGGTGGCGCTGGACGAAGTCCGCAACCACGAGCAGGACGCGCGCCGCACCGCCGACACGCCCGACCGCGGCATCTGGCACACGCTGGCCATGGTGTTCCGCGCGCTGGCGCACGGGCTGCTGCCATCCGACCTGCTGGCCAAGCGCTTTGCCGCGCGCGCCCACCTGCTGGTGCGCCAGTACCTGCAAGGGCAGGTGCGCGTGCCGCAGGCGCTGCTGAACGACGCCGTCTTCCTGCTGGTCAGCACCGGGTTGACCGCCGATGCCGACGCCACGCTGCCGCCCGCCACGCAGGCCGCCGTGCAGGTGCTGCGCGTGGATATCGCGCGCACGCTGCAGGCTTATCGCGTGGACGCCGCGCACATCGTCGCGCGCGCCGACTATCGCCAGCGCTACTACGGCTGGCTCGATCCGATCGATACCCGCAACCTCCAGCACGCCGCCACCGCCATCGAGCGGGCAGCCGCCGACGACCAGGCCGGCTGGGAACTGGCGCTGGCGTCGCTGGCCGAGGCGGCGATGCCGCTGGCGCAGCCCGCCCTGCAGCAGTGCCTGACCGCCGCCGCGGCCTACGCGGGCCAGAGGCCGGCCAGTGATGCGCTGGGCCGGGGCGGCGTGGCGCTGTTCCTGTCGCGCGCGCTGGCCATGCCGTGGCGCGTGCACGGCCGCTCGGGCCATGCCTCGGCGGCAGCGTTTGCCGGGCGATGCGAGACGCTGGCCGCCGCCGTGGCGGACCCCGACGCCGCCGCGCCGGGCTGGCTGGCCGAAATGGTCCAGTCGGCGGGCGCCCAGGCGCAGCGCGCCGAGGCCGTCACGCAGCTCCGCGCGCACCTGGATAGCGGCGAATCGTGGCTGGACACCTATGACCGCAACGCGGCGCGGGCCGATGCCGGCGCCGCGCTGGACGATGCCGCGCAGGCGTTTGGCGCGCTGCTGGCCACCATCGAACGGGTACACGGCAGCCCCGCGCTGCCCGAGGGCCTGGAGCGCGAGACCGACGCGGCACTGGCCGCCGTCCGCGCGGTGCTGGCGCGGCTGGGCGTGCTGCGCGAGACGGCCGACCATGGCGCGCGCATCGCGCACCTGTCCGATATCGCCGCCGAACTGGGCGCCGTGCATGCGTTTGCAGACCTGCTCGAATTCGGCCGCAAGGCGCGCGACGTGGCCAGCGAAGACCCGTACGCGACCGACGCCGGCCGCCACGACGCGGCGCCGCAAGGCGCGCTGGGCCTGGCGCGCAGCGCCGCGATGGACGCCATCCGCGTGGCCGCCACCGCCGATTCGCCCGAGATCCAGCGGCTGCGCGCCGCGCTGCAGGCTGTGTCGGACCAGGCCGCCATCGATGACGATGCCGGGCTGCGCCGGCAGGCCAGCGAGGCCACCACGCAGCTGCACGCGTGGCTGGCTGGTAGCGAATCCGCCGCCGAGCGCATGGTCGTGGCGCTGGCCGAGCCGATGCCGGTGGCCATGCCGGCCACCGTGCCGTCCGCCGCGCCGATGCCGGCCGATGCCGCCGCCATCGACGCCGAACTGCTCGACATCTTCCTGTCCGAGGCCGAGGAAGTGCTCGGCAATATCGCCGCCGACCTGTCCGGCGGGCTGGACGCGCTGGCCGACGCCGACGTGCTGAGCCGCATGCGGCGCGGGTTCCACACGCTCAAGGGGTCGAGCCGCATGGTCGGCCTGAACCGCTACGGCGAGGCCGCCTGGGCCGTGGAACAGGTGATGAACCTGTGGATCGCCGAGGGCCGCGCGCCGGTGCCGGAACTGCCGGCGCTGCTGGGGCAGGCGCACGACCTGCTGCGCGAATGGGCGCTGGCGCTGCGCGGCGACCCGTCGACGCTGCGCGACATCGCGCCGCTGATGGCCGCCGCCCAGGCGGTGCGCGATCCGGGCGGGGTGGTATCGGCGACCGAGGTCGATCCGCTCGACGCGCTGCTGGCGCAGGCTGCGGCGCCGGAAGCGGCGGAAGCCGTGGCGGCACCCGTGGCCGAAGCCGAAGCCGCCCCGGACGACGACAGCAACGTGCTGCCGTTCCGGCTGGCCGGCGGGCTGGCCGACGAGGACGAGGGCTACAAGGTGATCGGCCCGGTCCGCATCGGGCTGGCGCTCTACAACGTCTACCTGCAGGAGGCCGACGACCTGCTGCGGCAGTTTGCCACCGACCTGTCGGAGTGGAAGCACGAGAACCATCCGTGCCCGAGCGAACTGGCGCTGCGCGTGGCGCACACGCTGCAGGGCAGCGCGTCGACGGTGGGGCTGGAGCCGGTGCGCGAGATTGCCGAGGCGCTTGAACACCTGCTGTTGCTGCTCGGCCGCCATCCGGTGGTCATGCATCCGGCCGATTTCAAGCTGCTGGACCAGTCCGTGGACCGGCTGCGCGCGATGCTGCACCAGTTTGCCGCCGGCATCTGGCCCGATGGCGACGCGGCGCTGTGCCGCGAACTTAATGCGTTTGGCGAACGGGCGCTGGTGCGTCCGCGCGCCGTGGTGCCGGCCGGGCAGTCGGCGGGCCAGGAAGGCTCGGTGTCGCAGCTCTTCGGCACCCAGGCCCAGGCGGCCGAGCCGCTGCCCGAGATCGACGAGGGCGTGCAGCCGCCGCCGGCGGCGCTGCCGCCCGTGAAGCTGACGCCGATCACGTCGCTGCCGCCGGTGTCGGCGCCGGCCGGCCCGGTGCTGACGCCGATCACGCCGGTGCACGACGCGGTGGTCATCTCGCTGCCGACGCCCGCGCGCCACGATGGCATCGCCGTGGCGCACGTCGTGCCTGGCGCGCCCGATCCGGAAGATGTGCCGGAAGCCGTGTCGACTGACGCATCGTCGCTCGATCCGGCGCTGGTCGAGATTTTCCTGGAAGAGGCACACGGCGCGCTGCCCGATATCGGCAAGCTGGTGCGGACGTGGGAGGCGGCGCCCGACGAGGCGCAGCACGGCGGCCTGATCCTGCGCGGGCTGCACACGCTCAAGGGCAGTGCGCGGATGGCCGGCGCGATGGCGCTGGGCCAAGCGGCGCACGAGATGGAAACGCTGCTGGAATCGAGCGTACGTGGCCAGCGCGTGACGCCAGAGCTGTTCGGCCGGCTGTACGCCTGGTACGACCGCATCCTGGCGCACGTGGACGCGCTGCAGAACGGCCGCCTGCTGCCGCTGGACGATGCGGACGTCGTCAACGGGCTGGTGGCCGCGCCGGCCGCCCCGGCGTTGCCGCGCGATGCGGCAGCACCCGGCACCGCCGCGCTGGCGACGCCGGACACACCGGGCCAGGCGCTGGTGCCGTCGGCGCCGCTGATGCCGGCCGCCCCCGCCGCGCTGCCGACCGACGCCGAGCGCCAGCGCGCGCTGGTGCGCGTGCAGGCCCGCACGCTGGACACGCTGATCAACGACGCGGGCGAGGTCAGCGCCACGCGCGCGCGGCTGGACAGCGAGCTGGACGCGCTGCGCAGCTACCTGGGCGAACTGAACGACAACGTCGCGCGTCTGCGCATGCAGCTGCGCGAGATCGAGATCCAGGCCGAGACGCAGATGGCGTCGCGCATTGCCGACCAGCAGCACAACCAGGAATTCGATCCGCTGGAATTCGACCGCTTCACGCGCTTTCAGGAACTGACGCGGATGATGGCGGAGTCGGTCAACGACGTGGCGACCGTCGAGCAGAACCTGCAGCGCGGCTTCGACCGCGCGTCGGGCGACCTCGCGGCGCAGGCACGGCTGACGCGCGGGCTGCAGCGCGGGCTGATGCAGGCGCGCATGGTGCAGTTCGACGCGCTGGCCGAGCGGCTGTACCGCGTGGCGCGCCAGTCGGCCACCGAGACCGGCAAGGAAGTGCGGCTGCTGATCAAGGGCGGCACGGTGGAGATCGACCGCTCGGTGCTGGACCGCATGGCCGGCCCGATCGAGCACCTGATCCGCAACGCCGTGGTGCACGGCATCGAGCCGGCGGACGTGCGGCGCGCGGCGGGCAAGTCGGCCACGGGCGCGCTGACGCTGGAAGTGCAGCAGGAAGGCAACGAGGTGGTGCTGACGTTCTTTGACGACGGCGGCGGGCTGAACCTGCAGCGCATCCGCGAACGCGCCGTGGCGCGCCAGTTGATGGCGCCCGACGAGGACGCCAGCGACGCACGGCTGACCGAGATGATCTTCTCGCCGGGCTTCTCGACGGCGGACGCGGTGTCGGAACTGGCCGGGCGCGGCGTGGGCATGGACGTGGTGCGCGCCGAGACCGTGGCGCTGGGCGGCCGGATCACCCTGTCGACCGAGCCGGGCCGGGGCACCAGCTTCACGGTGCACCTGCCGCTGACCACGGCCATCACGCAGGTGCTGCTGGTATCGCTGGGCGGGCGCCTGTTCGCCATGCCGAGCGGCATGATCGACCAGGTCCACCAGCTGCGCGAGAAGCCGCTGCTGGAGGCGTACAACTCGGGCCGCTTCGCGGCGGCGGGCGCCGAGGTGCCGTTCTACTACTTCGGCGCGCTGCTGGAGGAAACGGCCGGGATGGCGTCGGGCCGCAAGTATTCGCCGGTGGTGGTGGTGCGCTCGGGCGCCGAGCGCGTGGCCGTGCACGTGGACGAGGTGCAGGGCAACCGCGAAGTGGTGGTCAAGCACATCGGCCCGCACCTGGCCCGCCTGGAAGGCATTGCCGGCGCCACCACGCTGGGCGACGGGGAAATCGTGCTGATCTACAACCCCGTGGTGCTGGCGCAGCGCTGGGTGCGCGAGCGCGGCACGGCCGCACCGGCACTGCCGGCCCCGCAGCCGGCCGGACAGGTGGGCGCGGTGGCCGAGTTCGTCGACGCCGGCGCGCCGGTTCCGGTGCCCGGCCTGATGACGCAGCCAACCGTGATGGTGGTGGACGACTCGCTGACGGTGCGCAAGGCCAGCCAGCGCCTGCTGACCCGCGCCGGCTACCAGGTGGTGCTGGCCCGCGACGGCGTGGATGCGCTGCGGCAACTGCAGGAAGTGATGCCCGACGCGATGCTGGTCGACATCGAGATGCCGAACATGGACGGCTTCGACCTGACCCGCAACGTCCGCGCCGACGCCCGCACCAGCCGCATGCCGCTGGTCATGATCACGTCGCGCACAGCGGAAAAACACCGCCGCTACGCCGCCGAGATCGGCGTCAACGTGTACCTGGGCAAGCCATTCAACGAGGACGAACTGCTGCGCACACTGCAGCAACTGATCGGCGATAAAGCCGCCGGCACCGCCGGATCAGTGGCGCAGATGCTGGGAGAGGGGTAGACCCCGGTCTTCGCTCCCCTCTCCCGCTTGCGGGAGAGGGGAGAAACATGGGGCATGTGGATGGTCCCAAAGGGCCAGCGCACCGGCAGGTTTTCGCTCCCCTCTCCCGCCTGCGGGAGAGGGGCTGGGGGTGAGGGCAGGCGCGTGATGCGCGACGGATCGCAAATTGAACCGCCGGGCCCTCACCCCCGACCCCTCTCCCGCGTTGCGGGAGAGGGGAGAAAACATGGGGCATGTGGATGGTCCCAGAGGGCCAGCGCACCGGCAGGTTTTCGCTCCCCTCTCCCGCCTGCGGGAGAGGGGCTGGGGGAGAGGGCAGGCGCGTGATGCGCGACGGATCGCAAGTTGAACCGCCGGGCCCTCACCCCCGACCCCTCTCCCGCGTTGCGGGAGAGGGGCTGGGGGTGAGGGCAGGCGCGTGATGCGCGACGGATCGCAGGTTGAACCGCCGGGCCCTCTCCCCCGACCCCTCTCCCGCGTTGCGGGAGAGGGGAGAAAACATGGGGCACGTGGATGGTCCCAGAGGGCCAGCGCACCGGCAGGTTTTCGCTCCCCTCTCCCACCCCGTTGCGGGAGAGGGGCGCAAACCGGCGCTATGCCGCAGGTCTCCCGCTAGCCCTGCCGACTCACCATCTTCGCTGGCACCGACAGTGCCAGCGCCGCGCCCACCACCATGCAGGCTGCCAGCAGGTACATGCCCGAGTCGGTGCTCTGGGTCAGGTCCTTGAGCCAGCCGACCGCGTAGGGGCTGATGAATCCCGCCAGGTTGCCCAGCGAGTTGATCAGCGCGATGCCGGCCGCCGCGCCCGTGCCGGCCAGGAAGGCGGTTGGCAGGCTCCAGAACAGTGGCAGCGTGGTCAGGATGCCGATGGTGGCCAGCGTCAGCGCGATCATTGCCAGCGTCGTGTCGGCGTGCCACTGCACGGACAGCACCAGGCCCAGCGCGCCCAGCAGCGCGGGCACGGCGATGTGCCAGCGGCGCTCGCCGCGGCGGTCGGCGCTGTGGGCGAACAGGATCATGCCGATCACGGCGCAGCCGTAGGGGATGGCCGTCAGCATCCCCACCTCCAGCGTGCCCTTGACGCCGGTCTGCTTGATGATCGTTGGCAGCCAGAAGCTCACGCCGTACAGCCCCATGACGAAGCTGAAGTAGATCGCGCTCATCAGCCAGACGCGCGGGCTGGACAGCACCTGCCGCACGGGCGGGTCTTCCTTGTGCTGGTCCTCGGCCTCGATGTTGCGCGCCAGCAGCGCGCGTTCGTCGGGGGTCAGCCATTTGGCGTGGGCGATGCGGTCGTCCAGGTACAGCAGCACCCAGATGCCGACGAGAATCGACGGAATGCCTTCGATCAGGAACATCCACTGCCAGCCGGCCCAGCCGTTGTGGCCGTCGAACGACTGCATGATCCAGCCCGACAGCGGCCCGCCGATCACCCCCGACAGCGCGATGGCCGTCATGAAGAACGTGGTGGTGCGCCCGCGCCGGCTGGCCGGGTACCAGTAGGTCAGGTACAGGATGATGCCCGGGAAGAAGCCGGCTTCCGCAATGCCCAGCAGGAAGCGCAGCACGTAGAACATGGTCGGCGTGGTGACGAACATCATCGCCGCCGAGATCAGGCCCCAGGTGATCATGATGCGGGCGATCCAGATGCGGGCGCCCACCTTGTGCAGGATGACGTTGCTCGGCACCTCGAACAGGAAGTAGCCGATGAAGAAGATGCCGGCGCCCAGGCCGTAGACCGTCTCGCTGAACTGCAGGTCGTTGAGCATCTGCAGCTTGGCAAAGCCCACGTTCACGCGGTCCAGGTAGGCCACGACGTAGCACAGCAGCAGGAACGGCACCAGGCGCCAGCTGACCTTGCGGTAGACGGCGTCCTCGAAGCCGGCGTCGCGTGCGCCGGCGTTGACCGCGGTGGAAGTCATCGGTGTCTCCTCATTGGGATGGTTGTCGTTGTGGTACTGCAGGGGGGCGCACGCCCGGGGGCACGCGCCAGGGCGGGTCAGACGCAGCGTCCGCCGTCCACCTCGATGCAGGTGCCGGTGATGAACGCGGCCTCGTCGGATGCCAGGTACAGGCAGGCGTTGGCCACGTCCTGAGGCGTGGACATGCGGCCCATCGGGATGGTCGCCAGGAAGCGGGCGCGGTTCTCGGGTGTGTCGGGCACGCCCATGAACTGCTCCAGCAGCCCCGTGGCGCCGATCACCGGGTTCACGCAGTTGACGCGGATGTTGTCCGGGCCCAGTTCGGCCGCCATGGCCTTGCTGGCGACGATGACCGCGCCCTTGCTGCCGTTGTACCAGACCAGCCCCGGGCGGGGCCGGATGCCGGCCGTGGACGCGATGTTGACGAAGTTGCCGCCGCCGCGCTGGCGGAAGTGCGGGATGAAGTGGTGGGCCGCCCAGTAGATGCTCTTGACGTTGACCGCGTAGACGCGGTCGAACTCGTCCTCGGTGATGTCGAGGATGGGCTTGTTGCGATGGGTGGTGCCGGCGTTGTTGACCACGCAGTGGACGTCGCCGAACGCGGCCAGCGTGGCGTCGCGCGTGGCCGCCACATCGTCGCCGCGCGACACGTCGGCGCGCACCGCCGCCGCCTTGCCGCCCGCGTCGCGGATGGCCGCCGCCACGCGCTCGGCGGCGTCAGCGTTCAGGTCCGCCACCATCACGGCGGCGCCCTCGCGCGCAAACGTCTGCGCGATGCCTTCGCCAAAGCCCGAGCCGCCGCCCGTGACTACCGCTACCTTGCCAGCCAGCCTGGTCATTGCCTGTCTCCTGTTGGTGAGGCCCGGCGCGGTCTCGTTGCCGCGCTGCGGGCGGAACGTCGGAACTGCTTGTCAGTGGAAGGGGCCCTTGTTCTGCAGCGCGTTGGCAACCATCATGATCCCGAGCAGGAACGGCAGCGCCACGTACAGGCACCAGTGCACGCGGTCGCCCACGGTGTCGCCCCACTTGCGCTTGAACACCTGCAGCCGGGGCATGCCCGACGGGTTGGTCGCGCGCTTGTGCCGCACATGCCACGCCATCCAGAAAAAGAAGATCGCGAAGGCGACCGAGAGAAAGTTGATGCTACCCATGTTGAATGGCGATGGTTTTCAGAGTGGTGAATCCGTACAGGGCCTCGAAGCCCTTCTCGCGGCCATGACCCGACTGGCCGGTGCCGCCGAACGGCAGCTCGACGCCGCCGCCGGCGCCGTAGTTGTTGATGAACACCTGGCCCGCGCGCAGCTTGCGCGCCAGCCGCATCTGGCGGCCCCCGTCGCGCGTCCACACGCCCGCCACCAGGCCGTACGGCGTGCCGTTGGCCAGGCGCACGGCCTCGTCCTCGTCGTCGAACGGCATGGCGGCCAGCAGCGGGCCGAAGACTTCTTCCTGCGCCAGCCGGTGCTGGGGCGGCACGTCGCGGAACAGCATCGGCACCTGGTAGTAGCCGGACTCTGGCGCCTCGCCGACGATCTGGCCCTGCGCCATCACCGCGATGCCGGCGTGCTGGGCGTCGGACACGAAGTCCCAAACGCGCTGCTGCTGCTTGCGGCTGATCAGCGGGCCACATTCGAGATCGAGTTCCGACGGGCCCACGCGCAGCGCCTCGAACACGCCCGACAGGCGGTCCAGCAGCGCCTCGTAGACCGGGCGCTCCACCAGCAGCCGGCTGCCGGCCGAGCAGGTCTGGCCCGCGTTCTGGACGATGCCGTTGACGATGACCGGCAGCAGCGCGTCCAGGTCGGCATCGGCAAAGACCACCTGCGGCGACTTGCCGCCCAGTTCCAGCGTCACGGGCACGTGGTTCTCGGCGGCCAGCTGCGCCACGAGCTTGCCGGTCTGCGGCGAGCCCGTGAACGACACGTGGTTGATGCCGGGGTGCCGTGCCAGCGCGGCGCCGGCCTCGTGGCCATAGCCGGTGACGATGTTCAGGGCGCCTTCGGGCAGCCCCACCTCGGCGGCCAGCTCGGCCACGCGCAGGATCGACAGGCAGGCGTCCTCGGCCGGCTTGACCACGCAGGCGTTGCCGGTGGCCAGCGCCGCGCCCACGCTGCGGCCGAAGATCTGCAGCGGGTAGTTCCAGGGGATGATGTGGCCGGTCACGCCGTGTGGCTCGCGCACGGTCAGCACGGTGTAGCCGGTCTGGTAGGGGATGGTCTCGCCGTGCAGCTTGTCGGCCGCGCCGGCGTAGAACTCGAAATAGCGGGCCACGGCGCGTGCGTCGGCGCGGGCCTGGCGCAGCGGCTTGCCGGTGTCGCGCGCTTCCAGCGCGGCCAGCTCGTCCTCGTGCTCGATCAGCTTGAGCGCCAGGCGGTTCAGCAGGCGCACGCGGCTGGCCGGGGCCATGGCGCCCCATTCGCCCTCGAAGGCCTGGCGCGCGGCGCGCACGGCCACGCTGACGTCGGTGGCATTGCCGCGGGCGATCTCGGCGAACGGCTCGCCGCTGGACGGATCGAACACCTTGATGCGCAGGCCGGAATCCGGCGCGATCAGGCGGTTGGCCACGAAGTGCTGGGCATGCATGCGGGTCTCCACGGCTCCGGTTATGGAGCAAATGCTGAAATCGGGAATGCCGCATTATCACCCAGCCCGCCGCGCGCGCAAGGCATGGCACGGCACACGGCGCCACGCCGTTTGTCAGGCCGGGGTCAGGGCCGACCCGCTATAATGCCGGCCATCCCATTCCTACAGGTATTCGGAGAACTCGCATGAGCTTCAACCTCGTCTCCCCGGGCAAGGACCTGCCCAACGATTTCAACGTCATCATCGAGATCTCCGCCCAGAGCGATCCGGTGAAGTACGAGGCCGACAAGGAAACCGGCCTGCTGTTCGTCGACCGTTTCATCGGCACCGGCATGCGCTATCCGGCCAACTACGGCTTCATCCCGCAGACGCTGTCGGGCGACGGCGACCCGGTGGACGTGCTGGTGCTGACGCCGTTCCCGATCCTGGCCGGCGCCGTGGTGCGCTGCCGTGCGCTGGGCATGCTGAAGATGACCGACGAGTCGGGCGTGGACGCCAAGCTCGTGGCCGTGCCCGTGGACAAGCTGTGCCCGGCCACCGCGCACATGAAGGGCCTGTCCGACGTGCCGCAGAACCTGCTGGACCAGATCAAGCACTTCTTTGAGAACTACAAGGCACTCGAAGCAGGCAAGTGGGTCAAGGTGGAAGGCTGGGCCGGCATCGAGGAAGCCCACAAGGAAATCACCGACGGCGTGGCGAACTTCAAGAAGTAATCGCGCCGCTGCCGCGGACCCGCAAGCCCCGCCGCCCGGCGGGGTTTTTTATTGGCGCCAATGATCTCCGGCAAGGCCGGCCGGCGGGCGCCGCCGGTAAGCTGTGCGCCGTTCCCCACCCACCTGGAGTTCCGATGTCCGTTCCACCGCGCGCCGCCGTCCTGCCGGCGGCCGGGCAGGCGCCGGCCGCCTTTGCCCGCTACGAATCCACCGCCATCCTGTTCCACTGGCTGATGTTCGTGCTGGTCGCCGTGGCCTACGCCACGATCGAGCTGCGCGGCTTTGCCGAGCGCGGCACGGCGGCGCGGATGATCGTCATGGAGCTGCACAAGTGGTCGGGCGTGCTGGTGCTGCTGCTGGCGATTCCCCGGGTGCTGTGGCGCCTGATCATGGGCGCGCCGCCGCCCGAGCCCGGCCCGCGTGCCGGCCAGCTTGCCGGCGCGGCCGTGCACGGGCTGCTGTACCTGTTCCTGTTCGCCCAGCCGATCCTGGGCCTGCTGATGTCGAATGCCGCCGGGCGCGTGGTGACGCTGCCGGGGCTCCATTTCGGCGTGCCGCCGCTGATCGGGCCGGACCCGGCGCTGCGCGACGTGCTGGCCGGCATCCACGAGATGGTCGGCAAGGCGTTCTACCTGGTGATCGGCCTGCACGCCATGGCGGCGCTGTTCCACCACTACATGCTGGGCGACAACACGCTGCGCCGGATCCTGCCACGGCGCTGAGCGGGGTTATTCCGCGGTGCGGGCGAACGGGTTGCGGTCGTTGAGTTCGTCGAGATAGGCGTCCATGCCGTGGCGCTCGCGCTCCAGAAAGCGCTCCACGGCATCGGCAAAGGACGGGTGGGCGAGCCAGTGCGCCGAGCGCGTGGCCACGGGCAGAAAGCCGCGCGCCATCTTGTGCTCGCCCTGGGCGCCGCCTTCGAACGTGGCGATGCCCTCGGCGATGCAGAACTCCAGCGGCTGGTAGTAGGCCGTCTCGAAATGCAGGCAGGGGTGGTGCTCCAGCGCGCCCCAGTAGCGGCCGTAGAGCGTGCTGACGCCGGGGGTGGCGTCGTAGACCAGCAGCGAGCTGGCGATGTCCCGGCCGTCGCGCGTGGCCACCACCAGCAGCAGGTTGTCGGGCATCGCCTGGCCGATGCGGCGGAAGAAGTCCAGGTTCAGGTACGGCGACGAATGATGCTCGCGGTACGTCTGCCGGTAGCAGCGGTTGAAGAACTTCCAGGCGTCGTCGTCGATGGCCGGGCCCTTGAGCTGGCGGAACGTGATGCCGGCCTCGGCCACGCGGCGGCGTTCGGCGCGGATGTTCTTGCGCTTCTTCTGGGACAGCGTGGCCAGGAACGCGTCGAAGCTGGCGTAGCCGGGGTTGGTCCAGTGGAACTGCACGCCGTGCCGCATCATCATGCCGGCCGCCTGCATCAGGTCTGCCTCGTGATCGGACGGAAACAGGATGTGCAGCGACGACAGCTCGCTCTCGGCCGCCAGCGCCAGCGCCACGCGCAGCAGCACGGCGCGCGCGGCATCGTCCTCGGCCAGCAGCCGCGTCCCGCGCACCGGCGTGAACGGCACCGCCGCGAGCCACTTCGGGTAGTAATCGAGCCCGTGCTGCCGATAGGCGTCGGCCCAGGCCCAGTCGAACACGTATTCGCCGTAGGAGTGAGTCTTGGCGTAGAGCGGCATGGCCGCCGCCAGCCGGTCGCGGCCTGGGCCGTGGCCGTCGGGCACCCAGAGCGTCAGGAAGCGGGGCATCCAGCCCGTGTCTTCGGTGGCGCTGCCGCTGGCGTGCAGCGCGTGCAGGAAGGCGTGGCGCAGGAACGGGGTGGGCTCGGGCTGGGCGGCCAGCAGGGCATCCCAGTCGGCGGCGTCGATGTCGGCAAGGTCCAGCACGATGTCCGTGCGGTATGGGGGGCGCGGATCGCTCATAAACGGGTTGGCTTGGGTGCCGGGCGAGTCTACCGGAATTGGCATTGTGATGCTGGCGTTGTCAGCGTGACGCGGACGCCGGGTCGCGGCGGGGCGTCGTAGAATGCGCCTATCCGTTTCCCGATGTCCACTGCCGCCCCCGCGGCCCCCGACATGACGCACCCCTTTCACAATCTCTATTCCCACGGCTTTGCGCGCGTGGCCGTTGGCGTGCCCGAGTGCCGCGTGGCCGATCCCGCCTACAACGCCACGCAGACCATCGAACTGGCCCGGCAGGCCGCCGATCGCGGCGCGGTGCTGGTGGTCTTTCCCGAACTGGGCCTGCCGGCCTATACCTGCGACGACCTGTTCCACCAGCGCGCGCTGCTGCGCGAGTGCGAGCTGGCGCTGCAGCGGGTTGTGGAGGCATCCACCGGCATCCGGGCCGCGATCCTGGTCGGCATGCCGGTGCTGGTGGAGCACCAGTTGTTCAACTGCGCCGTAGTGGTGGCCAACGGCGTGGTGCAGGGCGTGGTGCCGAAGTCCTACCTGCCGAACTATTGGGAATTCTACGAAGCCCGCCAGTTCAGCAGCGGCGATTGCGCGGCCGTCGACACGGTGTCGCTGCTGGGCGCCGAGGTGCCGTTCGGGGCCAACCTGCTGTTCGACATCGAGAACATTCCGTTCTTCCGCTTCCATGCGGAAATCTGCGAGGACGTGTGGGTGCCGATCCCGCCGTCGTCGTTCGCGGCGCTGGCCGGGGCCACGGTGCTGGTGAACCTGTCGGCGTCGAACATCGTCATCGGCAAGTCGGGATACCGGCACCAGCTTGTCTCGCAGCAGTCGGCGCGGTGCCTGGCGGCCTACCTGTACACGTCGGCCGGCAAGGGCGAGTCGACGACCGACCTGGCCTGGGACGGCCAGGCGCTGATCTACGAGAACGGCGAGCTGCTGGGCGAATCGGAACGGTTTGCCGATACGTCGCACCTGCTGTTCGCCGACGTGGACCTGGAGCGCCTGTCGCGCGAGCGCATGCACCAGACGTCGTTCGGCCAGTCGGTCCGCCGCCACAAGGACGAGGTGGAAAAGTTCGACGTGGTCGCGTTCCGCATGGAGCTGCCGACCGGGCAGGACCTGCCGCTGGAGCGCAAGGTCGAGCGCTTCCCGTACGTGCCGGCCGACCCGCGCCGCCGCGACGAGCGTTGCATGGAGGTCTACAACATCCAGGTGCAGGCGCTGGTGCAGCGGCTGTCGTCGAGCCGGATCCAGAAGGTGGTGATCGGCGTGTCGGGCGGGCTCGATTCCACCCACGCGCTGCTGGTCTGCGCCAAGGCGATGGACCGCCTGGGCCTGCCGCGCGCCAACATCCTGGCCTACACGATGCCGGGCTTTGCCACCAGCGACCGCACGCTGAAGCAGGCGCGCGAGCTGATGGAGGTGGTGGGCTGCACGGCGCGCGAGATCGACATCCGGCCGAGCTGCGTGGCGATGCTCAAGGACCTGGACCACCCCTACGCGCGGGGCGAGCCGGTCTACGACGTGACGTTCGAGAACGTGCAGGCCGGCGAGCGCACGAACCACCTGTTCCGGCTGGCCAACCACAACGGCGCCATCGTAATCGGCACCGGCGACCTCAGCGAACTGGCGCTGGGCTGGTGCACGTACGGCGTGGGCGATCATATGTCCCACTACAACGTCAACGCCAGCGTGCCCAAGACGCTGATCAGCCATCTGGTGCGCTGGGTGGCCGACACGGGCCAGGTGCTGGACACCGGCAAGGCTGTGCTGCTGGCGGTGCTGGACACCGATATCAGCCCCGAACTGGTGCCGGCCGGCACGGCCGAGGATGGGCAGGACGAGGCCCCCGGGCAGAAGACCGAGCAGATCATCGGCCCGTACGAACTGCAGGATTTCAACCTGTACTACACGCTGCGCTACGGCTACACGCCGTCCAAGGTGGCGTTCCTGGCGCTGCACGCCTGGGGCGACGTGGCGCGCGGCACGTGGCCCAACGGGCCCCATGTGGCCCGCAACAGCTACCAACTGCCGGAAATCAAGCGCATCCTCGGGATCTTTGTCGACCGGTTCTTCCGCACCAGCCAGTTCAAGCGGTCGTGCATCCCCAACGCACCAAAGGTGGGATCGGGCGGATCGCTGTCGCCGCGCGGCGACTGGCGGGCGCCCAGCGACGGCGAATCGGCGGTCTGGATGCGCGACCTGGACCGCATTCCGGACGAGGCCGGCTGACTGGCATGTGGTGTTTCGGGCTAGAATCTGACATCTTCCGACACCTTTAGAGACAGAGGCCAGCCATGAAGCAGATTACCGCCATCATCAAACCGTTCAAGCTCGACGAAGTGCGCGAAGCACTGGCCGACGTGGGCGTGACCGGTCTGACGGTGACCGAGGTAAAGGGGTTTGGCCGCCAGAAGGGTCACACCGAGCTGTACCGCGGCGCCGAGTACGTGGTCGACTTCCTGCCGAAGATCAAGATCGAGGTTGTGGTGGCCGAGAACCAGCTCGACACCGTGCTCGACGCCATCGTCAAGGCCGCCCACACGGGCAAGATCGGCGACGGCAAGATCTTCGTCACCGAGATCGAACGCGTCATCCGCATCCGCACCGGCGAGCAGGACGAAGCGGCGGTGTAAGTGGTGGCTTGAGAGAAGAAACCGGCCTGCGGGCCGGTTTTCTTGTTTTTACGCCGGCCGCCATCCGGAGACTCAGCTTGGCAACTTCCATCCAAACTGCACCGACAGCAGCCGCATGCCCATCGTGACCAGGGCGCCGGACAGCAGGGCCACTTCCTGGTCGGCGCGCAGCCACGTCAGGCCCACGTAGACCCAGCAGCCGACGAACGAGCAGGTGGCGTAGGGCGAGCGGTCGCGCAGGATCATCGGCAGCTCGTTGCAGAGCACGTCGCGCAGCACGCCGCCGAAGACGGCCGAGATGATGCCCATCATGACCGCCACGGTGGGCGTCATCTGCGCCACCAGCGCCAGCGAGGTGCCGGTGACGGAGAACAGGCCCAGGCCGATGGCGTCGGCCACCAGCATGGCGCGGTCCGAGGCGACCGTGCTGACCACGCGGAACACGATGGCGGCGCCGATCGACATCGCAAAGATCAGCAGCACGTAGTACTCGTGCTCGACCCAGTAGAACGGGCGGCGGTCCAGCAGCACGTCGCGGACGGTGCCGCCGCCAAACGCGGTGGCAAAGGCGACGATGAACGTGCCCACCGCGTCCAGCCGTTGCTTGCGCGCGTCCACCACGCCCGACACGGCAAAGGCAAGGACCCCGGTGATCTCCATGACATGGAGGATCAGGGGCAGCCGCCCCATCAGCAGATCGAACGGCAGGTGCATGGGTTCAAGGTTTGGGCTGGCGCAGCAGCACCATCAGGGCGCCCGCGCCGCCTTGCGACTCGCGGGCCTGGACGAAGGCAATCACTTCCTCTTTCTGTACCAGCCAGCTGCGGACCTTGCCCTTGAGCACGGGCAACTTGTCGGGCGAGCCGATGCCCTTGCCGTGGATCACCCGCACGCAGCGCACCCCGTTGCGCACCGACCGGCGCAGGAAGGTGGCCAGCGCCTCGCGGGCCTCGTCGCTGCGCAGGCCGTGCAGGTCCACCTTGTCCTGCGGCACCCATTCGCCGCGGCGCAGTTTCTTGATCACATCCTCGCCAATGCCGGGCCGGCGGAACGACATGGTCTCGTCGATGTCGAGCAGGTTCTCGACGTCGAATTCGTCGGACAGCGATGCCTCCAGCACGGCCTTGTCGTTGAGCTGGGTCTGGATGGCGACGGGTGCCGGGCGCTTGGCCGGGGGCTGCACGCGGTTGCGGTCGCGCAGGGTGCTGACCGTGCCGATGCTGGCGCGGAACACGTTGGCTTCTTCCTCGGCACGCCGGGCGGCAGCCTCGGCGGCCACGCGTGCGGCCTCGCGGCGCTCGGCGTCGGCCTTCAAGTCGTCACGCAGCGTGGCCAGGTCGTGCAGGCCGAATCGCTTGGAAGGGGGCTTGGCGCCGTGCGGCATGGCAAAAACCTCAAAAAAACGCTCGGCTTGATTATAAGGAAATCGGGGACGGCCGCTGGTCAAGGCGGGCGTCCCCGATGGGTACGGCGTACCGGGCCGGCAACAGTGCCGGCCGGCAGTGGTCGACAGGCTTACTGCAACGCTTCCACGTAGCGCTGGGCGTCCAGCGCGGCCATGCAGCCCGTGCCGGCGCTGGTGATGGCCTGGCGGTAGACGTGGTCCTGCACGTCGCCGGCGGCGAACACGCCCGGGATGTTGGTGGCCGTGGCGTCGCCCGTCAGGCCGCTCTTGGTGACGATATAGCCGTTGTTCATCTCCAGTTGGCCGACGAACAGGTCCGTGTTCGGCTTGTGGCCGATGGCCACGAACAGGCCGGAGACCTTCAGGTCCTCGGTCTGCGCCGTGTTCTTGGTGCTGCGGATGCGCAGGCCGGTCACGCCCGACTGGTCGCCCAGCACCTCGTCCAGCGTATGGTCGTAGCGCAGTTCCACGCGGCCTTCCTTGACGCGCTGGAGCAGGCGGTCCACCAGGATTGGCTCGGCGCGGAACTTGTCGCGGCGGTGGATCGCGGTGACCTTGCTGGCGATGTGCGACAGGTACAGCGCTTCTTCCACGGCCGTGTTGCCGCCGCCGATCACGGCCACTTCCTGGTTCTTGTAGAAAAATCCGTCGCAGGTGGCGCAGGCCGACACGCCGCGGCCCATGAAGCTCTCCTCCGACGGCAGGCCCAGGTACTGGGCCGAGGCGCCGGTGGCGATGATCAGCGCGTCGCAGGTGTACTCGCCCGCGTCGCCCACCAGCCGGATCGGCTTTTCGGTCAGCTTGGCCGTGTGGATGTGATCGAAGATGATTTCGGTGTTGAACCGCTCGGCATGCGCCAGGAAACGCTGCATCAAGTCCGGGCCCTGCACGCCGTTAGGATCGGCGGGCCAGTTCTCCACGTCGGTCGTGGTCATGAGCTGGCCGCCCTGGGCCAGCCCGGTGATCAGCACCGGGTTCAGGTTGGCGCGCGCGGCGTAGACGGCGGCGGTGTAGCCGGCCGGGCCGGACCCGAGAATCAGCACTTTTGCGTGTTTTGCAGACATGATGCGTTCCTGTAGGCAGCAAATGACCCGGCGCGGTATTCGTGCCGGCGTCATGCGAAACCGCCATTATATGTGGCGCGGCGTTTGCCGACTGTTGCAAATTCCAATGGAGGCGATAGGGGCCGGCGAGGTTAAAATGGCCGCCATCGTCCACTCCGCACGATCGTACAGACCCTGACGCATGGCTCGCGCAACCACGACTACCCGGACCGACCCCTCGGCACTTCCATCGCGCATCGGCAAGCTGCTTGGCGAGGTACGCTGGTTCCTGCTGCTTGCCGTGACGCTCGGCTTCCTGTGCGTGCTGGCCAGCTACAGCAAGGCCGACCCGGGCTGGTCGCATGCCAGCCAGGTGTCCGATATCCATAATCTTGGCGGCCGCGTGGGCGCCTGGGTGGCGGACGTGCTGTTCTTCGTCTTCGGCTTTTCCGCGTACTGGTGGAGCGTGCTGCTGATGCGCCGCTGCTGGCGCGGCTGGCGCGTGCTGACGGCCGAGCTGCCCGAGCGCGTGCCGGACCCCCAGCACAGCACCGCGGTGAGCTGGATCGGCTTTGCGCTGACGCTGGTGTCCAGCATGGGGCTGGAAGCGGTGCGGATGTACCCGCTGCGCGCCGCGCTGCCCCGCGCGCCGGGCGGCGTGCTGGGCGACCTGCTCGGCGGCTGGCTGCAGGTGGCGCTTGGGTTCTCGGGCGCCACGCTGCTGTTGCTGCTGATGTTCGCCATCGGCCTGTCGCTGTTCTTCCATTTCTCGTGGCTGTCGGTGGCCGAGCATGTCGGCGGCTTCGTCGAGACGCTGTTCATGGGCTTCAAGGCCCGCCGCGAGAAGAAGCAGGACCGCATCATCGGCGCGGCGGCCAAGGTGGAGCGCACCGAGACCGTCGAGGTCCAGCGCGTGAAGCAGGAAGAAGCCGCGCCGGTGCAGATCGTGCGCCCGCAGGCCGTGCCCAAGCACGAGCGCGTGGAGCGCGAGAAGCAGCAGCCGCTGTTTGCCGATATCCAGGACTCCGACCTGCCCCCGCTGTCGCTGCTGGACCCGGTGCCGGCCCACCAGGAAACGGTCAGCGCCGAGACGCTCGAATACACGTCGCGCCTGATCGAGAAGAAGCTCAAGGACTTCGGCGTCGAGGTCAAGGTGGTGGCCGCCTACCCGGGCCCCGTGATCACGCGCTACGAGATCGAGCCGGCCACCGGCGTCAAGGGCAGCCAGGTGGTGAACCTGGCGCGCGACCTGGCGCGCAGCCTGTCGCTGGTGTCGATCCGGGTGGTGGAGACCATCCCCGGCAAGAACTACATGGGCCTGGAGCTGCCGAACCCGAAGCGCCAGACGGTGCGGCTGGGCGAGATCCTGGGCTCGCACGTCTACAACGAGAGCGCGTCCAGCCTGACCATGGCGCTGGGCAAGGACATCGCCGGCAAGCCGATGGTGGCCGACCTGGCCAAGATGCCGCACTGCATGGTGGCCGGCACCACGGGCTCGGGCAAGTCGGTGGGCATCAACGCGATGATCCTGTCGCTGCTCTACAAGGCCAAGGCTGACCAGGTACGGCTGATCCTGATCGACCCGAAGATGCTGGAAATGAGCGTCTACGAGGGCATCCCGCACCTGCTGTGCCCGGTGGTGACGGACATGCGCCAGGCCGGCAACGCGCTGAACTGGGCCGTGGGCGAGATGGAGCGGCGCTACAAGCTCATGAGCAAGCTGGGCGTGCGCAACCTGGCCGGCTACAACAAGAAGATCGACGAGGCCGCCGCCCGCGAGGAAAAGATCCCGAACCCGTTCAGCCTGACGCCCGACGCGCCCGAGCCGCTGGAAAAGCTGCCGACGATCGTGATCGTGATCGACGAACTGGCCGACCTGATGATGGTGGTGGGCAAGAAGGTCGAGGAACTGATCGCCCGGATCGCGCAGAAGGCGCGTGCCGCCGGCCTGCACCTGGTGCTGGCCACGCAGCGGCCGTCGGTCGACGTCATCACGGGCCTGATCAAGGCCAACGTGCCGACGCGGATTGCGTTCCAGGTGAGCAGCAAGATCGATTCCCGCACGATTCTGGACCAGCAGGGCGCCGAGGCGCTGCTGGGCATGGGCGACATGCTCTACCTGGCGCCCGGCACCGGGCTGCCGGTGCGCGTGCATGGCGCGTTCGTGTCTGACGACGAGGTGCACCGGGTGGTCGAGAAGCTCAAGGAGGGCGGCGAGGCCAACTACATCGAGGGCATCCTCGAAGGCGGGCTGGTGGATGGCGACGGCGCCGGCGACAGCCTGGGCGGCGGTGCCGGCATCGGCGGGGGCGGCGGCGAGGCCGATCCGCTCTACGACCAGGCCGTGGAGGTGGTGGTCAAGAACCGCCGGGCATCGATCTCGCTGGTGCAGCGGCACCTGCGCATCGGCTACAACCGCGCGGCGCGGCTGCTGGAGGACATGGAAAAGGCCGGGCTGGTCTCGGCGATGTCGGGCAACGGCAACCGCGACATCCTGGTGCCGGCCGGCAGCAGCGCCACGGCCGACGACTGACGCGCGCGGCCCCCTCGCGCGCGGCCGGAAGTGACGGGTAATATACCGTTACGCCGGTCACAGCCTGTCGCGGAATTGGCGGCAGGCCGTCGGCTCTAATCAGATATTCGCCAAAAACAAGGATCGATTCCATGCGACATCGCATTCTCGCGCCGCTGTGCGCGTCGCTGGCGCTGCTGGCCGCCGTGCCGGCCGCGCACGCCGCCGCCACCGACCAGTTGCAGACCTTCGTGACCAGCGTGAAGACCGCGCGCGGCGAATTCACGCAGAAGCAGATCAAGGGGCAGGGCGGGGACGCCAAGGTGGCCGGCACGTCCAGCGGCACGTTCGCGTTCTCGCGGCCGGGCAAGTTCACGTGGCGCTACGTCAAGCCCTACGACCAGTTGCTCCAGGCCGACGGCCAGACGCTGTACATCTACGACAAGGACCTGAACCAGGTGACCGAGCGCAAGCTGGACAACGCGCTGGGTTCCAGCCCGGCGGCCATCCTGTTCGGCAGCAACGACCTGTCGAAGAACTTCGACGTGAAGAACGGCGCCACGCGCGATGGCGTGGAATGGCTGGAACTGACGCCCAAGTCGAAGGACACGCAGTTCGAGCGCATCGGCATCGGCTTCAAGGGCGGTAACCTGGAGGCCATGGAGCTGCGCGACGCGTTTGGCAACACGACGCTGCTGACGTTCACGGGGATCCAGAAGAACCCGTCGCTGCCGGCGGACGCTTTCCGCTTCACGGTGCCCAAGGGCGCCGACGTGATGAAGCAATAAGACACCGACGCCCACGCCATGAAAGACGCCCCCGCTTTCCACCGTATTTCCGCCATTTCTGCCATTTCCGCCATGCCCACCCTGCGCGCGCTGCGCCGTGCCGCCGCGCCGGGCGGGGCGCTGGCTGCCGCGCTGGTGCTGTCCGCCTGCGCGCACAACCACGCGGCCCGCTTCGATGTCGACGCGTTCCTGCGTGGCTCCGACACGGCGCTGCCCGAGGTGCTGGGCAACACCGACTTCCTGAAGGCAACCCGGCTGGCGCAGAACGAGTGCGCGACGCTGCTGCAATCGCCACACAACGGCGTGCTGGAAGACCTGCCGGCCAGCAACACGACGCGCGGCCCGGCCTGGATCCTGCATCCCAAGGCCACGCCGGACAAGGTCTGGCTGATTGTGGGCCAGCCCAATGGCGACCGCAGCTGTCACGGCCCGCTGCCGGCCGATGCGATGCAGACGCTGACCGATCGCGCCAAGGGCTGAGTCATGCCGGGCCCGCAGGCCCGGCCCGTGGCGTTACGACGACGCCAGCGACTCGCGCGCGTAGCGCTGGCGCGGCTTGGGTAGCGCCTGCAACTGCTCGCGCCGGATGCGGATCGCTTCCGCATCGCCGCGCTTGATGGCGGTGCGCAGTTTCAGCACGGCTTTCTTGTACTGCTTCTTCTTCCGCATCCGGGTCGTGATGGCCATGGCAGTGACGCTCCTCTGGTAGCAGGCCGGCACCAGCGCCGGCCGTCAGCCATGGTACGGCGCGCCGGCCGCCCGGTTGCACCGATTCCGAAAGAATTCATATCGCACCGCAAAGCGTTGCAGTGAGCAGTGCGGCGCGCGCCACCTTATGTGATGTATCGAGCGCCCGGCTCAGAGCAGGAAGCGCCGGTTGTCGTTCTCCGCATAGCGCGGCTCCACCTTCCGGAACTTCAACTTGGTGCTGCTCTTGAGCTTGCGCCCGGCCAGCTTGCGCTGGAGTTGCCGATGGACGGCCCGGATATGGCCCACGGAATCCTGCGCGTACGGCTTGCCGTCGGTGGCGCCGGCCAGCCCGCCACCGGCGGCCAGCGCAGCGTTGTGGGCCGCGGCCGAGCGGGCGATCAGCACGTCCAGATACTGGCGGGCGCGCACGGCGGCGTGGAGCATCCCGTCGGCCGGGTTCTGCTTGGCGCGCACGGCGTCCTGCGGCAGCCGCACGTTGGCGGCAATGCGGCGCAGCGCGGCGCGCACTTCGGCGCCGTCGAGGTCCGCCTCCTGGACGATCCAGACGGCGTCGTGGCGGATCCAGCCTTCCACGTCCATCATCCGGCGCAGCAGCGCGGGCTGGAGCAGCCGGCCGCCGTAGCGGCGCGTGCGGCGGATGGCGGCCAGGCCGATACGGCGCACGTGCGGGTTCTCGTGCTCGAACAGGTCGGTGATGACCTGGTCGGCCTCCTCCTGCGATGCAATCAGTTCGGCAAACTGCCCGGCCAGCGAGATTTCCTCCACGCCGTTGAGCTTGTTCTTGCTCGCCAGCCGGTTCAGCTTGAACATCAGCATGCGGTATCGCAGCATACAAATCCCCGAAATTCGCAAACAATGGTTCTGAAGTGGGCCGCCGGTCGTGGTGCCGGCGTCGACGCTTCCCGCGGGCATGAAACGCGGGCCATTGGACGTTATCGGCGCAACCGGAGCCGGCTTTAGGGCCGCACGCCAAAAAAAGTGACCGCCGGCCGATGGTCTACACTGTGGCGTTCCGCGCCGCTGCGGCGGCCGCAACCAGACTGAAAGGCTCCAGACCGTGGCGGATTCGTTGTTCTCCGACCCTCCCGAACGTTCCCGGCAACCGCTGGCGGAGCGCCTGCGCCCGCGCAATATCGACGAAGTCATCGGCCAGCAGCACCTGCTGGGCGCCGGCAAGCCGCTGCGCGTGGCATTCGAATCGGGCGAACCCCATTCGATGATCCTCTGGGGCCCGCCCGGCGTGGGCAAGACCACGCTGGCCCGGCTGATGGCCAGCGCGTTCGATGCCGAGTTCATCGCGCTGTCGGCCGTGCTGTCGGGCGTCAAGGACATCCGCGAGGCCGTGGAGCGCGCCGAGCAATACCGCGCCCATGGCCGCCGCACGCTGGTGTTCGTGGACGAGGTGCACCGGTTCAACAAGAGCCAGCAGGACGCCTTCCTGCCGCACGTGGAAAGCGGGCTGTTCGTGTTCATCGGCGCCACCACGGAGAACCCGTCGTTCGAGGTCAACGGCGCGCTGCTGTCGCGCGCGGCGGTGTACGTGCTCAAGAGCCTGGACGAGGCCGAACTGCGGCAGCTCGTGCTGCGCGCCAGCGAGGAACTGGGCGGCGTGCAGTGGGACGACGAGGCCCTGGGCCTGATCGTCGGCTCGGCCGACGGCGACGGCCGCAAGCTGCTCAACAACATCGAGATCGTGGTGCGCGCCGCCCGCAATGCCGGCGTGGCAACCATCGACACGGCCCTGCTGGGCAGCGCGCTGTCCGAGAACCTGCGCCGCTTCGACAAGGGCGGCGACGCGTTTTATGACCAGATCAGCGCGTTGCACAAGTCGGTGCGAGGGTCGCATCCGGACGCCGCCCTCTACTGGTTGACGCGCATGCTGGACGGCGGCGCCGACCCCCGGTATCTGGCCCGGCGCATCGTCCGCATGGCCTGGGAGGATATCGGCCTCGCCGATCCGCGAGCCATGCAGATTGCCAACGACGCAGCCCTGACCTACGAGCGGCTGGGCAGCCCGGAGGGCGAACTGGCGCTGGGTCAGGCGGTCATCTATCTGGCCGTCGCCCCCAAGAGCAACGCTGGTTATAACGCCTATAACCAGGCGCGCGCGTTCGTCAAGCAGGACAAGAGCCGGGCGGTTCCAGTCCATCTCCGGAACGCACCGACCAAGCTCATGAAGGAACTGGGCTATGGCCATGCCTACCGATATGCGCATGACGAGCCCAATGCCTACGCCGCCGGGGAAACCTATCTCCCGGACGGCATGACCGCGCCGAACTGGTATCAACCGGTGCCCCGTGGGCTGGAGCTCAAGATCGGGGAGAAACTCGCCTTGCTGCGGAAGTGGGACGAGGAGGCGGGGGGGAAATAAGGTGCTGCCCGAGCCGATTTTTAATCCAACGCAACTGGATGAATAACAAAGTCCCTGCCGACTGGCGGGGCTGGCGCTGCCGTGATAACTGCCGCGTTTCTCTATTCCGACAGTAGAAAAGTCCATGTTCTCGTTGATGCGTGCCATCGAGAAAATCGCGAGGGAAAGGCGGGAGGCTCGGTTTCTGTCGGACTACGAGAAAGGGCGGCTGGAGGCGCTTTCTCGCGTGTTCGGGGTTCCGGTGGACACCCTGAAGGGCCTATTCCGGCAGCCCGTCGGTAATTCCTTTGTCGATTATCCGATGGTGGAATTGCTGCGCAGCCACGGGCTCGAAGCTTTCCTCGTGACACTGCATATCGAGATCGACGCCTTTCCCCGTTGTGTCAATCTGATCAGGCAGGGGCGGACGGAGATCTTGCCCTATCACTACGAGAGGGACGGCGCCCATACCTTCTTCGCGCATGACGATGAGTTCGGCGGCAGGAATATTCGCCTGCTGACCAATGACTTTTCGTTGATCAAGGCACTGGCCGTGGCGAAACTCGGTCCGCCTCCGCCCTGGGTGGTCTGGTATGACGTGGGGCCGGTTCCCTATACCCAAGGCAATCCCGAATTCTGGGTTGCTCATGTCTGGGATCCGTACTGGAAAAGCCTGAGTTCGGTCGAGAAGCGGCAATTCCTGGAGACGTGGCGGGGACGGACGCGTTCGTATATGTCGGATGAGGAGTGGGCGGACTGGCTATTCCTTGTGCAGCCGGAAGACCCGGAACCCGCGGGGGACAATGCCGAAGTGCCTCCCCGACCCGCCGGCGGCTGACGGAGGCCGTTCTCCCCGGAACAAGACCCCGAAATCCCGCCAGATTCGGTCCCGTGGGGTCATGCCGGTGCAGTAAAATGTCGCGTTCGCCGGCATGTCGCCGGTACTGCACACGACTCCCAAGCAACATGCTCGACATCCAGCTGTTCCGCAAAGACATCGACGCCGTGGCCCAGCGCCTGGCTACGCGCGGCTTTCAACTCGACGTGGCCACGTTCCAGGCCCTGGAGGCCGAACGCAAGCAACTGCAGACGCAGACCGAGGACCTGCAGGCGCGCCGCAATGCGCTCAGCAAGCAGATCGGCATGCTCAAGGGCAAGGGCGAGGACGCTTCGGCGCCGATGGCCGAGGTGGCCGGGATTGGCGATACGCTGAAGGCGTCGGCCGAGCGGCTGGCGCAGATCCAGGGCCAGCTTGGCGACGCGATGATGTCGATCCCGAACCTGCCGCACGAGAGCGTGCCGGTGGGCAAGGACGAGACCCAGAACGTCGAGGTGCGCCGTGTGGGCACGCCGCGGGCGTTCGATTTCGAGGTCAAGGACCATGTCGACGTGGGCGCCCGACTGGGGCTGGACTTCGAGACGGCGTCCAAGGTCACCGGGTCGCGCTTTGCGTTCCTGCGCGGCGGCGTGGCGCGGATGCACCGCGCGCTGGTGCAGCTCATGGTCGATACGCACACGCTGGAGCACGGCTACACCGAGATGTACGTGCCGTACATCGTCAATGCCGCGTCGATGCGGGGCACCGGCCAGTTGCCGAAGTTCGAGGACGACCTGTTCAAGGTGCCGCGCAAGGTGGGTGGCGACGACGGCCAGGACACGATCGAAAACTTCTACCTGATCCCGACCGCCGAGGTGCCGCTGACGAACATGGTGCGCGACGCGATTGTCGCGGCCGAGAAGCTGCCGCTGCGCTTCGTGGCCCATACGCCGTGCTTCCGCTCGGAAGCCGGCTCGTACGGCAAGGACACGCGCGGCATGATCCGCCAGCACCAGTTCGACAAGGTCGAGATGGTGCAGGTGGTACCGGCCGAGCAGTCGATGGACGCGCTGGAGCAGATGACCGGCCACGCCGAGGCCATCCTGAAGAAGCTGGAACTGCCGTTCCGCACCGTCGTGCTGTGCACGGGCGACATGGGCTTTGGCAGCACCAAGACCTACGACATCGAGGTGTGGATCCCGGCCCAGAACACGTACCGCGAGATCAGCTCGTGCTCGAACATGGGCGATTTCCAGGCGCGCCGCATGCAGGCCCGCGCGCGGGCCGGGCAGGGCAAGCCGGAACTGGTGCATACGCTGAACGGCTCGGGCCTGGCCGTGGGCCGGACGCTGGTGGCGATCCTGGAGAACTACCAGAATGCCGACGGCTCCGTGACCGTGCCCAAGGCGCTGCAGCCGTACATGGGCGGCATCGAGCGCCTGGAACCGGAAGCATAAAAATTTTCCGAAAAGGGGCTTGCGCTCGGCGTGGCAGTGTCCCTATAATCTTGGTTTCGCTGCTTACGCAACGACCCAGTTACCGGAGAGGTGGCAGAGTGGTCGAATGTACCTGACTCGAAATCAGGCGTACCGGCAACGGTACCGTGGGTTCGAATCCCACCCTCTCCGCCAAAACAAAAAGCTGCCGATTGATTCGACCACCGGCGGATAAAAACAGCGTAGTAAAACTCGAACCGACGCACTGTGAAAACAGGCGTCGGTTTTGTTTTGGGCGTCGCCCGGCTGGCGGGCTTACGGATTCAAAGGATCACGCCCCACCTGCCGTTCCCGTGCCGGCCGCTTCCAGGCGCGACACCAGCAACTGGTCGATCTTGTGGTGGTCGATGTCCAGCACCTCGAAGCGAAAGCCTGCCACGGTGATCGACTCCGATTTCTTCGGAATCCGCTTCAGCGCGTAGATGACCAGCCCGGCGGCCGTGTCGACGTAGTCGTCGCCGGGGATCGTGTCCAGTTCCAGCGCCTTCTTCAGGTCCACCAGCGGCGTCAGGCCGTCGACCAGCCACGACGTGGCGTCGCGCCGCACGATCTGCTCGTCCTCGGCCGAATACAGGATGTCGCCCATCAGCGCCCCGACGATGTCGTCCAGCGTGACGATGCCCACCACCAGCCCGTACTCGTTCATCACCACCGCAAAGCTCTCGTGCATCTCGCGGAAGCGCGTCAGTGACTCCGACAGCGTCAGCGTGTCCGGAATCACCAGCACGTTCTTGTCGTAGTGCTTGCCGATGTCGCCCAGCACCGACGCATTCTCGTTGGCCAGCAGCAACTGCAGGATGTCTTTCGAATCCATGTAGCCCAGCACGTCGTCGATGGTCTTGCCGCAGACCGGGTACTGCGCGTGGGGCTGGTTGACCAGCTTGCGCCGCACGCTGTCGGCGGACTCGTCGAGCGTCAGGAACACCACGTCGTCGCGCGGCGCCATGATCGCGGTGATCGGCTTGGAATCCAGCTCGAACACGTTCTCGATCAGGTGCAGCTCGTGCTTGTGCAGCACGCCGGCCTCGGCGCCGGCGTCGACCATCGCGGCAATGTCCTCGGTGGTGATCTGGTCCACGGGCTTGGTCGGGATGCCCAGCAGCTTCAGCATCGCGTCGGCTGCGGCGTTGAACACCCACACCACGGGCTTGAAGACCTTCAGCAGCGTCAGCATCGGACCGATCACGTTGACCGCGCACGCTTCCGGGAAGGTCATCGCCACCCGCTTGGGAATCAGGTCGGCGAACTGGATGAACAGCAGCGTCACGACCAGGAACGAGCCGATGTTGGCCGTCCGCTGGGCCACGTCGGGGCTCAGCCATGGCAGCAGGGCGTCGAACAGCAGGTCGGAGACGTGTTTCTCGCCGAGGATACCGGCCAGGATCGCCACGCTGTTCACGCCGATCTGGACGACGGTGAAGAAATTGCCGGGCTCTTCCTTGAGCAGCAATACCTTGGTGGCGCGGCGGTCGCCGCGTTCGGAGAGGACTTGGAGCTTGGTGCGCCGGGCCGCGGTCAGGGCGATCTCGGAGATCGAGAAGAACGCGCTCGCCAGCACCAGGAGAACTAGGGTCAGGACGAACATAAAGAAGCTCACGCGCCGGTCGGGGCGTGTCGATGATGGTGCACAGCGTGGTGGGCTGTCAATTGTCTGCGCAACGCCGGGCCTGCCGCCGGGCGGATCAGCGCGGCGCCGGCTCGAACTGCACGGCCGGCACCTCCAGGCGGTCGCCAAGCGTGGCGGCCAGCGCCGCCGCGGCGGCGGCGAACTGGGCCTGCATGTCGTCGACCAGACTCGACGCCCCGCGATGGCTGGCGCGCAGCATGTGGATCTCGAACGCCAGTTCCGGCTGCAGGTCGTGCAGCGCCACGTGCGCCGGGTTGGCGCTGAGCGCCGTGTACTGGTCCAGCAGCGTCAGGCCCAGCCCGGCATCGACCAGCGCCAGCGCCAGCGAGTAGGTCTGCACCTCCAGCGTCGACTGCGGCTCCAGCGCGTGGCGCGCCAGCGTCTGGCGAACCAGCAGCCCCAGCGAGCTGTCGTCGTCATAGCCGATGAACGGCCGCTCCAGAACCTTGCGGATGGCCACCGTGCCGCGCCGGCCGCCCGAGGGCAGCGGCCGGGTGCGCGGCACGGCCAGCAGCATCCGGCCGGCGGCCACCGGCGCGCTGGTGATTGCCTCGTGGCGCGGCGGCGAGAACGCGAATCCGACGTTGATCTGGTTGGCCAGCAGCGCCGCCATGATCTCGTTGGTGTGGTGCGTCAGCACCTGCACCTGCGTCTCGGGATGGCGCGCGCAGAAGCGGCGTACCGCGGGCACCAGCAGCGGGTTGGCCAGGCTGGGCGTGGCGGCCACGCGCAGCCGTCCCGCGCCCTTGTGGCGCAGGCTTTCGGACACGCGCCGCACGCGCTCGATCTCGCCATATAGCCTTTCGACATCGCCATAGAGCGCCTGCGCCTCGGGCGTGGGCTGCAGCCTGCCGCGCTGGCGGTCGAACAGGCGGAAGCCGAGCGACGCCTCGGCGTGCTGCAGCACGCGCGTCACCACCGGCTGGGAGACGTGGAGCAGGCGGGCGGCCTCGCTGACGGTGCCGGTCAGCATGACGGCACGGAAAACCTCGATCTGGCGCAGGCGCATCGTTGTGGTGCGGAAGGGGGCGGGGAGGGGGAGAAAAAATGGTGCTCTGCACTACGGGTAGACCCGGGTGGCGGCGCCCATAGCCTGGGGACATATTCTGGCACGTATTGGCATTGGGCAAGCCGCGTCCGGTGCTCTACGCTCTGGCCCATCGTCGAAACGGGAAGGCAAGGCAAGTCAGATGCGGGTAGCGATCGTGGGCGCCGGCGTGGTCGGCATGACCACCGCGTGGCGGTTGGCCAACGACGGCCATGAGGTGACGGTGGTGGAGCGTCACGACGGCCCGGGGGAGGAAACCAGTTTCGCCAACGGCGGGCAGCTCAGCTACAGCTACGTGGCGCCGCTGGCCGGGCCGGGCGTGCTGTCGAAGGTGCCGGGCTGGCTGCTGGACCGCGACTCGCCGATGCGCTTCCGCCCGTCGATGGACGCCGGGCAGTGGCGCTGGCTGATGGCGTTCATGCTGGCGTGCAATGCCACGACGAGCGAAGCCACCACGCGCAAGCTGCTGCGGCTGGCGTTTTATTCGCGGGACCTGATGCAGGCTTTCGTGAACCGCCCCGAGGCGCGCGAGGAGGGCGGCGGCTTTGATTTCGCGCGGCGCGGCAAGCTCGTGGTGCACCGCGACGCGGCGGCCTACGACTCGGCATGCCGCTTGCTGGACTACCAGGCGAGCCTGGGCTGCGAGCAGCAGGCGCTGGACCGCGACGCGACGGTGGCGCTGGAGCCGGCGCTGGCCGGCATCCGCGACGACATCGCCGGCGCGATCTACACGCCAAGCGAGGAAGTGGGCGATTGCCATCGCTTCTGCGTGTCGCTGGCCCACCTGTTGGAAGGCAACCGGGCCGTGACGCTGCAGTTCGGCACGCGGGTGACGGCGCTGAGGCGGCAGGGCGAGCGCGTGACCGGCCTGCGCACCGACCAGGGCGACATCCCGGCCGACGTGGTGATCGTCTCCGGCGGCATCGGCAGCGTGCCGTTGCTGCGGCCCGCCGGCATCCGGCCGATGCTGTGGCCGCTCAAGGGCTACAGCATCACGGTGCCGATTGCCGACGGGGCGCGGGCGCCGCACATCAGCGTGACGGACTTCGCGAACAAGATCGTCTACGCCCGCATCGGCAACACGCTGCGCGTGGCGGGCATGGCCGACATCGTGCGCGGCGGGGCCGTGGTGGACCGCGAGCGCGCCCAGACGCTGGTCACGCAGACGCGGGCAGTGTTCGGCAACGTGACGAACGGCGCCGGCCTGGACGCCCTGCAGCCCTGGGCCGGCCTGCGCCCCGCCACGCCGACCGGGCTGCCGATGATCGGCCCGTCGCGGCTGCCGGGGCTCTGGCTGAACCTGGGCCACGGCGCGCTGGGGTTCACGCTGGCCATGGGCAGCGCGGGCCTGCTGGCCGACCGGCTGGCGGGCCGCACGCCGGCCATCGGGACGGAAGATTTCAGTGCAGTGTCGGCCTGACCGGGCCGGCGCAACACGGGTTGTGCTGGAAGTGCTGGAAGTGCGCAGTACGTTGGGTAGTGAGATTGCCTCGATATCGATAGCTATTAAACCAAGCCCCTTGAAGGAGCGAACCATGAAGTCACTGTCTGTCCGTTCAACCCCCCTCCATCGCCTGGCCGCCGCCGTCCTGCTGGCTGGCGCGGCCGCCGGCGCCCACGCCGCCGATGGCGACACGCTCAAGAAGATCAAGGACAGCGGCGTGATTTCGCTGGGCTACCGCGAATCGTCGATCCCGTTCTCGTACTCGGACGGCAACCAGGTCATGGGCTATTCCCACGACTACCTGCTGGCCATCGTCGACAAGGTGAAGTCGACGCTGAACATGCCGAACCTGCAGGTCAAGATGACGCCGATCACGTCGCAGAACCGCATCCCGCTGATGCAGAACGGCACGCTCGACATCGAGTGCGGCAGCACCACCAACAACACCGAGCGCCAGAAGCAGGTGGCCTTCTCCAACAGCCTGTTCATCTACGGCATCCGCATGCTGACCAAGAAGGACTCGGGCGTGACGGACTTCCCGCAGCTCAAGGGCAAGAACGTGGTCACCACGGCCGGCACCACCGGCGAGCGCCTGCTGGTGAAGATGAACGGCGAGGGCTGGAACATGAATCTGACCAGCGCCAAGGACCATGGCCAGGCGTTCCTGATCCTGGAATCGGGCCGCGCCGCCGCGTTCGTGATGGACGAGCCGCTGCTGTACGGCGAGCGCACCAAGGCCAAGAACGCCGGCGACTGGGTGGTGGCGGGCACGCCGCTGCAGACCGAGAACTACGCCTGCATGTTCCGCAAGGACGATCCGTCGTTCAAGCAACTCGTGGACGGCGTGGTGGCCGACATCCAGAAGAGCGGCCGGGCCGAGAAGCTGTATACCAAGTGGTTCCTGCAGCCGATTCCGCCGCGCAATATCAACATGAACTACGCGCTGTCGCCGGAAATGAAGCAACTGTTCGCCGAGCCGAACGACAAGGCGTTCCAGTAAGCCGCTGTCCCTGACGCCGCGGCCGTCCTCCGCCTGCCAGCGGGCGGCGGCTGCAGTGCAGAACCAGTTATATAACCATATCCAATCGTTATTTCGCCCTCGATAGTATTTGCGGTACCTTTGAGCCCGTTATAGGCTCCTAGAGCCGCCGGCATTCCCTCAAAAGGGGCACCGGCAACGCCACCGCATCCCACTGGAGAAGATATGCGAACGATTCGATCGGGTTGGTTCAAGTCCCTGCTGGCTACCGCACTGGTGGCCGGCGCCACCGGCATGGCCGCCACGGCCGCCCATGCCGCTGACCTGCTGGACACCGTCAAGCAGGCCGGCGTGCTCAAGGTCGGGCTCGAAGGAACCTACCCGCCGTTCGGCTATCGCGGCGCCGACAACGAGCTGGACGGCTTTGACGTCGACGTGGCCCGCGCCGTGGCCGGCAAGCTCGGCGTGAAGCCCGAGTTCGTGACCACCGAATGGAGCGCGATCATCGCCGGGCTGCAGGCCGGCAAGTTCGACATCATCGTCAACCAGGTGTCGGTCACCCCGCAGCGCAAGCAGGTGCTGGACTTCTCGACGCCGTACGTCTACTCGGCCGCCCAGCTTATCCAGCGCAAGGACGACAAGCGCGAATTCGCGTCGCTGGACGCGCTGAAGGGCCACAAGCTCGGCGTCAGCCTGGGCAGCAACTACAACGACCTCGCCAAGTCGGTGCCCGGCATCGACGTCAAGACCTACCCGGGTGCCCCCGAGTACCTGCGCGACCTGGCCGCCCAGCGCGTGGACGCGGCGCTGAACGACCGCCTGATGGTCAACTACCTGATCAAGCAGGCCAACCTGCCGCTGCGTCCGGGCGCGGTGTTGCCGGGCGCCAACAGCGAGGTCGCCATCCCGTTCCGCAAGGACAACCCCAAGTTCGCCGCCGCGATCGACAAGGCGCTGGACGACCTGCGCCGCGATGGCACGCTGGCCAAGCTGTCGAACAAGTGGTTCGGCTCGGACGTGACCAAGCCGGCCAAGTAACCGGCCCAAGCGCGTCCGGCGCCTCTGGGGCGTCTGCCGCGTCGTTTCCTCCCTGGCCAGGGGCGCCGGACCGTCGTCCGGCCGCTTCTGGCCCGATGGCCGGGCGCGTCCCGGCCAATGTTTTTCCCGCAGCCTGCCCATCACCCCCTTCCTGCGCCCGTCCCCGCGCTATCCCCACGCCGCCGCCCGCGCTCCCGATCACGTATGATCGCGGCATTCCACGCCCAGTCGAATTCGAACCGCCCCATGTCCGCGCTCCAACTCGTCATCGATTCGCTGCCCGTCTTGCTGCAGGGCACGCTGCTCACGCTGAAGTTTGCCGTGCTGTCGATGGCGTTCGGTCTCCCGATCGGTATGGTGGTCGCGCTGATGGGCATTGGCCATCAGAGGATTCTGAAAGGGATTGCCTGGGTGTACGTCAGCATCATGCGTGGCACGCCGCTGCTGGTGCAGATCTTCGTCGTCTACTACGGGCTGCCGGGCATCGGCATCGCGCTGGAGCCCACGCCGGCCGGCGTGCTGACGCTGAGCCTCAACGTGGGGGCGTATCTGTCGGAAAGCATGCGCGGCGCCATCCTGGGCGTGGCGCGCGGCCAGTGGCTGGCCGCCTACAGCCTGGGGATGACGCCCGTGCAGACGCTGCGCCTCGTGGTGGGCCCGCAGGCGCTGCGGCTGGCGGTGCCGAGCCTGTCGAACAGCCTGATCAGCCTGATCAAGGACACGTCGCTGGTGTCGGTGATCACGGTGACGGAACTGCTGCGGACCTCGCAGGAAATCATCGCCGCGACCTACCAGCCGCTGCCGCTGTACCTGGCGGCCGCCGCGATCTACTGGATCCTGAGCACGGCGCTATCGGCCGTGCAGCACGTGATGGAGCGGCGCCTGTCGCTGCCGTCGCGTCACTGAGCGGGCTGGGGCGCGGGCGGCGGCTTGGGCGCCTCGACGTTGAGCGGGCGGCCCGTTTCGAGCAGCGTCTTGAGCCCGGCCAGGATCAGCGGCCAGCCGTTGCGGCCGCCTTGCAGGATCTGCGCGTCCACGGGCTCCTGATGCAGCTCGCTGACCGTCAGCCGCACCGCCTCGTCGCCCAGCGCGTCGACCTGCCAGGTGACCACGACCTCGGGTAGCTGGCGGAACGCCTCCAGCCATTCCACGCGCCACGTCACCGACAGCCGGTAGGGCGGCTCGGCGGCCAGCACCACGCCCTGCGAATCCACCTTGCCGTCCTCCATCCGCAGCACGAACGGGCTGCCCGGCTGCCAGTCCGATTCCACGCGGCGCCCAAAGAAGTAGCGCACGCTCTGGGCCGGGTCGGTCAGCGCCTGCCAGACCTGTTCCGGCGTGGCGGCGATATAGGTGACGACGATGGTCTGCGGGGTGGTCATGGAGGCGTCTCCCTGCGTGGAAGGTGGCGCCTATTATGCGCTTGGCGGGGGGGTGTGGGGGAGGGGGTGATACCGGGGGATGCGGGGTTTGGCGCGCGATTTGGTGCGCTGGCGCGCTTCCCGGGCCCCTCTCCCGCGGGCGGGAGAGGGGCGCAAACCAGAGGTAGCGAACGTCCTCAGGCCTGCGACGTTTCCGCGATGCGCCGGGCGATGTGGTCCAGCGCGTCTTCCACCTGGTCGATCAGGATCAGGCACAGGTCGCCGGGCTGCAGGCGGGACAGGGCCGTGTCGATGGCCAGGTACTCGCCGCGGATTTCCTCGGTGTGGCGGGTGCGTTGCGCGCCAACCAGCCCCTCGCGCAGCAGCGCCAGCACTTCGCCGTCCTCACGGCCGCGCTGGCACTGGTCCTGGTACAGCACGACCTCGTCGAACACGCCGCCCAGGATCTGCGTCTGCTTGCGGATGTCCTCGTCGCGGCGGTCGCCGGCGCCGCTGATCACCACCACGCGCTTGTTCGAGCGCATGGTCTGCACGGCGTTGCACAGCGCCTGGATCGCGTCGGGGTTGTGGCCGTAGTCGGCAATCAGCGTGGCGCCCTTGTAGTCGAACACGTTGAAGCGGCCCGGCGCCGTGGCGGCGTCGCTCGCGAACGTGGCCAGCGCGCGGCGGATCACGTTCCAGTCGATGCCCAGCGCCCAGGCGGCGGCGATCGACGACATCGCGTTTTCCACCTGGAAGCCGATCGAGCCATTGCGCGTGAGCGGAATGTCGGCCAGCGCAAACCGCACGCTGGTCTCGCCTTCGGTGGCCACGATCTCGGCGCCTTCCACGAACACCACGCGCTTGCCCTGGGCGCGGTGCAGCGCCATCGTCGGCAGGCCGGCGTCATGGGCGAAGAACGTGACTGACCCCGGGCAGGCGTCGGCCATGCGGGCGACCATCGGGTCGGCGGCGTTCAGCACGGCCATGCCGTGCGGCGCCACGTTCTGGACGATCACGCTCTTCAGCACGGCCAGGTCTTCGACGGTGCTGATGAACGACAGGCCCAGGTGGTCGCCTTCGCCCACGTTGGTCACCACGGCCACGTCGCAGCGGTCGAAGGCCAGGCCCTCGCGCAGCAGGCCGCCACGGGCCGTCTCGAACACGGCGGCGTCCACGTCGGGATGCAGCAGCACGTTGCGGGCGCTGCGCGGGCCGCTGCAGTCGCCGGTGTCGATGCGCTGGCCCTGGATGTACACGCCGTCGGTGCCGGTCATGCCCATGCGCAGGCCGTTGGAGGCCAGGATATGGGTGATCAGCCGCACGGTCGTGGTCTTGCCGTTGGTGCCCGAGACGGCCACCACGGGGATGCGGCCATCGTCGCCGTCGGCAAACATGGTCGAGATGATGGCCTCGCCCACGGCGCGGCCCTTGCCGTACGACGGCTGCAGGTGCATGCGCAGCCCCGGCGCGGCGTTCACCTCGACGATGCCGCCGGCCTGTTCCTCGAACGGCTTGAGCATCGTCTCGCACACGGCGTCCACGCCGCAGATGTCCAGCCCCACCATCTGGGCCGCCGCCACGGCGCGCGCGGCGATGTCCGGGTGGACGTCGTCGGTCACGTCGGTGGCGCTGCCGCCCGTCGACAGGTTGGCGTTGTTCCGCAGCACCACGCGCACGCCCTTGGCCGGCACGGCGTCGGCGGACAGGCCCTGCTTGGCCAGCGTGGCCAGCGCGATGTCGTCGAAGCGGATCTTGGTCAGCGACGTGGCATGGCCCTCGCCCCGGCGCGGGTCGCGGTTCACTTCCTCCACGAGCTGGCGCACCGTGTGCGTGCCATCGCCAATCACCTGCGGCGGGTCGCGGCGGGCCGCGGCCACCAGGTGCTTGCCGACGACCAGCAGCCGGAAGTCGTGGCCGGGGATGTAGCGCTCGACCAGCACGTCCGACGAGATGTCGGCCGCCACTTCATAGGCCGTCATCACTTCCTCTCGGGTGCGGATGCGCACCGCCACGCCCTTGCCCTGGTTGCCGTCGCGCGGCTTGACCACCACCGGGCCGTTGATTTCCTGCGCGGCGGCCCAGGCTTCCTCTGCGCTGGTCACCGACCGGCCCAGTGGCACCGGCACGCCGGCCGCGTGCAGCAGGCTCTTGGTCAGTTCCTTGTCCTGCGCGATCGATTCCGAGACCGCGCTGGTCATGTCGGTCTCGGCGGCCTGGATGCGGCGCTGCTTGCTGCCCCAGCCAAACTGGACCATCGAGCCCTGCGTCAGGCGCCGGTACGGGATGCCGCGCGCCACGGCGGCGTAGACGATAGAGCCGGTGCTGGGGCCCAGGCGCACGTCCTCGTCCAGCTCGCGCAGGCGGTGCAGCGCATCGTCCAGGTCGAACGGCTTGTCGTCGCGCGCGGCCAGGCAAAGCTGCTCGGCCAGCTCAAAGGCCAGCCGGCCCACTTCTTCCTCGCTGTACTGCACCACCACCTGGTAGGTGCCCGGTTCCAGCGTCGGCGCGGCGTGGCTGAACGTTACCGGGCAGCCGGCTGCGGCCTGCAGGCCCAGCGCGGCGGCTTCCAGCGCGTGGGCCATCGAGGGCGAGCCGGCTTCGTCGTCGGGGCGCATCGGCGGAATGGCCGGAAAGCGCGCCCGCAGGCGATCCTCGAAGCCGGGCAGTTCGGCCAGCAGGTGCGATTGGTCCGAACAGGCCACGATGGCTTCGATGGCGGTATGCCGGCACCAGAGATTCGGGCCACGCAGAGCCCGGATACGAGAGACTTCCATAGAATCGTTTGTCCGTTGTTCTTCGGGCCGGGATCAGGCGCGGCGTCCGCTGCGGCCCATCCACTGGTGCACCTGCTCGACGGTGGACTCCGGGGAGCCCTCGTCGCACTGCAGGACCAGCAGGTCGCCCGCCACAAGCTGCGACAGCGCGGCTTCCACCGCGGCGCGGCGCGCGCCTTCGTCGATGATCTTGGTCACGCGGCGGCCCTCGTAGAGGCCCTTCTTGACCAGCGCGCGGGCCTCGGCGTCGGGCAGGTCGCGGCGCACGCTGTGGTCCTCGCACAGGAACACGCGATCGAACGACTTGCCGATGACCTTGCCCTGCTGCACCAGGTCTTCGTCGCGGCGCTGCACGCCGGCGCCGAACACCAGCATGCGGCGCTCGGCCGGAAAGCGGTCCAGTGCGGCGGCCAGCGCTTCCAGCGCGGGGGCGTTGTGGGCGTCGTCGACGATCACCATGGCGCCCTGGCGCTCGAACATCGTGAAGCGGCCCGGCACGTCCACCTGGCCCACGTCGAACGTGACGATGCCGGCGCGGATGAGGTCGTTGGAGATGCCGAGCGCCCAGCCCGTGGCCACGGCGGCCAGCACGTTGTCGATCTGGAACGCGACGCGGCCGGCGTAGGTCAGCGGAATGGCCGACACGTCGGTCAGCGCGGTCTCGCTGCCGCCGGTGGCCATGACCACCTTGCCTTCGCGCACGAACACGGCGCGCTTGCCGGCGGCGCGATGGGCGACGATGGCGGGCAGGTCGGCGGACAGGCCGAAGAAGATCACGTCGCCATCGCACAGCTCGGCCATCTCGACCAGGCGCGCGTCGGCGGCGTTCAGCACGGCGGCGCCGGTCTTCAGCACCACGTCCACCTGGGTACGCAGCACGCTGTACATGCGGTCCGCGTCCTCGACGTAGTAGTCGCCCAGGTGGTCGGGCTGGCCGAAGTTGGTCACCACGCCCACCTGGCAGCGGTCGTAGGGCAGGCCCTGCGACAGGATCATGCCGCTGTCGTTCTCGAACACCGCGGCTTCCACCGCGCGGTTCATCAGGATGCGGTGGCCGGCTTCCCAGCTCGCGCGCTCGCCCAGGTCGCCTTTCTCCACCTGGCGGCGGTCCAGGAACAGGCCGTCGCTGCAGGCCAGGCCGGTGTGCTTGCCCGATAGCTGCAGCAGCCGCGCCACGAGCTTGGCCACCACGGTCTTGCCGTTGGTGCCGGTGATGCCCACCACGGGGATGCGGCCGTCATCGTCCACGCCGTTGCGCGACGGGAACAGGTGGTCGACGATGGCGCGGCCCACGGGGCGCGGCTCGCCGTCGGCGGGCTTGATGTGCATCAGCAGGCCGGGGCCGGCGTTGACCTCGACGATGGCGCCGCGCTGGTCGGCCAGCGGGCGCGAGATGTCCTCGGCCACCAGGTCCACGCCGGCGATGTCCAGCCCGACGATGCGGGCGGCCAGCGCCGCATGCGCGGCCACGCTGGGGTGCACGCGGTCGGTCACGTCGAACGCCACGTTGCCGTTGCGCTGGATCAGCACGGTGCGGCCCTCGGGCGGCACGGCGCTGCCATCGGCATAGCCCTGGCGCTTCAGTTCCAGCCGCGCGGCCGAATCCAGCCGCACGCGGTTCAGCGGGTGGTCCTCGGTGCTGCCACGGCGCGGATCGGAGTTGATCTGCGATTCGATCAGCTCGTCGATGGTCTGGCGGCCGTCACCCACGACCGACGCGGTCTCGCCCATCGCGCAGGCGACCATGCGGCCGCCGACGATCAGCAGGCGGTGCTCGTTGCCGGGCACGAAGCGCTCGACGATCACGCCGTTGCCTTCCTCGATGGCCACGCCGTAGGCGGTTTCCACTTCCTCGCGCGTCATCAGGTTCGTGAACACGCCGCGGCCGTGGTTGCCGTCGTAGGGCTTGACCACCACGGGCACGCCGATGCTTTCGGCGGCGTCCCAGGCGTCCTCGGGGCTTTCGACCATGCGGCCTTCCGGCACCGGCACGCCGCACGATTCCAGCAGCGTTTTGGTCAGGTCCTTGTCGCGCGAGATCGATTCGGCGATGGCGCTCGTGCGGTCGGTCTCGGCCGTCCAGATGCGGCGCTGGCGCGCGCCGTAGCCAAGCTGCACCAGGTTGCCGTCGGACAGCCGGATCGACGGGATGTCGCGGTCGTCGGCGGCGTCGACGATGCAGGCCGTGCTGGGGCCCAGGCAGTGTTCGTCGACCAGGCGGCGCAGGTGGTCCACGGCCGCGGGGACGTCGAACGGCCGGTCCTCGATGGCGGCCATGACCAGGTCGCGCGCGGTGAACAGCGCCGCGCGCGTGACCTCTTCATGCCAGGCGCGCACGATGACCTTGTAGACGCCGCGTACCGGGGTCTCGCGCGCCTTGCCAAACCCGCCGGGCATGCCGGCCAGGTTCTGCAGTTCGAGCGTGACGTGTTCCAGGATGTGGCCCGGCCAGGTGCCTTCCTTCAGCCGCATCAGGAAGCCGCCGCGCACGCCAGGGCTGCAGCGGTGCTCGATCAGCGTGGGCAGCCAGGCCGACAGGCGTTCGTAGAAACCGGGAATCTTGTTGGACGGAAAGTCCTCCAGTTCGCCGATGTCGACCCATGCCTCCAGCACCGGCCGATATGTCCACATATTCGGGCCGCGCAGCGACATGACATCGAAAATCTCAATGTCCTTCTTTTTCATTGCATTTGCTTGAGGCAGTGGGCGAGTGCCCGAGAAATGGAAGCCTAACCTTTCAATAACGTTACTGTAGCCTCAGGGTTGACCCTCGGTTATCCCTTTTGAGACTGGTAACGCATTGTGCAGCGCACCAAGACGCCCGCTTGTTTGCGTTATGTATACTTGCGGGCAAAATTGCGGGCCGCCAGCCTGGCTGACCGCTTAAATTGTTTCAAGTTATGTCCGTATTTGATCCATTTTTGGGCCTGCGGACGCGCTTTTATCGCTTTTTGCGCCAACAATGACCCAGTCCTCCCCGTCTGCTTCCACCCACCCCGGCCCGCATGGTCCCTGGGCTGCCGAACTCGGCGCCGGCCTGCTGCCCGGGGAAACCGTCCTGGCCGGGCTGATGCTGGACCTGGACGCAAGGCTGCATTTTACCCAAGGGTGGCTGGTTGTGACGGATCGTCGTCTGATCTCTCGCGCCCCGGGTGAAAAAGACCTGCGAAGCTGGGAAATCGGCCCCGGCCTGACCCTGACCCATGGCGACCACGCCGGCGTGGGCACGCTGGAGCTGGCCGACGGCCCGATCCGGCTGGCAAGCTGGCGCTACACGCTTGGTTACAATCCCGACGCATTGCGGCTGGCCGACCAGTTCGACGCGCGCCGCGACACGCTCGCCACGGGCCATGCCGCCGTGCCCGATGCCGATGTCTGTCCCACCTGCAAGGCGCCGATTCCGCCGGGCGAGGAACAGTGCCCGCAATGCAGCCGCGAGCTGGAGACCCCGCCGTCGACGTGGGCGCTGCTGCGGCTGTGGCGCTTTGCCCGGCCGTACCGCTGGCAACTGGCCGGCGGCTTCATGCTGCTGTTGCTGGGCACGGCCGCCACGCTGGTGCCGCCGTACCTGACCATGCCGCTGATGGACAAGGTTCTGATTCCTTATCAGAACGGCCTGCCGATCGACTACGACCTCGTCAAGCTGTACCTGGCCGGCCTGCTCGGCGCCTCGCTGGTGGCCTGGGCGCTGGGCTGGGCCCGCACCTACCTGCTGGCGCGCGTGTCCGAGCGCATCAGCGCCGACCTGCGCACCACCACCTACGAGCACCTGCTGAAGCTGTCGCTCGAATACTTCGGCGGCAAGCGCACGGGCGACCTGATGGCGCGGATCGGCTCCGAGAGCGACCGCATCAGCGTGTTCCTGTCGTTGCACCTGCTCGATTTCGCCACCGACGTGCTGATGATCGCGATGACATCCATCATCCTGATCTCCATCAACCCGTGGCTGGCGCTGGTCACGCTGGTGCCGCTGCCGTTCATCGCGTGGATGATCCACCTGGTGCGCGACCGCCTGCGCCACGGCTTCGAGAAGATCGACCGCATCTGGTCCGAAATCACCAACGTGCTGGCCGACACCATCCCGGGCATCCGCGTGGTCAAGGCGTTCGCGCAGGAAAAGCGTGAGGTCGTGCGGTTCCGCGAGGCCAATCGCCACAATCTGGCCATCAACGACCGTGTCAACGCGGTGTGGTCGCTGTTCACGCCCACC
Organism: Cupriavidus sp. SZY C1; assembly: GCF_032190535.1. Taxonomy (NCBI): domain Bacteria; kingdom Pseudomonadati; phylum Pseudomonadota; class Betaproteobacteria; order Burkholderiales; family Burkholderiaceae; genus Cupriavidus; species Cupriavidus sp. SZY C1. Next base: position 208,631 of record NZ_JAUANU010000002.1, read on the forward strand.
GTCACGCTGCTGACCGAGGTGGGCCTGCTGGTGGTGTGGATCTTCGGTATCTGGCAGGTCAGCCACAATGCGATCACGGTGGGCGTGCTGGTGGCATTCCTGACCTATATCAGCCGCTTCTACACGCGGCTGGACTCGATGAGCCGCATCGTGTCGGTCACGCAGAAGGCGGCGGCCGGCGCCAAGCGGATCTTCGACATCCTCGACCATGTGTCCAGCGTGCCCGAGCCGCAGAAGCCCGTGCATCTGGAGAATGTACGAGGCGCCATCGAGATGCGCGACCTTGGCTTCCGCTATGGCAACCGCGCCGTGATTCGCGGCCTGGACCTGACGATCGCGCCCGGCGAGATGATCGGGCTGGTGGGCCACAGCGGATCGGGCAAGAGCACACTGGTCAACCTGATCTGCCGCTTCTACGACGTTTCCGAGGGGGCGATCCGGGTGGACGGCGTTGATATCCGCTCGCTGCCGGTGTCCGAGTTCCGTCGCAATATCGGGCTGGTGCTGCAGGAGCCGTTCCTGTTCTTCGGCACCATCGCGGACAACATCGCCTACGGCAAGCCGGACGCCACGCGCGAGGAAATCATCGCGGCGGCCCGCGCGGCGCATGCCCACGAATTCATCCTGCGGCTGCCGCATGGCTATGACTCGCTGGTCGGCGAACGCGGCCAGGCGCTGTCCGGCGGCGAGCGCCAGCGCATCTCGATCGCCCGGGCGCTGCTGATCGACCCGCGCATCCTGATCATGGACGAGGCGACGTCGTCGGTGGACACCACCACGGAGAAGGAAATCCAGAAGGCGCTGGACAACCTCGTGCAGGGCCGCACCACGATTGCCATCGCGCACCGGCTGTCGACGCTGCGCAAGGCCGACCGGCTGGTGGTGATGGACCGCGGCCAGATCGTCGAAGTGGGCAGCCACGACGAACTGCTGGCGCGCGAAGGCGCCTACTACAAGCTGTATCAGGCGCAGGCGCGCAACGTCGACGCGGAAGCGGACGAGCCCGGCACGGGCGAGCGCGCCGAGACGGCGGAGCCGGTCAGTGCCCAGTAATCGATCATTTGAGCAAACGGCTATGCAGACGCCCGATTTCACCCTGACTCGCAACCGCCTCGGCAAGCTGGTGCTGACCACGGCCGATGGCACGCCGTACGAGGGCGTGGTGCCCGTGCGCGCCTTCCCGATCTCGGCGGCCGACGACGGCGTCGGCATGATGAGCACCGACGGCCACGAACTGGCCTGGATTCCCCGGCTCGCCGCCTTGCCGGGCCCGACGCGCCAGCTGATCGAGGAAGAACTGGCATCGCGCGAGTTCATGCCCGAGATTCAGAAGATTCTGGGCGTGTCGACCTATGCGACGCCGAGCACGTGGACCGTGCAGACGGACCGCGGCCAGACCGATCTCGTGCTGCGCGGCGAGGAGGACATCCGCCGGCTGACCGGTACCTGCCTGCTGATCTCGGACAGCCACGGTATCCACTACCTGATCCGCGACCAGCTTGCGCTAGACAAGCCCAGCCGCAAGATCCTGGACCGGTTTCTCTGACCGCCGGTCGGACGACCGCATCAGCCAGGGCAGCCTGGCCAACGAAAACGGCACGCCTGGGCGTGCCGTTTTTCCTGGTGCGTGCGTGGCGGGGCGGTCAGTGCAGGACGGACGGGGCGTCGTCGTCGTCCTCGCCGTCCCAGTCCTCGTACTCGATCGACGATTCGGGCGCCATGTCCCAGACCATCGAATGGAAGCGGATGGTGAACCATTCGCGGAACATGTCGAGCGTCAGGGTCTCGGGCCACACCGAGTCGTCGAACCACTCGCCGAGCATGAATTCGAAGAAGTACTGCCAGCGCTTCTCGACCCAGCGCAGGGCGTTCTCGGACGTGTCGGCCACCTCGTCGGGCAGCAGGAAGACGCTGGCATCGTCCCGCACGTCGTCGAGCGTCAGCGTCGGCACGGGTTCGGGATCCACGGCCTGGATCCAGTCCAGGAACGGCTGCTCGGGCAGCAGCATGACCATGGACCGGTTGACGGTGAAGCGGGGGTGTTCGGACATGAAGGCGGGAAGGTGAGAACGACGGGCCTATTGTAGCGCCCAGTCACCAGCACGCCGCGATGGATTCGGATTGTCATCGGATTGACCACCCGCATGGCACCGGACGGTTTCAGAAAAATCCGATTCCTCGCGCATGGGCGAGCGGTTCAAATCGCGCGGCCGTCTTCTGCACGGCATCCCGACCCGCAGAACCAAGGAAAACACCATGCAATTCAACAGAGCCGTATTGGCGGGGCTGGCGACAGCCGCCGCGATGGCCACGCCGCTGACCGCATTCGCGCACGGCACGATGGAACTCCCGGCCAGCCGCGTGCTGACCTGCTACAGCGAAGGCGCCGAACAGCCCAAGTCCGGCGCCTGCCAGGCCGCCCGGGCCGTGGGCGGCGCGCAGCAGTTCTACGACTGGAACGGCGTCCGGCAGGGCAGCGCCGCCGGCAACCACAAGGCATTCGTCGCCGATGGCGAGCTGTGCTCGGGCGGATCGGCCAGCTTCCGCGGGCTGGACCTCGCCCGGCTGGACTGGCCGCAGACGTCCATCGTCCCGACGGCGTCCGGCGACTACACGTTCGTCTGGCGCGCCACGGCCCGCCACGCCACCCAGTACTTCAAGTACTACATCACCCGCGACGACTGGGACCCGGGCGTGCCGCTGCGCTGGCAGGATCTTGAGGAATTTGCGACGGTCACCGGCGCGCAGGCCACCGAGGAGGGCGGCCGCTACCGGATGAACGTGCAGCTCCCCAAGGGCAAGAAAGGCAGCCACGTGATCTACAGCATCTGGCAGCGTAGCGACAGCCCGGAAGCGTTCTACGCCTGTGCCGACGTGCGGTTCCCGGGCGACGGCCTGCCGGTGCGCGAGATCGGCTGGGAAGACCAAGGCCCGCTGGCCGCGATGGGCGACCTCGTGGCCGGTACCAAGTTGACGTTCCGCGCGCTTGACAGCGCCGGCCGCGACGCTGGCAAGCATGTGCTCACCATCACCGCAAGCAACGCCCGGGCACGCACCTGGGCCTATCAGCTGGCCCAGAAGGTGAACGCGGAGTCGCAGATCTTCCGCATCGGCGAACTGCAGGCGCGCAACGGGGTCTCGAACATCGTGCCGCTGCAGTCGGCCACGGCGAACCGCGTGTACCTGGGCAAGTCCTACCCGGGTTACCGTTTCGAGATCGACAAGGAAGCGCCCAGCGCCAGCGGCCGGTCCGGCGGTGGCGGACAGGCGGCCACGGGCCAGGTCGACGGCCGCGCGCTGGACACATGGCGCGAAGGCCCGACCTATGAAATCGGTCAGGCCGTGACCTATCAGGGCCGGCGCTACGTCTGCCTGCAACGCCATACGGCGTGGCGCGGTGCAGGATGGAGCCCTGCCGTGACGCCGGCATTGTGGCGTGTGATTCGCTAAGTGTTGTTTTTTCGCCGGAAGCTGCAGGGATCGGTTCCGATTTCTACAGTTTTCGGCGAAAAATGCCGTCATTGTTCAGACACGGGGTCAGGAGCCGTCTGATGAGCTTTACCTTTCTCCCGCCCGGCGATGCGTTCATGCCGACCATGACGGAACGCTTTGCCGAAGCGGACAAAATCGAAGATCGCGCCGCGCGCTGGACCGCGCAGGCGGAAATCGCCCTCGATACGGGCGACATGTACCTGGTGGGCCTGGTGCTGTTCAAGGCAATCCAGGAATACGGCGTGGATGCGTTCGCCACCCACTCGGGCGAACCGCACGCGCGCCTGCAGCGGTTGTGGATGCCGGGCATGATCGGCTCGGTCGACAACGCGCGGCACCTGTACGGCCACCTGGGCGTGAGCCTGCCGGTGGACCGCTACTACGCCGCCCGGCTGCAGAGCATGCCGATGGACGGCGCGGCGGTGCACTGACCGGCGCCGCCGGCCGCGCATCGAGCAAAGAAAAACGGGCCGCAAGGGCCCGTTTGTTCATGGCCCCGGACGTGCGGCATGTCCGGGGTAGGTGTGTTTGGTGGAGCCGGCGGGAATCGAACCCGCGTCCGCAAGCCCTCCACAGAGAGTTCTACATACTTAGTTCTGTCATTTGATTTAACCGCACCATCGCGGACGAACACGCTCTGTTACGGCGAGTCACTTGGTTTTCGTCCCCGCAGTCGTGACACCGACGGGGCTTATCTGACGTAAATGACCTCGCTGGTTCTTGCGAACCCTAGCCCGTCAGCGAGCCAGTGCGAGGACGGCGGCCCTTAGGCTGCCAGTGCGTAACGTTCGTCGTTAGCAGTTATTGCATTCCCATTGATTAACGAGGTGACGGGTCCTCGGTATGCCCTCCACTGCTTTGCAACCCACGTCGAAACCAGGTCGGCCCCAAGTGCGTAGTCAAACGCGAAAGAAAACGGATTGTACCCGGTTTCGACGCCGCTGGCGCGCCGGGGTTCCCTAACCTGAACTGGGGGCTCAGGCCAGCAATGCAAGCAGTTCCGAGGGGTGATGGATCAGGTAGTCGGCGCCCCAGGTATCGGGCGGGTCGGCGTCGCCGCAGTAGCCGTAGGCCGCCGATACCGTGGCCATGCCGGCGGCCTTGCCGGCCTGGATGTCGCGCAGGTCGTCGCCGACGTACAGGCAGCGCCCGGGCGCCACGCCGCTCAGTTCGGCCGCATGGAGCAGCGGCGCAGGGTGGGGCTTGGCGTGCGGCGTGGTGTCGCCGCTGACCACCGCGGCGGCGCGCGGCGCCAGGCCGATGGCCGCGACCAGCGGCACCGTGAACCGGGCGATCTTGTTCGTGACGATGCCCCACGGCACGCCGGCCGCTTCCAGCTTCGCCAGCACGTCGTCCATGCCGTCGAACAGCCGCGTATGCACGGCGATATCGGCCTCGTAGTAGTTCAGGAACGTATCGCGCAGGGCCGGGAATTCGGGGTCCTCGGGCCGCTTGCCGAACGCCGCGCCAATCAGCCCGCGGGCGCCATGCGATGCCACGGGGCGCAGCTTCTCGTAGGCAACCGGCGCCATGCCGTGCTCGACGACGAGCCGGTTGGCGGCTGCTGCCAGGTCGGGGGCCGTGTCGGCCAGCGTGCCATCGAGGTCAAAGAAAACCGCGTCGAACTTCGCCATCGTCAAGCCACCTTCCGGAACGCCATCATGTAGTTGACGTCGGTGTCGCGGCTCAGCGAATAGATCTGCGTCAATGGGTTGTAGGTCATGCCGCGCATCTCGACCAGGTCCAGCCGTGCGTTGCGGGCAAAGCGGGCCATTTCGGAAGGCGTGATGAACTTGTCGTAGTCATGCGTGCCGCGCGGCAGCATGTTGAGCATGTATTCCGCGCCGACGATGGCCAGCAGGTACGCCTTCAGGTTGCGGTTGATCGTCGAGAAGAACACGTAGCCGCCGGGTTTGACCAGCGTCGTGCAGGCGCGGACGATCGACTGCGGGTCCGGCACGTGCTCGAGCATTTCCATGCAGGTCACCACGTCCACACTGGCCGGCGCGCGCGCGGCCAGGTCTTCCACGGCGATTTCCTCGTAGCTGACGGCCACGCCCGATTCCAGGCTGTGCAGGTCGGCCACCTTCAGCGCCTTGGTGGACAGGTCGATGCCTCGCACCGTCGCGCCCAGGCGCGCCATGCTTTCGGACAGGATGCCGCCGCCGCAGCCGACGTCAATCACCTGCTTGCCGGCCAGCCTTGCGATGCCGTCGATCCAGCCCAGCCGCAGCGGGTTCAGGTCGTGTAGCGGCTTGAATTCGCTGTTCGGGTCCCACCAGCGGTGCGCCAGTTCGCTGAACTTGTCGATCTCTTTGGGATCGGCGTTGCGGCCCGTAGGGGCGGGAGAGGTCAGGGAGGTGGAAAGCGACATCGTATGCGCCGGTCTTCGCGGCGGGTCGTATGAGAAGGCTGCGGCAACTGTACCAAAAAAACCGGCCCGCGCCGAATGCGGCCGGCCGCCCGGCGGCTGGCGACGGGCGAAAAAAAAGCCCAGCTTGCGCTGGGCTTTTCTGCATCGGAGAGGATCCGATTAACGTGCGCTGCGGGTGCCGACCACTTCGACTTCCACGCGGCGGTTCGGCTGCTGGCAGGCGATCTGCGCGGTGCGGTTGCCCTTGCACGACTTCGGATCGACCTTCAGCTGGCGCTTGCCCTTGCCTTCGGTGTACACACGGTTGGCTTCGACGCCCTTGCTCACCAGGTAAGCCTTGACCGATTCAGCACGACGGATCGACAGGCGATCGTTGTACTTGTCCGAACCGAACGAGTCGGTGTGGCCAACGGCGATGATGACTTCCAGCGTGATGCCTTGCAGCTTCGAGACCAGGTCGTCCAGCTTGGCCTTGCCTTCGGGCTTCAGAACAGCCTTGTCGAAGTCGAACAGGGTGTCAGCTGCGAAAGTGACCTTCTCGCTCGAGACAACCGGCGGAGCAACCGGAGTCGGTGCCGGAGCCGGTGCAGCGGCCGGAGCCAGTGCGCCATCGCACAGGGCGTTTGCCGTTGCCGGGGTCCAGGAGCTGTCGCGCCAGCAGAGCTCGTTCGTGCCATTCTTCCACACGTACTCGCTCGTACCGTTGCCCCAGTTATCGTTCACGGCCTTCTTTTCGTAGGGGACGGACTGGGCTTGAGCGGATGCAGCCATTACTGCGGTAGCTGCAACGAGCGCGAGCTTGGCAAATTTTTTCATATTTCTCCTCTCAGGATGAGATCACCGCAGGGTTACTGCGAGCAAATGGACGAAAACAAGTCATACATTCTTCGGAGTATAACATTCTCGATGTGGTGGATGCTCCACTTCGAACAATGTCTGGCTCTTCGCTGGGGAATTGTGCCACAAGGCTCGTTTCCTAAGAAGTAAATATATTCGATTCAACCACGTGGTTTTGGGCCTGTGGTGTTTGTGCAACATCGCTCTTGCGGTGCCTGCAAACCCTTGTCCTGTATGGGTTGCAGGGCGTCGGGGGGTGGCGCGCCGCGCGTCGGGCGGGCCCCGCAGGGGGCGGTTCGGACGGGGGCGGAGAGGGGTTCCGCGCGTGTTAGAATGCCATGTTCGCCCGTCGCCGGCAGGGGCCTTCCCGCGCCGCCGGATGCCGGGCTATTTGCTTAAACCCGCCGCATAAACCACGCCGCAATGGATCAATTCGCCAAAGAAACTCTTCCGGTCTCGCTGGAAGAGGAAATGCGCCGTTCATACCTCGATTACGCGATGAGCGTGATCGTGGGGCGCGCGCTGCCCGATGTCCGGGACGGCCTGAAGCCGGTGCACCGGCGCGTGCTCTTTGCGATGCATGAGCTGAACAACGACTGGAACCGGGCCTACAAGAAATCGGCCCGTATCGTCGGTGATGTGATTGGTAAGTACCACCCGCACGGCGATACGGCCGTGTACGACACCATCGTCCGCATGGCGCAGAACTTCTCGCTGCGTTATATGCTGGTCGACGGCCAGGGTAACTTCGGCTCGGTGGACGGGGATAACGCCGCGGCGATGCGTTATACCGAAATCCGCCTGGCGAAGATCGCCCATGAAATGCTTCACGATATCGACAAGGAAACTGTCGATTTCGAACCGAACTATGACGGTTCGGAGAAAGAGCCGGGTATTTTGCCGGCGCGTATTCCGAATTTGCTGATCAATGGTTCGTCGGGTATTGCCGTGGGTATGGCCACGAATATCCCGCCGCATAACCTCAATGAAGTCGTCGACGCCTGCCTGCATCTGCTTGGTAATCCCGAGGCGACGGTCGATGAGCTGATCGAACTGGTGCCGGCGCCCGATTTTCCGACCGCCGGCATTATCTATGGCATCCAGGGTGTGCGTGAGGGCTACCGCACCGGCCGCGGCCGGGTGGTCATGCGCGCGCGCACGCACTTCGAGGATATCGACCGCGGCCAGCGCCAGGCGATCATCGTCGACGAACTGCCGTACCAGGTGAACAAGCGGACGCTGCTGGAGCGGATCGCGGAGCTGGTCACCGAGAAGAAGATCGAGGGCATCTCGGACATCCGCGACGAATCTGACAAGTCAGGCATGCGCGTGGTGATCGAGCTGAAGCGCAACGAGGTGCCCGAGGTTGTGCTGAACAACCTATATAAGAACACCCAGCTGCAGGACACGTTCGGCATGAACATGGTGGCGCTGGTCGACGGCCAGCCGCGCCTGCTGAACCTGAAGCAGATGCTGGACGCCTTCCTGTCGCATCGCCGCGAAGTGGTGACGCGCCGCACGGTGTTCGAACTGCGCAAGGCCCGCGAGCGCGGCCACGTGCTGGAAGGCCTGGCCGTGGCGCTGGCCAACATCGACGAGTTCATCGCGATCATCAAGGCCGCGCCGACGCCGCCGCTGGCCAAGCAGGAACTGATGGCCAAGCCGTGGGATTCGGGCCTGGTCCGCGAGATGCTGTCGCGTGCCGAAAGCGACACCGCGGGCGGCCGTGCGTCTTACCGTCCCGATGGCCTGCCGGCCGTGTTCGGCATGCAGCCGGATGGCCTGTACCGGCTGTCGGACGGGCAGGCGCAGGAAATCCTGCAAATGCGACTCCAGCGCCTCACGGGGCTGGAGCAGGACAAGATCGTGCAGGAGTACCGCGAGGTCATGGGTCTGATCGCGGACCTGCTGGACATCCTGGCGCGCCCGGAGCGCATCACGACGATCATCACCGAGGAACTGGGCGCTATCCGCGCCGAGTTTGGCGACGCCCGCCGCTCGCAGATCGAACTGAACGCCACCGAGCTCGACATGGAGGACCTGATCACCCCGCAGGACATGGTGGTCACGCTGTCCCACTCGGGCTACATGAAGAGCCAGCCGATTTCCGAGTACCGCGCGCAGAAGCGTGGCGGCCGCGGCAAGCTGGCCACGGCGACCAAGGAAGACGACTGGATCGACACGCTGTTCGTGGCCAACACCCACGACTACATCCTGTGCTTCTCGAACCGCGGCCGGCTGTACTGGCTGAAGGTCTACGAGGTGCCGCAGGGCTCGCGCAACTCGCGCGGCCGCCCGATCGTCAACATGTTCCCGCTGGCCGACGGCGAGAAGATCAATGTGATCCTGCCGGTGCGCCAGTTCGACGCCGAGCATTTCGTGTTCATGGCCACCGCGCGCGGCACGGTCAAGAAGACGGTGCTGACCGATTTCTCGAACCCGCGCAAGGCCGGCATCATCGCCGTGGACCTGGACGAGGGCGACTTCCTGATCGGTGCCGCCATCACCGACGGCCAGCATGACGTGATGCTGTTCTCGGACGCCGGCAAGGCCGTGCGGTTCGACGAGAACGACGTGCGTCCGATGGGCCGTCAGGCCCGCGGCGTGCGCGGCATGAACCTCGACGAAGGGCAGGCCGTCATCGCCATGCTCGTGGCGCCGGCAGAGACTGCCGATGCTGAAACTGCCGAAGGCGTGCCGGCCATCGGCAGCGTGCTGACCGCCACCGAGAATGGCTACGGCAAGCGCACGCCGATCTCGGAATACACTCGACATGGCCGCGGCACCAAGGGCATGATTGCGATCCAGACGAGCGAGCGCAACGGCCGCGTGGTGGCCGCCGCCCTGGTGTCGCCCGAGGACGAGATCATGCTGATCACCACGGGCGGCGTGCTGATCCGCACCCGCGTGGCGGAAATCCGCGAGATGGGCCGCGCCACCCAGGGCGTGACGCTGATCAACGTGGACGAAGGCACCAAGCTGTCGGGGCTGCAGCGCATCGTCGAGAGCGATGCCGACAGCAACGGCAACGGCGAGGACGACGAGCTGGCCCAGGACGCCGCGAGTGACGCCGCCACGGGCAGCGATACCGGCGCGGGCGCCACCGACGCGGACGCCAATTCGTAAATTGTTGCAACAACGGGACGACGGCCGGAACTCGCCAGACGGCCGTTCGGACTAAACCGGACGTATTTACCAGGGAGTCATAATGCTCAAAACCTATCGACGTATCGCTGTTCTGGCTGCTTTCGCTCCGATGATGATGCTGGCGCAAGGTGCGCACGCTCAGGAAGACAAGGACAAGACCGCGGCCATCAAGGAACTGCTGTCCGTCATGCAGGCCGACCAGGCCGTCAAGGGTCAGGCCGAGAACTGGCAGCAGGGCGCCAAGCAGGAAGCGCCGCTGGTGCTGGAGCAGGTCCTGGTCGAGAACAAGACGATGGACGACAAGAAGAAGCAGGCCGCCGTCGAGAAGCTCAAGAAGAACGGCGCCGTGCAGCGCATGGTGGACGGCGCGGGCACCGCGTTCAACACCGACGGCTTCCGCCAGGATGCCATCAAGGCGCACTACGATGCCTTCGGCAAGTACTACACGACGCAGGAAATCAAGGACCTGACCACGTTCCTGAAGTCGCCGACGGGCCAGAAGTTCATGCAGAACCAGGGCAAGGCCACCCAGGAAATCTGGGGCTCGATGATGCAGAAGTACGGTCCGCAGGTTGGCAAGTCGATGCGCGACGCCGCCGAGAAGGAAATCGCCGCCGCCGCGAAGTGATCGACGGCTGGCCTCTCCGGGCCCTGGCACGGAGAGGCCGACCCGCCCGGGTCCGCGCCGGACGCCCTGGTGTCCAAGGGGCGCGGGTTTTGGGCGATAATGGCTGCCTGGTGCAATCCGGCAGCCATTTTTCTTTTCCCCCTCCATGAACGATCCCCAGAATCCCGCCCTCGACGGCCTGCAACGATCGCTGGCCGAGCGCGTCTTCAATTTCTCGCCGGGCCCGGCCGCGCTGCCGACCGAAGTCCTGCAGCAGGCCGCCGCGGAAATGCTGTCGTGGCGGGGCACCGGGGTGTCGGTGATGGAGATGAGCCACCGCAGCAAGGAATTCGAAAGCATCCACCAGCAGGCGCTGGCGGACCTGCGCGAACTGCTGCACGTGCCGAAGAATTTCCGCATCCTGTTTTTGCAGGGCGGCGCCATCGGCGAGAACGGCATCGTGCCGCTGAACCTGGCGAATCGTGTCGATGCGTCGCGGCCGAAGACCGATTTCGTGGTCACCGGCACGTGGTCGGTCAAGACCGAGCAGGAAGCGCGCCGCTATGGCGAAGTCAACATCGCCGCGTCCAGCAAGGACCAGAAGTGGCACAAGATTCCCGATGCCAGCACCTGGAAGCTGTCCGACGACGCGGCCTACGTGCACCTGTGCACGAACGAAACCATCGTCGGCGTGGAGTTCCAGGAGATCCCGGACATCGGCCAGACCGGCACCCATGACAAGGGCCGCATCGTCGTGGCCGACGCGTCGAGCCACATCCTGTCGCGCCCGATCGACTGGTCGCGCGTGCAGGTGGTCTACGGCGGCGCGCAGAAGAACATCGGTCCGGCCGGCGTGACGATCGTCATCGTGCGCGAAGACCTGATCGGCTTTGCCCACCCGCTCTGCCCGTCGGCGTTCAACTGGCGCCTGGTGGACGAGCACGACTCGATGTACAACACCCCGCCCACCTACGCGATCTACGTGGCGGGGCTGGTGTTCCAGTGGCTCAAGGCCCAGGGCGGCGTGGCCGCGATCGAGCAGCGCAACATCGCCAAGGCGCGCGCGCTGTACGACTTCCTGGACCAGAGCGACTTCTACCGCAACGAAATCGATCCCGGCAGCCGCTCGCGCATGAACGTACCGTTCTTCCTGCGCGACGAATCGCGCAACGAAGCGTTCCTGACCCAGGCGCGCGCGAACGGCCTGGTACAGCTCAAGGGCCACAAGTCCGTGGGCGGCATGCGCGCCAGCATCTACAACGCGATGCCACTCGAAGGTGTGACCGCGCTGATTGAATTCATGCGCGAATTCGAGCGCACCGCCGCCTGACGGCGGTGCTTTCTGCCGGGCGCGCGCCACGCGGGTCCGGCAACAGCCCAGACTTTCCGAGGCCGTGCCACGCGCGGCCCATAGGCCTATGACAGAGCAAGACAAGTCCGGCGCGCAGGCCCCGGACACCGACAACGCCGCCCCGAGCCCGCAGGAGCAGGCCCTCTCGGCAGACCTGGCGCCGCTGCGCGACCAGATCGACGCCGTGGACCGCGAACTGCTGGCGCTGCTGAACCGCCGCGCCCAGCTTGCGCTGGACGTGGGCGAGGTCAAGAAGAAGTACGGCGCGCCGGTGTTCCGCCCCGAGCGCGAGCTGCAGGTGATCCGCAAGGTGCAGGGCGCCAACCCGGGCCCGCTGCTGGGCGAGAGCGTCGCGTCGATCTGGCGCGAGGTGATGTCGGCCTGCCGCGGCCTGGAGAAGCCGCTGGAGATCGCGTTCCTGGGCCCGGCCGGCACGTTTTCCGAGCAGGCGCTGTATGCCCACTTCGGGCATGAAGTCCACGGGGTGCCGGTGCCGAGCATCGACGAGGTCTTCCGCGCCGTGGAAGCCGGCACGGTCGAATATGGCGTGGTGCCCGTGGAGAATTCCACCGAGGGCGCCGTGTCGCGCACGCTGGACCTGTTCCTGCAGACGTCGCTGAAGATCAGCGGCGAGATTGCGCTGAAGGTGCATCACAACCTGATGGCGTCGTCGCCGGACATGCAGGGCGTGACCGTGGTGCGCGCCCATGCGCAGGCGCTGGCGCAGTGCCAGCACTGGCTCACGGCCAACTACCCGCACCTGGAGCGCCAGGCGGTGTCCAGCAACGCCGAAGCGGCGCGCATGGCGAGCCTGGACCCCACCGTGGCCGCCATCGCTGGCGAGACCGCCGCCAACCGCTACCACCTGCACATCGTCCGCGCCAATATCCAGGACGATCCGCACAACCGCACGCGCTTTGCCGTGATCGGCCGCTACGAGACGGAGCCGTCGGGCAGCGACCAGACGTCGATGATCCTGTCGGTGCCGAACAAGGCCGGCGCGGTCTACCAGTTGCTGGCGCCGCTGGCCGAGAACGGCGTGTCGATGTGCCGCTTCGAGTCGCGCCCGGCCCGCAGCGGTGCCTGGGAGTACTACTTCTACGTCGACGTGGAGGGCCACCAGCACGAGCCGGCCGTGGCGCGCGCGATCCAGACGCTGCGCGCCAATGCCGCGTACCTGAAGGTGCTCGGGTCCTACCCGTCCAGCAAGTAAGCCCGGCAGCAAGGAGACACCATGGCACAGCAGGACAACGCCCACGTGGCGGACTACTTCGGGCCGACCTACGTCCGCAAGATTTCGCCGTACATCGCAGGAAAGCCAATTTCGGAAGTCGCGCGCGAATTCGGGCTCGACGAGGCGCGCATCGTCAAGCTGGCCTCGAACGAGAATCCGCTCGGGATGCCGGCATCGGCGCAGAAGGCCATCGCGGCCGCCGCTGGCGACCTGGGACGCTACCCGGACAGCAACGGCTTCGCGCTGAAGGCTGCGCTCTCGGAAAAGTACGATGTCCCGGCCGAGTGGCTGACCCTGGGCAATGGCAGCAACGACATCCTGGAACTGGCCGCGCACGGGCTGGTGCGGGCCGGTGAGTCGATCGTCTATGCCGAGTATTCGTTCGCCGTCTACGCGCTGGCGACCCAGGAAGTGGGCGCGCGGGCCATCGAGGTCAAGTCGCGCGACTACGGCCATGACCTGGACGCGATGGCCGCGGCGATTGCGCCGGACACCAAGCTCGTCTTCATCGCCAATCCGAACAATCCGACCGGGACCTTCGTCACGGCCGACCAGATCGCGGCGTTTCTGGCGAAAGTGCCACCCCACGTGGTGGTCGTGCTCGACGAGGCGTACAACGAGTACCTCGACCCGGACCAGCAGTACGAGTCGTTGGCGTGGGTGCGGCAGTATCCGAACCTGATGGTGTCGCGCACGTTCTCGAAGGCGTACGGGCTGGCCGGCCTGCGCGTGGGCTATGGCGTGGCGCAGCCGCCGCTGACCGACCTGCTGAACCGCGTGCGCCAGCCGTTCAACGTGAACAGCCTGGCGCAGGCCGCGGCCGTGGCGGCGCTGGGCGACGCCGGCTTCCTGCGCGAGAGTGCCGAGCTGAACCGCGCCGGCAAGGCGCAGCTGGTGGCGGCGTTCGAACGCATGGGGCTGGAATACGTGAAGTCGTCCGGCAACTTCGTCATGGTGCGCGTGGGCACCGACGACGGCGCCGGGGCGCGGGTCAACCTTGCCATGCTGAAACAGGGCGTGATCGTGCGGCCCGTGGCCAACTATGGCCTGCCGCAGTGGCTGCGCATAACCATTGGACTGCCTGACGAGAACGCGGCGTGCATCGCCGCGCTCGAACAGGCGCTGAAGTGAATACGAGGCGACCGGAAGCCGTGACCGCTCTGCATTTTTCCCGTGTTGTGATTGTTGGCGTCGGCCTGATTGGCGGATCGCTGGCGTTGTCGCTCAAGCGTGCCGGCGTGGTCGGCACCGTGGTGGGCGTGGGCCGCTCCGGCGCGTCGCTGGACAAGGCGCTGGCGCTGGGCGTGATCGACGAAGCGGCCACGTCGCTGGCCGAGGCCGCGCGCGGCGCCAGCCTGATCGTGCTGTGCGCGCCCGTGGCCCAGAACTTCGCGCTGCTGCACGCGCTGGAGCCGCACCTGCAGCCGGGCACCATCGTGACCGATGCCGGCAGCACCAAGTCCGACGTGATCATGGCCGCCAAGACCGCGCTGGGCGACAAGGTGGCCCAGTTCGTGCCGGCCCATCCCATCGCCGGGCGCGAGCAGCATGGCGTGGAGGCGGCGCTGAACGACCTCTACCGCGAAAAGAAGGTGGTGATGTGCCCGCTGCAGGAAAACAGCCGCGCCGACGTGGCCGCGGTGCGGGCCATGTGGGAAGCGGCCGGCGCCGATGTGCACGTGATGTCCGCCGTGCAGCACGACGCCGTGTTCGCATCGGTCAGCCACCTGCCGCACGTGCTGTCGTTCGCGCTGGTGGCGCAGGTCGCCAATGCCGAGGACGCCGCGCTGAAGCTGGGCTTTGCCGGCGGCGGGTTCCGCGATTTCACGCGCATTGCCGCGTCGTCGCCCGAGATGTGGCGCGATATCTGCCTGGCCAACAGGGAGGCGCTGCTGCGCGAGATCGGCACGTACGAGGCGATGCTGGCCCACCTGAAGGCGCAGATCAAGTCCGGCGACGGTGCCGCGCTGGAGCGGGTGTTCCAGCGCGCCAGCGAGACGCGCCAGAAGTGGGGCGTGGCCAGTGCCGGCGCCCATAACATCGAACCGTGAAGCGCGTCGCCACAGGGCGGCGGCTCAAGCAGCCAAGACCATGGAACATCTGACCCTCGGCCCCCTGACCCGCGCATCGGGCACGGTCCGCCTGCCCGGCTCCAAGAGCATCTCCAACCGCGTGCTGCTGCTGGCCGCGCTGGCACAGGGCGAAACGCGCGTGCGCGACCTGCTGGATTCGGACGACACGCGCGTGATGCTCGACGCGCTCAAGGTGCTGGGCGTGGCCTGGCGCCGCGAGGGCGGCGACTGCATCGTGACCGGCGTGGGTGGGAATTTTCCGAACAAGGCGGCCGACCTGTTCATGGGCAACGCGGGCACCGCGATCCGTCCGCTGACCGCCGCGCTGGCGCTGCAGGGCGGCACCTACGCGGTGAGCGGCGTGCCGCGCATGCACGAGCGGCCCATCGGCGATCTCGTCGACGGCCTGTTGCAGGTGGGCGCGGCGATCGACTACCTTGGCACGCCCGGTTATCCGCCGCTGCGCATTCGCCCGGCCGACATCCAGATCGACGCGCCGATCCGCGTGCGCGGCGATGTGTCCAGCCAGTTCCTGACCGCGCTGCTGATGACGCTGCCGATGGCGGCGGCGCCGTCCGGGCGCATCGAGATCGAGGTGGTGGGCGAGCTGATTTCCAAGCCGTACATCGACATCACGCTGAACCTGCTGGCGCGCTTCGGCATCGAGGTGGAGCGCCACGGCTGGGAGCGCTTTGTGCTGCCGGCCCGGGCGCAATACCGGTCGCCGGGCGAGATCTACGTCGAGGGCGACGCGTCCACCGCGTCGTACTTCCTGGCCGCCGGTGCCATCGGCGGCGGGCCGGTGCGGGTGGAGGGCGTGGGGCTGTCGAGCATCCAGGGCGACGTGCGGTTTGCCGACGCGCTGAACCGGATGGGCGCCAACGTGATGGCCGGCGACAACTGGATCGAGGTGCGCGGCACCGAGCGTGACGACGGCCGCCTCAACGGCATCGAGCTCGATTGCAACCACATTCCCGATGCGGCGATGACGCTGGCCGTGGCGGCGCTGTTCGCCGAAGGCCCGACCACGCTGACCAACATCGCAAGCTGGCGCGTAAAGGAAACCGACCGCATCGCGGCCATGGCCGCCGAACTGCGCAAGCTCGGGGCCGGGGTGGAAGAGGGCGCCGACTACCTGAAGGTGACGCCGCCGTCATCTGTTGACGCATGGCGGACGCCGGCCGACGGCATCGGCACCTATGATGATCACCGGATGGCCATGTGCTTCTCGCTGGCCGCGTTCGGCCCGCTGCCCGTGCGGATCAACGATCCGGGCTGCGTGGCCAAGACGTTCCCGGAGTACTTCTCGGTATTTGCCGGGGTAGCGCGGTAAGCGCTCGCTCCGGTTCAATGGCGGGTGTCAGGCGGCGGCCAGCCGGTGGCGGGCCAGCGCGGCGGATGCATGGCGCGGCGTGCCGCCGTCCGCGCGGCGCGCCCGGCGTTCCCAGTATCGGTCGAAGAAATAGTGCGCCACCGTGTTGACGGCCGGCTCGATGAACGTGATGGCACCGCTGATGGCCAGGCTGCCGGTCAGCGCGTAGGTCACGCTGAACGCGATGCCCAGGTGCATGATGCCGAAGGTCAGGGTCTTGGCCATGATCGTTTGCCTCGCATGAAAGTCGGAATGGTTGCGCAGCGTCTTGTGGGGACCGGGAGCGTTGCTGCCACGCAACCATGGATCGAATGATAACGATTCTCAATTAAGAACGAAAATCAATAGTTTCTAGCATATCAATTAAGAATGACTATTATCGACGTCATCGCGATAGATGGGCCAACCGCGTCGGGCAAGGGCACCGTCGCCCACAAGGTGGCGGACGCGCTGGGTTTCCATCTGCTCGACAGCGGCGCGCTCTATCGCCTGGTGGCCCTGGCCAGTGACCGCGCCGGCGTGGACGTCGCCGACGTCGACACCCTGGCCCGCATCGCCCTGCGGCTGGACGTGAAGTTCGGCCCGGACCGCGTCTGGCTGGAAGGCGAGGAGGTCAGTCAGCTGATCCGCCAGGAGGCCATCGGCAACCGGGCCTCGGCGCTGGCCGTGCATCAGCCGGTGCGTGATGCGCTGACCGCACTTCAGCGCGGCTTTCGCAAGCTGCCTGGGCTGGTGGCCGACGGGCGCGACATGGGCACCGTGATCTTCCCGGAGGCCCGCCTGAAGGTATTCCTGACCGCGAGTGTCGAGGCGCGCGCGCGGAGGCGCTATAAACAATTGATTGATAAGGGAATTTCTGCTAATATCGAAGACCTTTTGCGTGACCTCGAGGCGCGCGACGCGCGGGATCGTTCCCGTGCCGCCGCGCCACTGCGTCCCGCGGAAGACGCGCAACGCCTGGACACCTCCGAAATGACGGTGGACGAGGCGGTGGCGCAGGTGCTGGAGTGGTTCGCCGCGGTGCGGTGATTCAAACCACGAGGCACCGCCTGGGCCCGTGCCGGAACCCAACCCGTCCGGTTCGGGTGATCAACCTGACCCCGCTGCGTGAGGCAGACTGTGCGCGACCGTCGCGCCGGCCAACGTACTGCGGATTGCAAACCTACGTTTATGTCCGACCTGCAAACCAACGAATCCTTTGCCGCACTGTTCGAGGAATCGATCGCCCGCTCCAACATGAAGGCTGGCGAAGTGATTTCCGCTGAAGTCGTGCGCATCGACCACAATTTCGTGGTCGTCAACGCCGGCCTCAAGTCCGAAGCCTTTGTGCCGGTGGAGGAGTTCCTGAACGACCAGGGCGAACTCGAAGTGCAGGCCGGCGACTACGTCTCCGTGGCCATCGACGCGCTCGAGAACGGCTATGGCGACACCATCCTGTCCCGTGACAAGGCCAAGCGCCTGGCATCGTGGCTGAACCTCGAGAAGGCGCTGGAAGACGGCGAGATCATCTCGGGTACCGTGACCGGCAAGGTCAAGGGCGGCCTGACCGTCATGGTCAATGGCATCCGCGCCTTCCTGCCCGGTTCGCTCGTCGACGTGCGTCCGATCAAGGACACCACGCCGTACGAAGGCAAGACCCTCGAATTCAAGGTCATCAAGCTCGACCGCAAGCGCAACAACGTCGTGCTGTCGCGCCGCGCCGTGGTGGAAGCCACGCTGGGCGAAGAGCGCCAGAAGCTGATGGAAACGCTGAAGGAAGGCGCGATCGTCAACGGTATCGTCAAGAACATCACCGACTACGGCGCGTTCGTGGACCTGGGTGGTATCGACGGCCTGCTGCACATCACCGACCTGGCATGGCGCCGTGTCCGCCACCCGAGCGAAGTGCTGTCGGTTGGCCAGGAAATCACCGCCAAGATCCTGAAGTTCGACCAGGAAAAGAACCGCGTCTCGCTGGGCGTGAAGCAACTGGGCGAAGATCCGTGGGTGGGCATCTCGCGCCGCTACCCGCAAGGCACCCGCCTGTTCGGCAAGGTCACGAACCTGACCGACTACGGCGCGTTCGTCGAGATCGAAGCCGGTATCGAAGGCCTGGTCCACGTGTCGGAAATGGACTGGACCAACAAGAACGTGGCCCCGTCGAAGGTTGTCCAGCTGGGCGACGAAGTCGAGGTCATGGTCCTGGATATCGACGAAGACAAGCGTCGTATCAGCCTGGGCATGAAGCAGTGCAAGGCCAACCCGTGGGACGATTTCAGCCGCAACCACAAGAAGGGCGACAAGCTGTCGGGCCAGATCAAGTCGATCACCGATTTCGGCGTGTTCATCGGCCTGCCGGGCGGCATCGACGGCCTGGTGCACCTGTCGGACCTGTCGTGGCAAGAGTCGGGCGAAGAAGCCGTGCGCAAGTACAAGAAGGGCGACGAAGTGGAAGCTGTCGTCCTGGGCATCGACGTCGACAAGGAACGCATCTCGCTGGGCATCAAGCAACTGTCGGGCGATCCGTTCAACAACTTCATCTCGGCCAACGACAAGGGCTCGCTCGTCAACGGTACGATCAAGGCCGTTGACGCCAAGGGCGCCGTGGTGCAGCTGGCTGACGACGTGGAAGGCTACCTGCGTGCCTCGGAAATCTCCGCGGACCGCGTGGAAGACGCCCGCAACGTGCTGAAGGAAGGCGAGCAGATCACCGCCCTGGTGGTGAACGTCGATCGCAAGTCGCGCAACATCAACCTGTCGATCAAGGCCAAGGACTCCGCAGAGCAGCAGGAAGCGATGCAGAAGTTCCAGGCTGACACCGGCGCGGCTGGCACGACCAACCTCGGTGCACTGCTGAAGGCCAAGCTGGGCCAGGACAACCAGTAATATAGAGCGCCGCGCACTCAAGCGAGACCGCCCATGACCAAGTCCGAGCTCGTCGAAAAACTGGCTGCCCGCTTTCCGCAGTTGCTGCTGCGGGATGCGGACATCTCGGTGAAAACGATCCTCGACGCGATGTCCGAAGCCCTGGCCGATGGCCATCGCATCGAGATCCGCGGGTTCGGCAGCTTTGGTCTGAACCGGCGGCCCCCTCGCGTGGGGCGCAACCCCAAGTCCGGCGAACGGGTGCTGGTCCCTGAAAAACGGGTGCCGCACTTCAAGGCGGGCAAGGAATTGCGCGAGCGGGTGGACCGTCCGGCATCGCCGCCGTCCGGCATCGTGGCCGTCAATGGCCAGGTGTCGCACGGCAAGGCGGGGCAGTCGCTGGCGCCCTCGCAGTCGGCTTCGGCCGGGCTGCACGAGGATGGCCAGCTCAATCTGGTTCGCTCATAACGCGGCTCTTGCATCACTGGCAAGTCTTCAGGAAAGCGCTCCCCCGGGAGCGCTTTTTCTTTGGGCGTTTCCGCGCGCGGGTGCCCGGGTGCGCGGGAGTCGGCGCAGCGATGCGACCAATCGTTACCGTTTCCGAGAAGTGATTCCGCTACAATGCCGGGAATCTTGGCCGGGCAACGCCCGACGCGCCCCCGCGTGACCGGGTAAGCACTCACGTTCCGATGACCTTCCTCGCATGAAACTCGTCACCTGGATCTTCCGTATCGTCCTGTTCGTGCTGCTGTTCGTGCTGGCGCTGCGCAACACTGGCGACGCCGATCTGCAACTGTTCTTCGGCGCCGTCTGGCATGCCCCGCTGATCCTGATCCTGCTGGCGGCCTTCGGGCTCGGCATCGTGGCCGCGCTGGCCTCGGTGGCGCCGGGGCTGATGCGGCAGCGCATGGAGGCAGCCCGCCTGCGCCGTGCGCTGGGCGAGGTGCGGGCCGCGGCAGCCCCCGTGGATGCCGTGCCGCCCGAGGCCAAGCCGGGCGTACCTTATAACGTAGTCGGTCCGAAAGTCTGACCCATGATGTTTGAAACCTGGTGGCTGCTGGCGCTGCCACTTGTCTTTGGCCTTGGCTGGATGGCTGCCCGGTTCGACCTGCGGCAGCTAATGAGCGAGCAGGGCGCCTTGCCCCGCTCCTATTTCAAGGGCCTCAATTTCCTGCTGAACGAACAACCCGACAAGGCGATCGACGCCTTCGTGGAAGTGGCGCGGCTGGACCCCGAAACCACCGAGCTGCACTTTGCGCTGGGCGCGCTGTTCCGCCGCCGCGGCGAAACCGAGCGCGCGATCCGCGTCCATCAGAACCTGGCCAACCGCCCGGACCTGCCCGAGCCCGAACGCGAGCACGCACTTTACGAGCTGGGTCAGGACTTCCTGCGCGCCGGCCTGCTGGACCGTGCCGAGGAATCGCTGCGCCGGCTGATGTCGGGGCCGTATGCCGCGTCGGCCAAGCGTGTGCTGCTGGAACTCTACGAGGTCGAGAAAGAGTGGGCCAAGGCGATTGACGCCGCCCGCGAACTCCAGACCCTGGACCAGAAGGACTACCGCGTGCAGATCGCCCAGTTCTGCTGCGAACTGGCGCAGGACGCGCTGCAGAAGAAGCGTCCCGAAGATGCCATCGAATGGCTCGGCCGCGCCCGCCAGGAGAATCCGGCCAACGTCCGGGCGCCGATCCTGCTTGGCGACGTGGCCGCCGCCGCCGGCGACCTGCCCGGCGCGCTGCAGCACTGGCTGGGCATCGAGACGCAGGACGCGGCCTACCTGCCGCTGGTGGCCGACCGCATCGTCAAGGCCTACGCCACGCTGGGCGAGCAGGGCAAGGCCGTGCAATGGCTGCGCGAACTGCTCAAGAGCAGCCTGGCGCCCGAACTGCTCGACACCGCCTATCGGACCGAACTGGAAGTGAACGGCCCGGTGGCCGCCGCCGCGCTGATGCGCGAGCAGCTGCGCCGCCAGCCCACGCTGCTGGCGCTGACCCGGTACTTCGAGGCCCAGGCCGCCGAAACCGAGGCGCTGCAGACGGCCACGGCCGGCGAGGCTGCCCCGGGCGATGCCGGCACGCTCGACGACCAGGCGAAGGAAACCGCCGCCATTCGCGATCTTCTGCAACTTCGCACGCGTAACCTGGCCCGCTATACCTGCCGCGAATGCGGCTTCCGGGCCCGGCTGTTCTACTGGCAATGCCCTGGCTGCAACCGCTGGGAAACGTATGCGCCGCGCCGCTCCGAAGCGCTTGGCTAAGTCATCTCAAGCGAATTCGAATTCCGTGGAGCTTCCGCAATGAAAGTTACGATTATCGGCAGCGGCTATGTTGGCCTGGTGACCGGCGCCTGCCTGGCGGAACTGGGCAACGCCGTGTTCTGCCTCGATGTCGATGAAAAGAAGATTGCGCTGCTGAACAGCGGCGGCGTGCCAATCTACGAGCCCGGGCTCAAGGAACTGATCGACCGCAACCGCGCGGCGGGCCGGCTGACGTTCTCGACCGACGTGGCCGCCAGCGTCGAGCACGCCGACGTGCAGTTCATCGCCGTGGGCACGCCGCCGGACGAGGACGGCTCGGCCGACCTGCAGTACGTGCTGGCCGCCGCCCGCAACATCGGCCGGCACATGACCGGCTTCAAGGTGGTGGTGGACAAGTCGACCGTGCCCGTGGGCACCGGCGACCGCGTGGCGGCGGTGATCCGCGAGGAACTGGCCGCGCGCGGGCTGGAGGACCTGCAGTACTCGGTGGTCTCGAACCCCGAGTTCCTGAAGGAAGGCGCCGCCGTCGAGGACTTCATGCGCCCGGACCGCATCGTGCTGGGCTGCGCCGCCGACGTGGCCGGCCGTCACGCGCAGGCCATCATGCGCCAGTTGTACTCGCCGTTCAACCGCAACCACGAGCGCACGTTCTATATGGATGTCCGCTCGGCCGAGTTCACGAAGTACGCGGCCAATTCGATGCTGGCCACCCGCATCTCGTTCATGAACGAGCTGGCCAACCTGGCTGACGAGGTGGGCGCCGATATCGAACTGGTGCGGCTGGGCATCGGCTCGGACCCGCGCATCGGCTACAGTTTCCTGTACGCCGGCGCGGGCTACGGCGGATCGTGCTTTCCCAAGGACGTGCAGGCGCTGATGCGTACCGCCAGCGCCTACGGCAAGCCGATGCGCGTGCTGGAGGCCGTGGAATCGGTCAATGACGACCAGAAGCAGGTGCTGGGCCGCAAGGTGGTCAAGCGATTTGGCGAGAATCTGACAGGCAAGACGTTCGGCGTCTGGGGCCTGGCGTTCAAGCCCAATACCGACGACATGCGCGAGGCGCCGTCGCGCGTGCTGGCGCGCGAGCTGGTGTCGCGCGGGGCGTCGCTGCGCGTGCACGACCCCGTGGCAATGGAAGAGGCCCGCCGCGTGATAGGGATGGACCTGGCCGGCATTCCCGGCGCGATGGACCGCGTGACGTTCTGCCCCGCCCAGATGGACGTGCTGGCCGGCGCCGACGCGCTGGTCATCGTTACCGAGTGGAAGGTCTTCCGCAGCCCCGATTTCTCGCAGATCCGCGCTATGCTCAAGACGCCCGTCATCATCGACGGCCGCAATCTTTATGAACCCGATGCCATGGCACAGGCCGGCATCGAATACCACGCGATCGGGCGTTCCAACGCGACGCACTGATTTTCCCAACCATCCGTGTATCCAGACCGGCCGCCGCGCCCCAGGCGGGCACGGCATCGCCGCAAGGAGAGTTCATGAGCAAGACCATCATTCCGCAGGACCAGATCCGGCAATCGCAAGTGCTGGTGGTGGGCGACATGATGCTGGACCGCTACTGGTTCGGCGACGTCAATCGTATTTCGCCGGAAGCGCCCGTGCCGGTGGTGCAGATCAAGCGCAGCGACGAGCGGCTGGGCGGCGCGGCCAACGTGGCGCGCAACGCGGCCGCGCTGGGCGCCAAGGTCGGCATGCTGGGCGTGGTGGGCGACGACGAGCCCGGCCGCACGCTGGAATCGCTACTGGCCGCCAGCCAGGTGGAGCCATACCTGCACCGCGATCCGACGCTGAACACCACGATCAAGCTGCGCGTGGTGGCGCACCAGCAACAACTGCTGCGCGTGGATTTCGAGAACGCGCCGGCCAGCGAAGTGCTGGCTTCGGTACAGGACCGCTACCAGACGCTGATCGGCGACTACCAGGTGCTGGTGCTGTCCGACTACGGCAAGGGCGGCCTGACCCACGTGGCGCGCATGGTCGAGGCCGGCCGAGCCGCCGGCCGCATGGTGCTGATCGATCCGAAGGGCGACGACTACTCGCGCTACCGCGGCGCCACGCTGATCACGCCGAACCGTGCCGAGATGCGCGCCGTGGTGGGCGCCTGGAAGACCGAGGCCGACCTGACCATCCGCGCCCAGAACCTGCGCCGCGACCTGCATCTTGAGGCGCTGCTGCTCACACGGTCCGAAGAGGGCATGACGCTCTACACCGAGGCCGAGGTCTTGCACGTGTCCGCCCAGGCGCGCGAAGTCTATGATGTATCAGGGGCTGGCGACACAGTAATTGCCACCCTGGCCACCATGCTCGGTGCCGGCGTGCCGCTCAAGGAAGCCGTCCAGCATGCCAACCGTGCCGGCAGCATCGTCGTCGGCAAGCTGGGCACCGCCGTTGTGACCTATCCCGAACTGTTTGGCGCCTCCTGAGGCGCGCCCCCCGACCAGAATTCGCCATGACCATCATCGTGACCGGCGCTGCCGGCTTTATCGGCAGCAACATCGTCAAGGGCCTGAACGACCGCGGCGAGACGAACATCGTCGCCGTGGACAACCTGACGCGCGCCGAGAAATTCAGCAACCTCGTGGACTGCGAGATTGCCGACTACCTGGACAAGGGCGAGTTCGTCGAGCGGTTCAAGCGGGGCGACTTCGGCAACGTGCGCGCGGTGTTCCACGAGGGCGCCTGCTCCGACACGATGGAGACCGACGGCCGCTACATGATGGAGAACAACTACCGGTACACGCTGGCGCTGATGGAAGCCTGCCTGGAGCAGGGCACGCAGTTCCTGTACGCGTCGTCGGCCGCCACGTATGGCGCTTCTACGATGTTCCGGGAGGATCGCGAGTACGAAAAGCCGCTGAACGTCTACGGCTACTCGAAGTTCCTGTTCGACCAGGTGGTGCGGCGCCGGATGGCGTCGTCGCATCCGCACTCGCAGATCGTCGGCTTCCGCTACTTCAACGTGTACGGCCCGCGCGAGTACCACAAGGGCCGCATGGCGTCGGTGGCGTTCCACCACTTCAACCAGTTCCGCGCCGAGGGCACGGTCAAGCTGTTCGGCGAGTACAACGGCTACGCGCCGGGCACGCAGAGCCGCGACTTCGTTTCCGTGGAGGACGTGGTCAAGGTCAACCTGTACTTCCTCGATCATCCGGAAAAGTCCGGCATCTTCAACCTTGGCACCGGCCGCTCGCAGCCGTTCAACGACATCGCCGTCTCGGTGGTCAACGCGCTGCGCGAGGCCGAGGACAAGCCGCCGCTGTCGCTGGAGGAAATGGTGCAGGAGGGGCTGGTCGAGTACATCAAGTTTCCCGACGCGCTGCGCGGCAAGTACCAGTGCTTCACGCAGTCCGACGTGTCGCGCCTGCGCGCGGCGGGCTACGAGGCGCCATTCCTGACCGTGCAGGAAGGCGTGGGCCGCTACTGCAAGTGGCTGATGGAACGGAGCTGATCGGCTGTCGCGCCAGCGCGACGTCGCACCGCTTTGAATCTCGTAGAAATCCGGCATTGCAACAGTAATATCGCAGTCGGACACACAACCGCGCCGATGATGTGAACTTGTGTGTCCAGCCGCTTCCGACGCGCTTTCGGACTCCTATCCTGACGATTCCCGCCGCCACCCGGCGCGGGCGTTCAACCACAAGGAAGGAGTTTTCCGAATGATCGAGTCATCCACGACGGACCGCCGGTCTGGGCGTTCCCTGTCCGCCCTGTTCAATCTGTCCGACCTGTCCCGCGCCGCGCTGTCCGCCTGGCGCCGCGGCGGCATGGCCGTGGCCTGCGCGCTGGCCATGCTCGGCGCGACGCCGGCCTTCGCCAACGTCGACGTCAACGGCGCGGACGAGGCCGCGCTGACTTCCGTGAAGGGCATCGGCCCGGCCACCGCCAAACGCATCCTGGAAGAGCGCGAGCGCAACGGCGCGTACAAGGACGCCGCCGACCTGGCCGACCGCGTGGCGGGCGTGGGGCCGAAATCGGCCGCCAACCTGCAGGAGGCCGGGCTGACCTTCGGCAAGCCGGCCCCGGCCGCCGCGGCAGCCCGCAAGGACGCCAAGCCAGCCCCGAAAGCCGCGCGCTAGCCCCCAGCCCCGTACCCCGCGTCAACAGACGGCCGCTGGTATGCGTTGTGCTTGACCGGCACGGCGTGCCGGAACGCTGCCGATTTGCACCATGCGGGGTGCGGGGTATCATGCGCATCGCCGTTGCAGCGGGTGCCCGGGCACCGCGCAACCACAAGCATTCAACGACTGAAACAAAGACGGCTGACAGGGAGAGCACAACATGGCGAATGGCCAGGACAGTACGGACGACGGCGGATTCCTGCCGAAATGGCGCCTCAAGACAACGGGCGTGATCGCGCCCGACGAGCGGCTGCCGGCCGGGCAGACGCTGCTCGCGGGCATCCAGCACGTGGTGGCGATGTTCGGCTCGACGGCCATCGCGCCGATCCTGATGGGCTTCCCGCCCAATATCGCCATCCTGTTCTCGGGCATCGGCACGCTGCTGTTCTTCTTCTGCGTGCGCGGCCGCGTGCCCAGCTACCTGGGTTCCAGCTTCGCGTTCATCGCGGTGGTCATCGCGGCCACGGGCTACGGCGGTAGCGGCCCGAACGCAAACATTCCGGTGGCGCTGGGCGGCATCATCGCCGCCGGGGCGCTCTATACGGTCATCGGGCTGGTCGTGCAGATGATCGGCTACGCCTGGGTGGAAAAGCTGATGCCGCCAGTGGTGACCGGTGCCATCGTCGCGGCCATCGGCCTGAACCTGGCGCCCGTGGCGGTCAAGGCGGTCAGCGGCGCGCCGCTGGACACCTGGGTGGGCCTGCTGACGGTGCTGGCCGTGGGACTGATCGCGGTGCGCGCGCCCGGCATGCTCGGACGCCTGCCAGTGCTGCTGGGCGGCCTGGCCGGCTACCTTGCCTACTTTGTGGCCACCAACGTGATGGGCATGGGCAAGGCCATCGACTTCTCGGGCGTGGCGGCGGCAAGCTGGTTCGGCATGCCGGCGTTCACCGCGCCGGTGTTCGAACCCAGCGCCATGCTGCTGATTGCCCCCGTGGCCATCGTGCTCGTGGCCGAGAACCTGGGCCACATCAAGGCCATCGGCGTGATGACGGGCCGCAATCTCGACCCGTACATCGGCCGGGCCTTTATCGGCGATGGCGTGGCCACGATGCTGTCGGCGTCCGGCGGCGGCACGGGCGTGACCACCTACGCCGAGAACATGGGCGTGATGGCCGTGACGCGGATCTACTCGACGCTGATCTTCGTCGTCGCGGCGGCCGTTGCGATCCTGCTCGGCTTCTCGCCGAAGTTCGGCGCGCTGATCCTGACGATCCCGGGCCCGGTGATCGGCGGCCTGACGATCGTCGTGTTCGGCCTGATTTCGGCCACGGCCGGCCGCATCTGGGTGCAGAACCACGTGGACTTCTCCAGTTCGCGCAACCTGATCACCGTGGGCGCCACGCTGACCGTGGCCGCTGGCGACCTGACGCTGAAGTTTGGCGGCATGACGCTGGGTGGCATCGGCACCGCCACGTTCGGCGCCATTCTGCTGTACCACCTGCTGGGCAGCCGGCACCCCGAGGACCAGGGCCTGGCGCACTAGGCGCCGCGCCAGCGGCGGGCCGGAATGGCCCGCCGGCCGTTGCGGGTAAGGTCGGTGCATTACAATGAGCCACGAAAAAACCGACTCACCCGCGATTGATCCGCTCCTCCCCCATGGCCTACAAGACGATTGAAGACACCATCGGCAACACGCCGCTGGTACGACTGCAGCGCATTCCGGGCGCCGCCATCGAAGCACGCGGCAACGTGATTCTCGGCAAGCTCGAAGGCAACAACCCGGCCGGCTCGGTCAAGGACCGGCCCGCGCTGTCGATGATCCGCCGCGCCGAGGAACGGGGCCGCATCAAGCCGGGCGACACGCTGATCGAGGCCACGTCGGGCAATACCGGCATCGCGCTGGCCATGGCCGCCGCCATCCGCGGGTATCGCATGGTGCTGATCATGCCCGAGGACCTGAGCCTGGAGCGTCGCCAGAGCATGGCGGCGTACGGCGCCGAGATCATCCTCACGCCGGTCAAGGGCGGCATGGAGTACGCGCGCGACCTGGCCGATGCCATGGAGCGCGAAGGCAAGGGCGTGATCCTGGACCAGTTCGCCAACCCGGACAACCCGCTGGCGCACTACGAGACCACGGGCCCCGAACTGTGGCAGGACACCGAGGGCCGGATCACCCACTTTGTCTCGGCGATGGGCACCACCGGCACGATCACGGGCGTGTCGCGCTACCTCAAGGAAAAGAATTCGGCCATCCAGGTCATCGGCGCCCAGCCGGCCGAAGGCTCGCGCATCCCGGGCATCCGCAAGTGGCCCGAAGCGTACCTGCCGAAGATCTACGATCCGAAGTTCATCGACCGCCAGGAACCGGTCACGCAGGCCGACGCCGAGCACATGGCCCGCCGCATGGCGCGCGAAGAGGGCATCTTCTGCGGCATCTCGGCCGCCGGCGCGCTGTGCGTGGCGCTGCGGATCGCCGAGGAAGTGGAAAACGCGACGATCGTCTTCGTGGTCTGCGACCGTGGCGACCGCTATCTGTCGACGGGTGTGTTTCCGGCCTGACCGTCACTACGCCAGTCACGCCGGCCACGCCGGCGCCCATGAAAAAGCCCCGCGGCGGAAGCCTGCGGGGCTTTTTTGTTGCTGACCGCGGCGCGGCCGGTCAGGCCATGGCCGCCTTCACCGCCTCGCCCAGCTGGTAGACCGCCAGCGCGTAAAAGAAGCTGCGGTTGTAGCGCGTGAGGACGTAAAAATTGCGCAGGCCGATCATGTACTCGGTCGGCTGGTCCGGGGTGGGCAGGTCCACCACCAGCACGCCGGTTTCCGCCTCGCGCTGCAGGTCGATCGGCTCGTCCACGCGCAGCCCGGCCTTGGTCAACTGGTTCAGCGTCCGCGTGGGCCACGGTTCGCCATCGGCGGCGGCCGTCGCCACGCCCAGGCTGCCGGCATCGGCGCCGATGCGCCACACCACGGGCCGGTTCTGTTCCCAGCCGTGCAGCTGCAGAAAGCGGCCGACGCTGCCGATGGCGTCGGTGGGGCTGTTGCGCAGGTCCACGTGGCTGTCGCCGTCGTAGTCCACGGCGTATTCGCGCAGGCTCGTCGGCATGAACTGCGGGATGCCCACGGCCCCGGCGTACGAGCCGAGCACCGAGAACACGTCGGTCTTCGTGTCGCGGCACCAGAGCAGGTAGTCGGCCAGCTGGTTGCGGAACAGTTTGGTGCGGGCGTCGCGGTTGGGCGTGTCGGGGTAGTCGAACGCCAGCGTCGACAGCGAGTCGATCACGCGGAACGTGCCCATGTCGCGGCCGTAGATCGTTTCCACGCCGATGATCCCGACGATGACCGACGCCGGCACGCCAAACTCGGCTTCGGCGCGGCGCAGCGTCTCGCGGTTCTGTTGCCAGAAGCGGACGCCGGCGTTGATGCGGATCGGCTCGATGAACCGCGACCGGTAGGCGCGCCAGCTTTTCTTGCCCGGCGTGGTCGGCGGCATGATCAGGCGCGACACGGTTGCCGAGTACACGGCCTGGCTGAAATACGATTCCAGCTCGGCGCGGGGCAAGCCGTTGCGCGCCACCATCTCGTCGATGAACGCGCGTGCCTGGGGGTGGTTCTGATAGCGGCCCGGTTCGATTTCTTCTTCCCGGACACTGACGCGGCGGCGTCCGGCGGCCACGAGCCCGGGAGAAACGCCGCACAGGCCCAATGCGGCAGCGGTGATTGCGGCGCCCAGCAGCGGGCGGCGCAGGGAGCGCTGTTGGTCGGTCATGATGTCCTTTGCAAGTCGCACCGAGTATAGCGGATGCGATACACGCGACGCCCCGTTGCAGGGCATTTGGTTACGAAGTTCCGCCGGCGGAAGCCGGGCACGTCCTGTGCTAACGTAACGGCTGGAGACAAACTTGACCCAAATCGAAAATGCCAACGGGTTACTACACGCATCCGTCGTTCCAGTTGCACGAGATGGGGTTCTTCCATCCCGAATGCCCTGAACGGCTGCAGGCCATCGAGGACCACCTGATTTCGCACGGGATGGACGGCCTGCTCGACCGGCGCGATGCCCCGGCCGCCACCGAAGCGCAGATCGAGCGCGTGCACCGGCCCGACTACGTTGCCAGCCTGGCCGCCAACAGCCCGTCGACCGGCTATTTCGCGATCGATCCCGACACCTCCATGAACCGCCACACGCTGACCGCCGCCACGCACGCGGCCGGCGCGGCCGTGGCGGCCACCGACGCCGTGATGGCGGGCCAGGTGGAGAACGCGTTCTGCTGCGTGCGCCCGCCCGGCCACCACGCTGAGCCCGACCATGCGATGGGCTTCTGCTTCTTCAACAACGTGGCGATTGCCGCCCGGCACGCGCTGGCCGTGCACGGGCTGCAGCGCGTGGCCGTGATCGATTTCGACGTCCACCACGGCAACGGCACCGAGGCGGCGTTCCGCGACGATCCGCAGGTGCTGATGTGCAGCTTCTTCCAGCACCCGTTCTATCCGTACAGCGGCACCGAGCACGTGGCGACGAACATGTCGAACATCCCGCTGCCGGCGTACACGAACGGCATGGCCGTCCGGGAGGTGGTGGAAACGATCTGGCTGCCGCGCCTGCACGAATTCAAGCCCGAGATGCTGTTCATCTCGGCCGGCTTCGACGCCCACCGCGAGGACGACCTGGGCCAGATGGGGCTCGTGGAGCAGGACTACACGTGGATCACCGAGCAACTGGTGCAGGTGGCCAAGACCCACGCCCAGGGCCGCATCGTCAGTTGCCTGGAAGGCGGCTACAACCTCAGCGCGCTGGCCCGCAGCGTGTTCGCCCATCTGAAGGTGCTGATGGAGGCGTAAGCCTGCCGCAATGTGACTAAAAAGGCGCTTATCTGTCGTCTATATGACGCCAGTGCATAAGGCTTTCAGAAAAATCTCGTTTGCGGTATGAAGCGGATCGCATAAAATGCGGGCTTCATAAAAATAAGTGCGGCAACAACGCAGGAGACCCCCGCGCTGTTGCCGTTTTCTTTTCTCGTTCCATGATCGAACTGCAAGGACTCTCGCAGCGGTTCCCCGGCGGGTCGGGGGAGGTGCATGCGCTGCGCGACGTCAGCCTCACCATCGCCGCCGGCGAGATCTTCGGCATCATCGGCCGAAGCGGCGCCGGCAAGAGCACGTTGGTGCGTGCCATCAACCTGCTGAACCGGCCCACCAGCGGCCGCGTGGTCGTCGACGGCCAGGATCTCACCGCGCTGGGCAACGGCGCGCTACGCGAGGCGCGGCGCGAAATCGGCATGATCTTCCAGCATTTCAACCTGCTGTCGTCGCGCACGGTCTATGACAACGTGGCGCTGCCGCTGGAGCTGGCGGGCAAGTCGAAGCAGGAGATTGCGGCGACCGTCGAGCCGCTGCTGGAACTGGTCGGCCTGTCGGCGTTGCGCGACCGCCATCCCGCGCAGATCAGCGGCGGCCAGAAGCAGCGGGTGGGGATCGCCCGGGCGCTGGCCAGCAAGCCGAAGGTGTTGCTGTCGGACGAAGCCACCTCGGCGCTGGACCCCGAGACCACGCGCTCGATCCTGGAACTGCTCAAGCGCATCAACAAGGAACTGGGCCTGACCATCGTCATGATCACGCACCAGATGGAAGTGATCAAACAGGTCTGCGACCGCGTGGCCGTGCTGGAGGCTGGCGAGGTGGTGGAGACGGGCCGCGTGATCGACGTCTTCCTGCGTCCGCAGCACGAGGTAACGCGCGCCATGATCGGCGACGTGATCGCCCAGGAACTGCCGGCCAGCGTGCTCAAGCGCGTGGAAAGCCGGCTCGGCAACGGACGCGACCACGTCTACCGGCTGGCCTTCACGGGCGAGAACGTCGACCAGCCCGTGCTGGCGCAGGCAATCCGCCAGCACGGGCTGGACTTCAACATCCTGCATGGCCATATCGACGAGATCCAGGGCCAGGCGTTCGGCTCGCTGGCGATCATGGCCACGGGCGACCCGGCCAGCGTGCGCGCGGCCATGGACTATCTGCAGGCGCAAGGCGTCGTCGTGGAGGAGATCGACCATGTGGTCTGAAATGCTCGACCTGTTCCTGACGTCGTTCTACGAGACGCTGCTGATGGTGTGCATCTCCGGCGTGGTCGGCGCGCTGCTGGGCGTGCCGCTGGGCGTGCTGCTGCACCTGACCAACCGGGGCGGCGTGCTGTCGCACCCGCTGTTCAACCGGACCATCGGCGTGGTGGTCAACGCGGTACGCTCGATCCCGTTCATCATCCTGCTGGTGGTGGTCATTCCGTTCACGCGCTTCATCGTCGGGTCGTCCATTGGCACCACGGCGGCCATCGTGCCGCTGACGATCGCGGCCATCCCGTTCATCGCGCGGCTCGTGGAAGCGGCGCTGCGCGAGGTCGACAAGGGTTTGGTCGAGGCGGCGCAGTCGATGGGCGCCACCACCCGGCAGATCGTCTGGAAGGTGCTGCTGCCCGAGGCCATGCCCGGCATCGTGGCCGGCCTGACCATCACGTTCGTGAGCCTGGTTGGCTATTCGGCCATGGCCGGCGCGATTGGCGGCGGCGGGCTGGGCGACCTGGGCATCCGCTACGGCTACCAGCGCTACATCACCGAGATCATGGTCGCCGTCGTGCTGATCCTGATCGTGTTCGTGCAGGCGGTACAGAGCTTCGGCGACTTGCTGGTCCGTCGGATCAGCCATCGTTGAAATACTAGTTCTTGACAGGGAAACTTGGGGTAAATCGAAATGCAACGTCGTAACGTGCTGAAGGGCGCCGTGCTGGCGCTGGGTGTGGTGGTGTCGGCTGGCGTGCTCGCGCAGGACAAGCCGATCAAGGTGGGCGTGACCGGTGGCCCGCACGCGCAGATCATGGAGCAGGTGAAGAAGGTGGCGGCCAAGGACGGCCTGAACATCCAGGTGGTGGAGTTCAGCGACTACATCCAGCCGAACGCCGCGCTGGCCGCTGGCGACCTCGACGCCAACAGCTACCAGCACCTGCCGTACCTGGAAGCCCAGATCAAGGACCGCGGCTACAAGTTCACGCACGCGGGCTTTACCGTGACGTTCCCGATGGGCGTCTACTCGAAGAAGATCAAGTCGCTGGACCAGTTGAAGCAGGGCGCCCGCGTGGGCGTGCCGAACGATCCGACCAACGGCGGCCGCGGCCTGCTGCTGCTGCAGTCGAAGGGCGTGATCAAGCTGCGTGCCGATGCCGGCCTGAAGGCCACGCCGCTCGACATCGTCGAGAACCCGAAGAAGATCAAGATCGTCGAACTGGACGCCGCCCAGCTGCCGCGCTCGCTCGACGACCTGGACGCCGCCGCCATCAACGGCAACTACGCCGAGTCGGCTGGCCTGTCGCCCACGCGCGATGCCATCGCCATGGAGGGTCCGAAGGGTCCGTACGCCAACCTGATCGCGATCCGCGCGGCCGACAAGGACAAGCCGTGGGTGGCCAAGCTGGTCAAGGCGTATCACTCGCCCGAGATCAAGCAATACGTGCAAAGCACTTTTAAGGAATCTGTGATCACCGCCTGGTAATTTCTAGGGGTTTTCATCCAGACGCTGGGCCGCCGGGGCATCCTGCGGCACAATATCTAAAGATTCTGCGAGTTGCCGGCTATGCCCGGCAATTCTTTGTCGATAAAATAGTACGATCGTTCGAAAAACTAAAGCTGCGCCACCCCGGTGGTTATAATGGCGAGCGATTCAAACTTTGGAACTATCAGCTATCAGTGGAGTGAGCGCATGAAAGTACTCGTCGCAGTCAAGCGGGTGGTGGACTACAACGTCAAGGTCCGCGTGAAGTCGGATGGCACGGGCGTCGACCTGGCCAACGTCAAGATGAGCATGAACCCGTTCGACGAAATCGCCGTGGAAGAGGCCGTGCGCCTGAAGGAAGCTGGCGTCGTCACCGAGGTGGTTGCCGTGTCGTGCGGCGTGGCCCAGTGCCAGGAAACCCTGCGTACCGCGATGGCCATTGGCGCCGACCGCGGCATCCTGGTGGAATCCGGTGAAGACCTGCAGCCCCTGGCCGTGGCCAAGGTGCTCAAGGCAATGATCGACAAGGAACAGCCGAGCCTGGTGATTCTGGGCAAGCAGGCCATCGACGACGACTCCAACCAGACCGGCCAGATGGTGGCCGCGCTGGCCGGCCTGCCGCAAGCCACCTTCGCCTCGAAGGTGGTGGTGGCCGATGGCAAGGCGTCGGTGACGCGCGAGGTGGATGGCGGCCTGGAAACCGTGTCGGTCAAGCTGCCGGCCGTGGTGACCACGGACCTGCGCCTGAACGAGCCGCGCTACGTGACGCTGCCGAACATCATGAAGGCCAAGAAGAAGCCGCTGGAAACCGTGAAGCCGGAAGATCTCGGCGTCGACGTCAAGCCGCGCCTGCAGACCGTGAAGGTCGTGGAGCCGGCCAAGCGCAGCGCTGGCGTGATGGTCCCTGATGTGGCCACGCTGGTGCAAAAGCTGAAGTCGGAAGCCAAGGTTATCTGAGCGCGGGGAGAGAGAACATGACTGCACTTGTCATTGCTGAACACGACAACCAATCGATCAAGGCCGCCACGCTGAACGCCGTGACGGCAGCCGCCCAGTGCGGCGGCGACGTCCACGTGCTGGTGGCCGGTTCCAACGCCAAGGCCGCCGCCGACGCCGCCGCGAAGATCGCGGGCGTGGCGAAGGTCCTGCTGGCCGACGCACCGCACTTTGCCGACGGCCTGGCCGAGAACGTGGGCGAACAGATCCTGGCCATTGCCAGCGATTACTCGCACATCGTTGCCCCGGCCACGGCCTCGGGCAAGAACATCCTGCCGCGCGTGGCCGCCAAGCTGGACGTGGCGCAGCTGTCGGACATCACCAAGGTCGATTCGCCCGACACGTTCGAGCGTCCGATCTACGCCGGCAACGCGATTGCCACGGTCAAGTCGGAAGACAAGATCAAGGTGATCACCGTGCGTGGCACGGCGTTCGACCCGGCCGCCGCGGAAGGTGGCTCGGCCACGGTGGACACGCTGCCGGCCGTTGCCGACGCGGGCATCTCGCAATTCGTGTCGCGTGAAGTGACCAAGAGCGACCGTCCGGAACTGACCGCCGCCAAGATCATCGTCTCGGGTGGCCGTGGCGTGGGTTCGGGCGAGAACTACACCAAGGTGCTGACCCCGCTGGCCGACAAGCTCGGCGCCGCGCTGGGTGCCTCGCGTGCCGCAGTCGATGCCGGCTTCGTGCCGAACGACTACCAGGTGGGCCAGACCGGCAAGATCGTCGCCCCGCAGCTGTACATCGCCGTCGGTATCTCGGGCGCGATCCAGCATCTGGCCGGCATGAAGGACTCCAAGGTGATCGTCGCGATCAACAAGGACGCCGAAGCCCCGATCTTCTCGGTGGCGGACTACGGCCTGGTGGGCGACCTGAACACCGTGGTGCCGGAACTGGTGGCCGCGCTGGGCTGACAGGCCCGAACGGCCGGTTCGACAACGCATTGAACCGGCCGCAAGCAGCAAGAATGTCGAAGCCGTTCCGGGTGATCCCGCGAGCGGCTTTTTTACGAGATCGTGGAGACATACGATGACCTACCGCGCACCGCTCAAGGACATGCTGTTCGTCATGAACGAACTGGCCGGTCTGGCACAGATCAGCCAGTTGCCGGGCTACGAGGACGCCACGCCGGACACGGCGCAGGCTGTGCTGGAGGAGGCCGCCAAGTTCAACGAACAGGTGGTGGCGCCGCTGAACCGCGCTGGCGACATCCAGCCGAGTAGCTGGAAGGACGGTGTTGTCACGACCACGCCGGGCTTTCGCGACGCGTTCCGCCAGTTTGGCGAAGGCGGCTGGCAGGGCGTGCTGCATCCGGCGGACTTCGGCGGGCAGGGTCTGCCCAAGCTCGTCGCCACGCCGTGCAACGAAATGCTGAACACGGCGAACCTGTCGTTCGCGCTGTGCCCGCTGCTGACCGACGGCGCCATCGAGGCGCTGCTGACGGCCGGCACCGACGCGCAGAAGTCGCTGTTCCTGCCCCGGCTGATCTCGGGCGAATGGACCGGCACGATGAACCTGACCGAGCCCCAGGCCGGGTCCGACCTGGCCGCGGTGCGCACGCGCGCCGAGCCGCAGGGCGACGGCACGTACAAGGTATTCGGCACGAAGATCTTCATTACCTACGGCGAGCACGACATGGCGGACAACATCGTCCACCTGGTGCTGGCCCGCACGCCCGACGCGCCCGAAGGGGTCAAGGGCATCTCGCTGT
The DNA here is from genome assembly GCF_032190535.1 of Cupriavidus sp. SZY C1. NCBI lineage: Bacteria > Pseudomonadati > Pseudomonadota > Betaproteobacteria > Burkholderiales > Burkholderiaceae > Cupriavidus > Cupriavidus sp. SZY C1. Next base: position 244,525 of record NZ_JAUANU010000002.1, read on the forward strand.
TCATCGTGCCGAAGTTCCTGGTGAACGCGGACGGGTCGCTGGGCGCGCGCAACGACGTGGAATGCGTGTCGATCGAGCACAAGCTCGGCATCAAGGCCAGCCCCACGGCGGTGCTGCAGTTTGGCGACCAGGGCGGCGCCATTGGCACGCTGGTCGGCGAGGAAAACCGTGGCCTGGAATACATGTTCATCATGATGAACGCGGCGCGCTTCTCGGTCGGCATGCAGGGCATCGCCGTCTCCGAACGCGCCTACCAGCAGGCCGTGGCCTACGCGCGCGAGCGCGTGCAGAGCCGTCCGGTCGATGGCTCGGCGCGCGAAGGCGTGACGATCATCCACCATCCCGACGTCAAGCGCATGCTGATGACGATGCGCGCGCTGATCGAAGGCGCGCGCAGCGTGGCCTACGTGGCGGCTGCGGCCAGCGACGTGGCGCACCAGCATCCGGACGAGTCCGTACGCCGCCAGAACATGGCGCTGTACGAGTTCCTGGTGCCGGTGGTCAAGGGCTGGAGCACGGAGCTGTCGATCGACGTCACCAGCCTGGGCGTGCAGGTGCACGGCGGCATGGGGTTCATCGAGGAAACCGGCGCCGCGCAGCACTACCGCGACGCCCGTATCCTGCCGATCTACGAAGGCACGACGGCCATCCAGGCCAACGATCTGGTCGGCCGCAAGACCGTGCGCGACGGCGGCGCCGTGGCGCGCGCGATCTGCGCGAGCATCGCCGAGACCGAGAACCGGCTGGGCGAGCATGGCGGCGCACCGTTCCTGGCCGTGCAGGCCCAGCTCAGGCAGGGCCGCGAGGCGCTGGAGGCGGTGGTCCGGTTCGTGGTCGACAACGCCAAGGGCGATCCGAATGCGGTGTTCGCGGGCAGCGTGCCGTACCTGAAGCTCTGCGGCATCGTGCTGTCGGGCTGGCAACTGGCGCGCGCGATGCTGGCGGCCGACGCCAAACGCGCCGAGGACCCGGCCTTCCACGACGCCAAGATCGCCACCGCGCATTTCTTCGGCCAGCACATCCTGTCGCAGGCGTCGGGGCTGCGCGCGGCCATCGTTGACGGGGCGGAGCCGGTCAAGGCGATGTCGGCCGAGCAGTTCTGAGCAAGCTGGCGGACAGCCAGCCCCAGCAAAAAGGCGACCCGGAGGTCGCCTTTTTTATTACGCCGTGGCCGGCCGCGGCACGTGCCGCGCGGGCGGCGTCTTGCGGTAGCGGTCCACCGAGAGGTCGTCGGCGCGGATGGCCGGGCGGGTGCCGGAGACCAGGTCGGACAGCAACTGGCCCGAGCCGCAGGCCATCGTCCAGCCCAGCGTGCCGTGGCCGGTGTTGAGCCACAGGCCGCGGATGCCGGCCGGGCCGACCACCGGCGTGCCGTCGGGCGTCATCGGACGCAGCCCGGTCCAGAACGTCGCGCGGCTGACGTCGCCGGCGCCGGGGAACAGGTCGTTGACCACGTGCTCCAGCGTGCGGCGCTTGTTCGGGTCCAGCGAGCGGTCGTAGCCGACGATCTGCGCCATGCCGCCCACGCGGATGCGGTCGTCGAAACGCGTGATGGCAACCTTGTAGGTCTCGTCGAGCACGGTCGACACCGGGCTCCTGGCCGCGTCCACCAGCGGCACCGTGATCGAGAAGCCCTTGAGCGGATAGACCGGCAGGTTCGACAGCCCGCGCAGCACCGGCTTCACGAACGGCGTGGACCAACTGCCCAGCGCCACCACCACGGCATCGGCCGTCATCGGCTTGCCGTCGACCAGCACGCCGGTCACGGCATCGCCGGTCGTCAGCAGGCCGTCGATCGACCGGTCGTAGAGGAACTGCACGCCGATCGACGCGGCCATGGCTGCCAGCCGCTCGGTAAACAGCTGGCAATCCCCGGTTTCATCGTTCGGCAGGCGCAGGCCGCCAGCCAGCTTCTGGCCGGCAGCGGCGAGCGCCGGTTCGCTCGCGCCGAGATCGTCGCGCGAAAGCAATTCGTAGGGCACACCGGCGTCTTCCAGCACGGCGATGTCGCGCGCGGCGGCGTCGAGCTGGGCCTGGGTGCGAAAGACCTGCAGCGTGCCCTGCTGGCGGCCCTCGTAGGCGATGCCGGTCTCGGCGCGCAGCGTGCGGATGCAGTCGCGGCTGTACTCGGCCAGCCGCACCATGCGCTCCTTGTTCACCGCATAGCGGTCGGCCGTGCAGTTCTGCAGCATCTGCCACATCCACTGGAGCTGGAACAGCGTGCCATCGGGTTTGATCGACAGCGGCGCGTGTTCCTGGAACATCCACTTGATGGCCTTGAGCGGCACGCCCGGCGCCGCCCACGGCGACGCGTAGCCCGGCGAGATCTGGCCGGCATTGGCAAAGCTGGTGCCCAGCGCGGGCCCGCTTTCCCGGTCCACGACGGTCACTTCGTGACCGGCCCGGGCCAGATACCACGCACTCGTGACGCCAATCACGCCACTGCCAAGAACAAGAACGCGCATTTTCGGGGGCTCCGTACTGCCAAAGGGGGCTGATGAAGAATTCGCTTCTATACTATTGACTTCGAAGCAGGCATAGTTCGTGAAATTTTCGGGAAAACAGGAAAAAATCATGAGAACGAGCCGCCCGCCCGTGCGCGCGCTGGACCGGCTGGATCGCAAGATCCTGGCGATGCTGCAGGCCGACGGCCGCATCTCGATGAAGGACCTGGCCGAGCAGGTCGGATTGACCATCACGCCATGCATCGAGCGCGTGAAACGGCTGGAGCGCGACGGCGTGATCATGGGCTATTACGCGCGGCTGAACCCCGCGGCGCTGGGCAGCGCCCTGCTGGTCTTCGTCGAGATCTCGCTGAACAACAAGTCGGGGAACATGTTCGAGCAGTTCCGGCGCGAGGTACTGCGGATTCCCGAGGTGCTGGAATGCCATCTGGTGTCGGGCGACTTCGACTACCTGATCAAGGCGCGCATCCGTGAGATCGGCGAGTACCGGCGGCTGCTGGGCGACATCCTGCTGCAACTGCCCGGCGCGGCGCAGTCGAAAAGCTATGTCGTGATGGAAGAGATCAAGGAGACACTGGCGATTGCGGTGGACGGCAAGGAAAGCGGCGCCGCCGCCACGGCCTGACAAAGCGGTTGGGGGTTGCGTGGCAATACTGTATATTCATACAGTATCCGGTTCGGTTCGCGACGAGATTCCATGCCCCCCAATCGCCCCCCGGCCGCGCTTCCCACCAAGGGTCGAGGCGCGGTCAGCAACCTCCAGGGTCGCTTTGCACGCGATGCGCGCGACGAGTTCGATGATGGCTGGCGGCCCGCCGGGGCCGACCTGGCTGCGGAATCGGCCGAGCCGGCAGCGTCGGCACCGCCCCGGATCGTCACGCAGGTGAGCCTGGAGCAGGCCAGGTCGATCCTGACGCGCAACGCGTCGCCCGACATCCCGTTCGATGTTTCGCTGAATCCCTATCGCGGCTGCGAGCACGGCTGCATCTACTGCTTTGCGCGGCCGACGCATGCCTACCTGGACCTGTCGCCGGGTCTCGATTTCGAGACAAAACTCTACGCCAAGGCCAATGCCGCCGAGCGGCTGCGCGAGACGCTGTCGCGTCCATCGTATCGCTGCGAAACCCTTGCGCTGGGCGTCAACACCGACGCCTACCAGCCCATCGAACGCACGCAGCGCATCACGCGCGGCATTCTCGAAGTGCTGCATGAAACCCGTCACCCGGTGGCACTGATCACCAAGTCGTCGCTGATCGAGCGCGACATCGACCTGCTGGCCCCCATGGCGGCGCAGCGGCTGGCCGTGGCGGCCGTCACGATCACCACGCTCGACGCCGACCTGGCCCGCACGCTGGAGCCCCGGGCGGCCACGCCGGCGCGGCGGCTGCGCACGATCCGCGAGCTGACCGACGCGGGCATCCCGGTGGGCGTGAGCGTGGCGCCGGTCATCCCGTTCATCACGGAACCGGATCTGGAAAGGATTCTGGAGGCGGCGCGCGAGGCTGGCGCCGTCTATGCGAACTACATCGTGCTGAGATTGCCGTGGGAAGTGCGGCCGCTGTTCCAGGAGTGGCTGCAGGCGCATTTCCCGGGCCGTGCCGAGCGGGTCATGAACCGCGTGCGCGAGATGCGTGGCGGCAAGGACTATGACGCCGATTTCGCCTCGCGCATGCGCGGCACGGGAATCTGGGCCGATCTGATCCGGCAGCGCTTCTACAAGGCCGCCGATCGTCTCGGGTTTCGCTATAACCGTTTCGAACTCGATAGCTCGCGGTTCACGCCACCACCCAGGCCGATCCGGCCACGCGACGGGGGTGACAGGCGGGGCTCGCTCTTCTGAGCTTCCTTGCGGCCCGGAGCGGGCGTGTTGAGATTGTCGTCGATCATGCGGCAGGCCAGTTCCAGCGCGGCCTTGGCATTGACTGGCGGCAAGCCAGACGACATGGCCAGCCGGACAGCGATCGCCGCGAGGCGTCCCTCTTCGTAGCTTGGATGTTCCATCTGCCCTCCTATTCGTGACGCCGGGAACCGGCGTCGAACCTGAACCTAAGCAGTATGGGCGATCCACGCGCGCGCGGCGCGATCGTTACGAAGTTGTCACGACGGTGTGATGCGGGGGTGCCGCTATTCCTGCGACAGGGCCTTGGCGGCTTCCACCTGCGACTCGAAAAAGGTCTGGAAGCTGATGGCCAGCCCCGCCATCAGCAGGCCGGTGCCGATCATCAGCGACAGGATCACGAGGATGACCACCGGCCAGCCCGAGCGCGTGGGCTGCCCATGGGCGTTGTAGCGCTGGTCCCATTTGTCGTCCGGCCGCAGGCCGAACACGATGGCCGTCAGAAACGCGCCGATGACCGACGCGCCGCCCGCTACCGCGAACGTCCAGTTCAGCGGCGTGCTGCCTACGCCCAGGATCAGCGACGCCACGCCGAGCGCGCCAGCCGTGGTGGCCAGCAGATGCGCCCAGCCCGCCAGGTCGCGCGCACCCTTCAGGTAGAAACGATGGGCGCCAAGGCTGCCCAGCAGGAAGGCCAGCGCAACGGTGGCCAGCTTGGACTTGCCACGCGGCGTGCCGGGTGCGCGGCTGGGATCACGGGAAATGGGGGCGGACGGGCTGGCGGCTGGCATCGTGGGGCAGGGCGGTGCGAAGGGGATTCCAGGGGATTCCAGGCGATGCCGGCGGCATCGGCGCCCATTGTAGCGTCAGGCGGGCGTCAGGACGGCCACATCCACGCCAGCGCGCCGGAGACCAGCGCCGAGACGTGCGTCTCGCTGTAGAGGATGACGGTCAGCAACAGCATGAACAGTATCGACAACGACAACTGGCCCGCGTGTCGGGCCAGGTCGTGAAGCAGGGGAGACATGATGAACCTCGACAAGTCGTTCTTGTGGAGGCCGCGCCCGGCCTCCGGGGCCCGGGCAGTGGGTGCCGGGCAGAGGCAGGTCAGTTCGATTGCCGTCTGCGCAACAGCGGCACGCTGGACGGCCCCGGACATCGCCGGGCGGCAGCCTGTGCGGCGTTTTGTGGCACGCACTCTGAAGTGACAATGGAAAACGGCCGGAAGTTCCGGCCGTTGGGGTGGTGTGAGGCGGGCTCGCCGCCGTCAGCGGCCACCGTCGCGTCCGCGCGCCTGCCAGCCGGGGCCGACATTGGCGGGGCGCATCTCGGTGCCGCGCATCGCAGTGTCGCCAGGGTTGTTGCGGTCGACGCCGCCGGACTGCCGGCCGCCACGGTCGTCGCCGGCGTGGCCGGGTCCTGGCGGACGGCCGCTGAGGCGGTCGTCATTGCGCGCGCGCTGTTCCATCCGGTCGATCTGTGCCTGCACGTGGTCGCGGTTTTCGGCGCGTACACTCGCGATGTCCCAGCCGGGGCCCGCACGGCCCATCCGCACCGGGTGTTCGGCGAAGGCGCGCTGCCAGAAGGCAACTTGAGCGTGGCTGGTGGCGATGGTGCCAACCAGGCCGATGACGGCCACGGTACCAGCCACCAGATGGCGCAGGTGGGGGCGGGTAAGCATGTGCAATCCCAATGTCCTGTAGCAGGTGATGAGTCAGGCGTGGGTTCATGGTACGCACGGAGGGTCTGGCGACCTATGCGAAACCCGTTACCGGTGTAACGGAGTGTTTCGTCATTTTTGGCAGCTTTGGCGGGTCGGCCGCAGTGCCGCGATACTGTGGGTTTGGCGGGGATTAGAAGGTGTTCTCGGATGCTGCCGATGTGCGTCGCATCGTTGGAATGCAGGCGGCATCGGCCAGTGTTTCGCCATTTCGAAAAGTGCCGATTCATCCATATGACGCTGACCCGGTTCGCGGTTTTCGCCACGGCATGCCCGGCCCGGTGTTGCGTCGGCATCGCCTGCGCGGGCCGCCCGCGTGCTGGAAAGCCCTAAGTGTTTGTTTGGACTCGGGAAGTGGGCTATACTCTTGCGTTTCGTGTTCGCACACCCCGTTTTTTCGAGGAATTAACATGGTCGTAATCCGTCTGGCTCGCGGCGGCAGCAAGAAGCGCCCGTTCTTCAATATCGTTGCTACCGATTCGCGCAACCGTCGCGATGGCCGTTTCATCGAGCGCGTTGGCTTCTACAACCCGCTGGCTTCCGACAAGGAAGAAGGCCTGCGCGTGGTGCAGGACCGTCTGGCCTACTGGCAAGGCGTTGGCGCCCAACTGTCGCCGACCGTTGCCCGCCTGGTCAAGCAAGCCGCCACCAAGGCTGCAGCCTGATCGTTGTACAGGCGCGCCGTTACCGGTGCGCACTGATGCATCAAGACGCCCGGCACACGTGACTGGCACCGCCACCGGCCGCAAGCCGCTGAACCTGTCGAACGCCACCACGCATGGTGGTGCGGCGGGCAAGCAGGCCAGACTGCCCGCATCGCTGCTGTTCACGGACAGCCTGCCCGACGATCTCGTCGAGGTTGGCTACGTGGGCGCGGCCTACGGCATCCGGGGCTGGATCAAGGTCCAGCCGCATGCGGACGACGCCTCCGCATTGCTTCATGCCCGGCGCTGGTGGCTGCTGCGTGCGCCGCCGGCCGGCGTGGTCACTGCATCCGCCGAAGCGGCGGACGCCATCAGCGTCAAGATTTCCCAGTCGCGGGAGCACAGCGGTACCGTGGTGGCGCAAGCCACCGGCGTTTCGGATCGCAATGTGGCAGAAATGCTCAAGGGGCGCCGCGTCTGGATCCGACGTGCGGATTTTCCCGCGCCGGAAGAAGGTGAGTTCTACTGGGTGGACCTGATCGGTTGCGCCGTGGTCAACGAGCAGGGCGAAACGCTCGGCGACGTGACCGGCCTGATCGACAATGGCGCGCACCAGATTCTCCAGGTGGCCTACCAGCTGCCGGACGGCAAGGCCGCCGAGCGGCTGATCCCGTTTGTCGATGCGTTCCTGCGCACGGTCGATACGTCGGCCCGGCGCATCGTGGTCGACTGGGGGCTGGACTACTGAAGTACCTGAATTGCCGTCGAGGGAGGCGCTGATGCAGTTCGATGTAATCACGCTGTTTCCCGAGATGTTTCGTGCGCTGACCGACTGGGGCATTACCAGCCGGGCAGCCAAGCAGCAGCGCTACGCGTTGCGCGCCTGGAATCCCCGTGACTTCACGGTCGACAACTACCGGACGATCGACGATCGGCCCTACGGTGGCGGCCCCGGCATGGTGATGCTGGCCAAGCCGCTTGAGGATGCAATCGATGCCGCCGGTGCGGCGCAGTCGGACGCGGGCGTGGCACGGCCGCACGTGGTGCTGATGTCGCCCCAGGGCGCCACGCTCACGCACGCCAAGGTCATGGAACTGGCGCAGCGGCCCGGACTGGTGCTGGTGTGCGGGCGCTACGAGGCGATCGACCAGCGGTTGATCGACCGTCGCGTGGACGAGGAAATCAGCCTCGGCGATTTCGTGCTGTCGGGCGGCGAACTGCCGGCCATGGCGCTGATCGACGCGGTGGTGCGGCATCTGCCCGGTGTGCTGGGCGATGCGCAGTCGGCGGTGCAGGACAGCTTTGTCAATGGCCTGCTCGACTGTCCGCACTACACGCGGCCGGAAGAATACGAAGGCGTGCGGGTGCCCGATGTGTTGCTCGGGGGCCATCACGCCGAGATCGAGAAATGGCGGCGCCAGCAGGCGCTGGCCAATACTGCCCGCAAGCGTCCCGACCTGATCGAGGCCGCGCGCGAGCAAGGATTGTTGTCCAAGGCCGACGAGAAGTACCTGTCGACCCTGGCGGCGAAAGCAGGGCAGGAGTTCGCTCCTGCCAAGTGAAAACCCCATCCTCTGCCGGGGCCCGGTTACGGGTATATAACGCCGGTACGATGGTTATGGAGAAAACGATGAATCTCATCGAGCAAATCGAGAAGGACGAGATCGCGCGTCTGACCGCGAACAAGACCATCCCCGCATTCGCACCTGGCGACACCGTGATCGTCAACGTGAACGTGGTGGAAGGTAACCGCAAGCGCGTGCAGGCTTACGAAGGCGTGGTGATCGCCAAGCGTAACCGTGGTCTGAACAGCTCCTTCATCGTGCGCAAGATCTCGTCGGGTGAAGGCGTGGAACGTACGTTCCAGCTGTACTCGCCGCTGATCGCCGGCATCGAAGTCAAGCGTCGCGGCGACGTCCGTCGCGCGAAGCTGTACTACCTGCGCGAGCGTTCGGGCAAGTCGGCACGTATCAAGGAAAAGCTGGTGACGAAGGCCAAGACGGCCGCCGCCGCCGAGTAAGCTGTTCCAGCGGGTGCCGGGAAACCGGCGCCGCTCCGGCATTGCGAAGGACACCCTCGGGTGTCCTTTTTGCATTGAAACGCCGCGCGGCGCCATCAGATGCTGCGATGCAACAATTGCCGTTCTGTCATACTTGACGCCGTTATGCGCCCCAAATTCGACCCCGAGGCACTGCCCGTTATCGAGACCGACAGTCGCCGCGCGCCGCTCACCGCGCCGCGCATGCAACCCGATTTCATCCGGCACCGGCTGCTCTCCCCGCCGGCCTGGGAGCCAGAGCTGACCGACGAGTCGCGGATCTACGACAAGACGCGCGGCTTGCGCGAAGCCGCGGTGCTGGTGCCGCTGGTTGAGCGCCGCGACGGCCTGACCGTGCTGCTGACCGAGCGCAATGCGAATCTTTCGTCACACGCGGGTCAGATCAGCTTTCCGGGCGGGCGCCAGGAAACCTACGATGCCGACCGCATCGCCACCGCGCTGCGCGAGACTGAGGAAGAAATCGGCCTGCAGCGCGACTTCATCGAGGTGCTGGGATCGCTGCCGGACTACATTACCGGCACCGGCTACCACGTCAGCCCGATCGTCGGCCTGGTCCGTTCCGGCTTCACGTTGCAGGCCGATGCCGGCGAGGTGGCCGATATCTTCGAGGTGCCGCTGGCGTTCCTGATGGACCCGTCGCGCCACGAGCGCCGGCTGTTCCGATGGGAAGGCGGCGAGCGTCAGTTCTATGCGATGCCCTATCCGCGCGAAGGCGGCGGCCACCGTTTCATCTGGGGCGCGACGGCCGGGATGCTGCGCAACCTCTACCACCTGCTGGCGGCCTGAGGCTGGCACACGGCTTCACGCGGCGGCGGTCGCGTCCGCGCAATGCGGGCAACTCTTGCCCACCACGTAGGCCGGTCCCTGCTGCTCTTCGGGCGTCACCACGGCGCGGCAGGCGAAGCACTGCACCGGGCCAGCCGGTTCCAGGTTCGGATTCAGCGCGGTCCGGTAGTCGAACACGAAGCAGTCGCCGTGGTAGTGGCTGCCGCCGACCTCCTCGAAATACTTCAGGATGCCGCCTTCGAGCTGGTAGACGCGCTCGATCCCCACTTCCTGCATGTGGATGGCGGCCTTTTCGCAGCGGATGCCGCCCGTACAGAACGACACCACGGTCTTGCCTGCCAGCGCCGCCTTGTGCTCGGCCACCGCGGGCGGGAATTCGCTGAATTTCGACAGGTTGTACTCGACGGCCCCGTCGAAGGTCCCCACCGCCACTTCAAAGTCATTGCGCGTGTCCAGCATCACCACGGGCCGCCCCTCGTCGTCATGGCCTTGGTCCAGCCAGCGCTTGAGGTCCACCGGCCGCACCGCCGGCGCCCGACCCGCCTCGGGGCGGATCAGCGGCATCTTCATCGTGATGATTTCCTTCTTGGCGCGCACCAGCATGCGCTTGAACGGCTGGTTCGCGGACAGGCTTTCCTTGGGCCCGATGTCCGCAAACCGCGCGTCGGCGTGCAGCCACGCCATGAAGCCGTCGATCTGCGCGCGGGTGCCGGCCAGGAACATGTTGATGCCCTCCGGCGCGAGCAGGATCGTGCCTTTCAGGCCGGCCGCCTCGCAGCGCTCGCGCATGGCGGGGCGCAGGGTCTCGATATCGTCGAGCGTGACGAACTTGTAAGCCGAAATGTTGACGATCTGCATGGAGCGACGCTGCCTTGCCGGCGCTGGGCGCGCCGGTAACTGCCTGATTGGAAAGGCGAAATTATAGCCGCTGATCGGCCCCGCCGATACCCGTCCCGAAGCGGCGGCGCGGGCGTCGCGCGCACGCCGCACACCGCGCGCCGCAAGCCCCGCGGCCCCCCATTTTGCGAAAACTCTCAGGTTTCCACCGGGGACGAGCCGGTACAATGGCGCCCTATGTCTGCACCCCGCTTCGTACACCTTCGCCTGCATTCCGAATATTCGGTCGTCGACGGCATCGTCCGCCTGGAAGACGCCGTCAAGGCCGCCGCCAAGGACGGCATGGGCGCGCTTGCGCTGACCGACCTGGCCAATGCGTTCGGCCTGATCCGCTTCTACAAGGAAGCCCGCGGCGGCGGCGTCAAGCCGATCGTCGGCGCCGACGTCTGGCTGACCAACGCCGACGACCGCGACAAGCCCGCGCGCATGCAGTTGCTGGTCCAGGACCGCATCGGCTACCTGAACCTCTGCACGCTGCTGTCCCGCGCCTGGCTGGGCAACCAGTATCGCGGCCGCGCCGAGTTCGAGCCGGGCTGGTTCCAGGAACCGGGCGAGGAAGGGCTGCCGCTGGCCACGGGCATGATCGCGCTGTCCGGCGCCATGGGCGGCGATATCGGCCAGGCGCTGGCCAACGGCAACGAAGACGGCGCGCGGCGCGCGGCGGCCCATTGGGCCAGCGTGTTTCCGGGCCGCTTCTATATCGAACTGCAACGGGCCGGGCATCCCGGCACCGACGCCTACATCCAGCAGGCCGTGCCGTTGGCGGCCGCCATGCAGTTGCCCGTGGTGGCGACGCATCCGGTGCAGTTCATGTCGCCCGACGATTTCACGGCGCACGAGGCGCGCGTCTGCATCGCCGAGGGCGAGCTGCTCGCCAACCCGCGCCGCACCCGCCGCTTCACGACCGACCAGTATTTCAAGACGCAGGACGAGATGTGCGCGCTGTTCGCCGACATCCCGAGCGCGCTGCAGAATTCGGTGGAAATCGCCAAGCGCTGCAACCTGACGCTGGAACTGGGCAAGCCACGGCTGCCGCTGTTCCCGACGCCCGACGGCATGTCGCTGGACGACTACCTGGTCTTCATGGCCAAGGACGGCCTTGAAAAGCGGCTGGCCGTGCTGTTCCCCGACGACGCGGAGCGCGAGCGCAAGCGGCCCGAGTACTACGCCCGGCTGGAATTCGAGACCGGCACCATCATCAAGATGGGCTTCCCCGGCTACTTCCTGATCGTCGCGGACTTCATCAACTGGGCCAAGAACAACGGCGTGCCGGTAGGCCCGGGCCGGGGCTCGGGCGCTGGCTCGCTGGTGGCGTACGCGCTGGGCATTACCGACCTCGACCCGCTCAAGTACGCACTGCTGTTCGAGCGCTTCCTGAACCCGGAGCGGGTGTCGATGCCCGACTTCGACATCGACTTCTGCCAGCACGGCCGTGACCGCGTGATCACGTACGTCAAGGAGAAGTACGGCAAGGACGCCGTGTCGCAGATTGCCACGTTCGGCACGATGGCCGCCAAGGCCGCCGTGCGCGACGTGGGCCGCGTGCTGGACCTGGGCTACGGCTTTGTCGATAGCGTCGCCAAGCTGATTCCGTTCAAGCCCGGCAAGCTCGTGACGCTGGAGGAAGCGAAGAAGGAAGAGCCGGCGCTGGCCGAGCGCGAGCGCAACGAGGAGGAAGTCCGCCAGTTGCTGGAACTGGCGCAGCGGGTGGAGGGCATGACGCGCAACGTCGGCATGCACGCCGGCGGGGTGCTGATCGCCCCGGGCCGGCTGACCGATTTCTGCCCGCTCTACACGCAGGGCACCGACGGCATGAGCGGCGTCGTCAGCCAGTACGACAAGGACGACGTGGAAGCGGCCGGCCTGGTCAAGTTCGACTTTCTGGGCCTGACCACGCTGACGATCCTGGACTGGGCCGAGCGCTACATCCGGCGCCTGGACCCAAGCAAGGCCGACTGGAACTGCAGCCAGATCCCGCTCGACGACGGCCCCGCGTTCGACATCCTGAAGACGGCCAACACGGTCGCCGTGTTCCAGCTTGAAAGCCGCGGCATGCAGGGCATGCTCAAGGACGCCAAGCCCGACCGCTTCGAGGACATCATCGCGCTGGTGGCGCTCTACCGGCCGGGCCCGATGGACCTGATCCCCAGCTTCTGCGCACGCAAGCACGGCCGGGAGAAGGTCGAGTATCCCGATCCGCGCGTGGAGCCGGTGCTCAAGGAGACCTACGGCATCATGGTCTACCAGGAGCAGGTGATGCAGATGGCGCAGATCATCGGCGGCTACTCGCTCGGCGGCGCCGACCTGCTGCGCCGCGCCATGGGCAAGAAGAAGCCCGAGGAAATGGCCAAGCACCGCGAGCTGTTCCGCGAGGGCGCCGACAAGAACGGCCTGAGCGCCCAGCAGGCCGACGACATCTTCGACCTGATGGAAAAGTTCGCGGGCTACGGCTTCAACAAGTCGCACGCGGCCGCCTACGCGCTGCTGGCCTACTACACGGCCTGGCTCAAGGCGCACCATCCGGCGGAATTCCTGGCAGCCAACATGTCGCTGGCCATGGACGACACCGACAAGGTCAAGATCCTCTACGAGGATTGCCGCCTGAACGGCATCGCGGTGCTGCCGCCGGACGTCAATGCCAGCGAATACCGCTTCGCGCCGACCGATGCCAAAACCATCCGCTATGGCCTGGGCGGCATCAAGGGCTCGGGCCAGGGCGCCATCGAGGACATCCTGCGCGCGCGCGAGGAGAAGCCGTTTGCGGACCTGTTCGACTTCTGCGAGCGCGTGGACCGTCGACAGGTCAACCGCCGGACCATCGAGGCGCTGATCCGCGCCGGCGCGTTCGACAGCCTCAACGACAACCGCGCGCAGTTGCTGGCATCGGTGTCGATCGCCATGGAAGCTGCCGAGCAGAAGGCCGAGTCCGCCAACCAGGTGTCGCTGTTCGACCTGATGGACGACGCGGGCGACGCCCACCGGCCGTTGCTGGTCGACGAACCGCGCTGGACGGCCAAGCGCACGCTGCAGGAAGAAAAGCAGGCGCTGGGCTACTACTTCTCCGGCCACCTGTTCGACGCCTCGCGCGACGAAGTACGCAGGTTCGTCAAGGGCACGCTGGCCGCGCTGGAAAAGGAAGTGCAGGGCAACGGCGGCGGCTACGGCCGCGACGTCCGCGGCAAGGTGATTGCCGGCGTCATCATGGGCATCCGCACGCAGATGACGCAGCGGGGCAAGCTGATCATCGTCATGATCGACGACGGCACGGCCCAGATCGAGATGACGGTCTTCAGTGAGCTGTACGACGCCAACCGCCACATGTTCCGCGAGGACGAGCTGATCATCGCCCAGGGCAACGCCCGCCACGACACATTCACGGGCGGCGTCCGCTTCACGGCCGAATCGGTCATGGACATGGTGGCGGCGCGGGCGCGGTATGCGGAGGCCGTGTGCCTGGGCTTCAACGGCAACGCTTCCACGGAACGGCTGCGCGAGCTGCTGACGCCGTTCCTGGCCAATGGGGCGCAGCAGCCGGGCGTGCCGGTGCGCGTCAGCTACGTCAACCGCACGGCCCGCTGCGAGGCGATGCTGGGCGACCAGTGGCAGATCACGCCGTCCGAGGAGGCGCTGGCCAGCCTGCGCGGAGCGCTCGGCGACAGCGTGCGGATGCTCTATGGCTGAGGGGATGGTCGACCAGTCGGCGGGCACGGCAAGCAAACCCGCCGTCCTGTTCCACGTCACGCACTTCCTGCATGGCGGCATCGAGACGTCGCTGGTGTCGCTGCTCACGTCGCTGCAGGACCGGTTCGAGCTTGGGCTGACGGTGACCTATCCGTCGCCCGAACTGGCGTCCCATTTCCGCGCGCGCCTGCCGGCCAGCGTCAAGGTCCATGTGCTGGCCGAAGCGCCGTGGCTGTCGCATTGCCGCCAGCTAAAGAAGCAGCGCAAGCTCGGGCTGCTGGGCAAGCTCTACGAAGAGGTGCTGCTGCCGCCGGTGCGCAAGCCCATCGTCCGGCGCCGCTTCATGCGGATCCTGGCGCAGGGCGGCTATGACGCCGTGGTCGACTACGACATGTCGCTGTCGCGCATCACCGGCCCGCTGCCGGTGCCGATGATCGGCTACCAGCACTTCAGCGTGGCGCATCTGGCGACGGGGCACGGCCGCAAGCTGCGCAAGCTGCGGCACCAGTGCCGGGAAGACTATGACGCGGTGGTCATGCTCAACGAAACCATGGCGGCCGATGCGCGGCGCCTGATTCCGGAGGCGGCGGACCGCTTCGTCAAGCTGTACAACGCGTTCGACCTGGAACGCATCCGCGCGATGTCCAGGCAGACGCCCGAGGGCTTGCCGACGCAGCCGTACATCGTGTCCGTGGCCCGGCTCGAAGAGAGCCAGAAGGACTTTGCCACGCTGCTGCGGGCCTATGCGTTGCTGGCGGATCGGGGCATCGACGAGGATCTGGTCATCGTCGGGGAAGGCCCGTCCCGCCCGGCGCTGGAAGCGCTGGCAAGCGAGCTTTGCGTCGCGGCGCGCGTGAAGTTCGTCGGATTCCAGGCCAATCCGTTTGCCTGGATGCGCAATGCCCGGCTGATGGCCTTCAGCTCCAAGATGGAAGGGCTCGGCAACGTGCTGATCGAGGCGCTGACGGTGGGTCAGGTCGTGGTCAGCAGCGACTGTCCGGTGGGCCCGCGCGAGATGCTGGACGACGGCCGCGCCGGCCTGCTCGTCCCGGTGGGCGACGTACCCGCGATGGCGGCGGCCATCGACCGGGGCCTGCACGATGCCGCGCTGCGCGAGGCGCTGCTGGCCCATGCCGCCCGGCACGTCGAGCAGATGGGCTTCGGCCCCACGGCGGCGGCGTTCAGCGCGCTGGTGGATCGGCTGACGCAGCGGACGGGTTCAGCGCCTGCTGCTGCAGCAGCCAAAGCTTGATGTACTTGTAGTAGCTGGCCTGGCCGTTCATCAGCGCGACGGCCAGCCCCTGGGGGCCGTCCAGAAAGCCCCGGCGCAGCAGCCACGTGCGCAGGAACGCCCAGCTACCGTGGGTCCAGGCGCTCAGTACCGTGGCGCGCTTGCCGCGCTGGAACGCCTGCTGGGCGCCCAGCGTCGAGTACTGGTCGATCTTGCGCAGCACCTGCGAGAAATCGTCGTACGTGTAGTGCAGCAACGGGGTTTTCAGGTGGCCGATGGGGCCGTCGGTGACCACGTTCTCGTGGACGATGTCGTCGGTGAACCGGGCGCGGCCGGTGCGGAAGACCCGGGTCAGGCGGTCCGGGTACCAGCCGCTGTGGCGCATGAAGCGGCCGCAGAAGCGCGACAGGCGCGGCATGTCGTAGGCGTCGGCGCGGCCGGAGTCGATGGCGGCCAGGATCTCGTCGCGCAGCGCGGGCGTGACGCGCTCGTCGGCGTCGATCGACAGCACCCACTCGCTGCGCACCTTGTCCAGGGCCAGGTTCTTCTGGGGGCCGAAGCCGGGCCAGCCGGCCGTTTCGTGGACCTCGGCACCCATGGCGCGGGCGATCTCCAGCGTGCCGTCCGTGCTGCCGGAGTCCACTATAATCGCGCGGTCGCACCAGGAGACACTCTCGAGGCACGCCCGGATGTTGTGGGCCTCGTTCTTTGTAATCAGTACGGCAGAGATTTTCATAGACATGCTTGCGACGCATCGCGCAGACCGGATTCGCCCGCCATTCTAGCGGCAGTCGGCGCGGTCTCCGGTCGGCAGGTGGAGCCAACGTGAACGACAGTAAAAAGCAAACGCCCCAGGAAACCGAAACCCTCAAGCGCGTCTGGGCGTACCTGAAGCCCGAGACGCGCAACTTCGTGCTGGCCATCCTGGCCATGGCGCTGGTCGCCGCCAGCGAGGGGATCATCCCCAAGGTCGTCAACGACCTGCTGGACAAGGGTTTCGGCGGCAGCTACGCCGGCAAGCTCTGGCACGTGCCGGCGCTGCTGGTGGGCGTGGCGCTGGTGCGCGGCGTGGCGCAGTTCGCGTCCGGCTACCTGCTGTCGCTGATCTCGAACCGCGTGCTGCTGAAGATGCGAATGCAGATGTTCGACCGCATGCTCCACGCCCCCGCGCTGTTCTACCACCGCAATACCGCCGCGTCGCTGATCAACGCCGTGATCTTCGAGGTCAACCAGGTCATGCAGATCCTGACCGGCGTGCTGATCACGCTGGTGCGCGACTCGCTGACCGTGCTGGCGCTGCTGGTCTACCTGTTCTACACGAACTGGCGCCTGACGTTGGTGGTGGCCGTGCTGCTGCCGACCATCGGCTTCGTGATGTCGAAGGTGAACCGCCGCCTGCGCCGGCTGAACCGCGAGCACCAGGCGCTGACCAATACGGCCGCGTACGTGGTGGAGGAGGCGGCCGGCGGCTACAAGGTCGTCAAGCTGCACGGCGGCGAGGCGTACGAGACCGCGCGCTTTGCGACGATGGCCGAGCGGCTGCGCGGCTATTCGATGCGCATGGCGGTGGCGGGCGGGCTGAACCAGCCGGTGACGGCGTTCCTGGCGTCGCTGGCGCTGTCCGTGATCCTGACCATCGCAATGGTGCAGGCGCAGGGCAACCAGACCACGATCGGCGGATTCACCGGCTTTGTCATGGCGATGCTGCTGCTGATCTCGCCGCTCAAGCACCTGACCGACCTGAACCAGCCGCTGCAGCGCGGCCTGACCGCCGCCGAAATGATCTTCGGCCTGATCGACGAGCCGGTCGAGGCCCAGACCGGCGGCCTGCCGCTGGCGCGCGCGCAGGGCGACCTCGTGTTCGACAACGTCGGCTTTCGCTATGGCGATGCCGGCCGGCCCGCGCTGAACCGCGTCAGCTTCCACGCCGCGCCGGGCGAGGTGGTGGCGCTGGTTGGACCGTCGGGTAGCGGCAAGACCACGCTGGTCAACCTGCTGCCGCGCTTCTTTGATCCCACCGAAGGCCGCATCGTGCTGGACGGCAAGCCGGTCGACCAGTTCGGCCTGGCCGACCTGCGCCGCCAGATTGCATTCGTCAGCCAGGACGTGGTGCTGTTCAACGATACGGTCGCTGCGAATGTGGCGTATGGCGTACATCCGCGCGAGGAAATCGATCTGGCCCGCGTGGAGCGGGCGCTGGCGGCGGCCTACCTGACCGATGTGGTGCGCGGCCTGCCGGAAGGGCTGGAGACGAACATCGGCGACAACGGGATGAAGCTGTCCGGCGGGCAGCGGCAGCGCCTGGCCATCGCCCGGGCCATCTACAAGGACGCGCCGATCCTGATCCTGGACGAAGCCACCTCGGCGCTCGATTCCGAGTCGGAGCGCCAGGTCCAGGCCGCGCTGGAAACGCTGATGCAGGGCCGCACGACGCTGGTCATCGCCCACCGGCTGTCGACCATCGAGAACGCCGACCGCATCGTGGTGCTTGAGCAGGGCCGCGTGGCCGAATCCGGCAGCCATGGCGAGCTGCTGGCCAAGGGCGGCCTGTACGCCGGGCTGCACCGGATCCAGTTCGCCACCGCGGCGGAGTAAGCTGCCAGCATCCGACGGCCATGGCGGGGTGCCATGGCCGGGCTGTACCGCATGTATCGCATGTACCGATACGGGGACCCGACACCCGACAGGAGACAGACATGACCGAGGCCGCACAAACTCCCGCCCAGCCCCCCATCAGCCGCTACCCCGTCCCCGCCATTGCTGATCTGCCCGACGACCTGCGCCAGCGCGTGCTGGAAGTGCAGGAAAAGGCCGGTTTCGTCCCGAACGTGTTCCTGGCGCTGGCCCACCGGCCCGACGAGTGCCGCGCGTTCTTCGCCTATCACGACGCGCTGATGCTCAAGGAGACCGGCAACCTGACCAAGGGCGACCGGGAGATGATCGTCGTGGCGACGTCGGGCGCCAACCAGTGCCTCTACTGCGTGGTGGCCCACGGCGCGATCCTGCGGATCTACGAGAAGAAGCCGCTCGTGGCGGACCAGGTGGCGGTCAACTACCGCAAGGCCGACATTGCGCCGCGCCAGCGCGCGATGCTCGATTTCGCGATGAAGGTCTGCCAGGCGTCGCACACGGTCGACGAGACCGACTTCGCGGCGCTGCGCGCGCACGGCTTTGACGACGAGGACGCCTGGGACATCGCCGCGATCACGGCGTTTTTCGGGCTGTCGAACCGCATGGCCAACACCATCGGCATGCGGCCCAACGACGCGTTCTACCTGCTCGGACGCGTGCCGAAGGGCAAGTAGCGGCGGGCGGGGCTCAGCGGATCTGCGCGCAGCTTCCGCTCTTGGGGTCGAACAGTACCGGCCACGCCTGCTCGTAGATGCCGGGCGTGCAGTACTTCTCGCAGCGCGCGTGGGCCAGCGTGATGCGGCGCGGGTCCTGCCAGACCATGAGCTTGCAGCCGCTGCCATCCACGGCGTGCAGTTCGATGTGCGGCGTCTGCTGGACCTGCTTGAACTGCTCCAGGTCAAAGCGGCACGATCCCTTGCGCGACACCCAGAGCTTCCAGCTCAGCGACTGCACCGCGTTGTGCGCCACGCGGACCACGGCGTCCTCGCGAAAGCCGTCCTCCTCGGTGCGCCGGCAGACGCCGGCCATGTTGATCTCGCGCGCGGCGATGGGCGTGGCGCGGGTCTCGGGCGCGGGCGGGTAGGTGGTGTCGGTGTTCACGTTGGGGCCGGCCAGCGGCGGCGAGCGGTCCACCTTCTGCGGCAGCAGGTCCGCGCAGCCCGCGAACAAAAAAAGTGCCAGCATCGCTGGCACTGTCATGCGTATTGACTTCATGTCCGATCCCCTCTGGCCTCCGCCGCTTTCAATGTAGGGGATCGCCGGGCAAAGGCCAGCGCTATGTGATGGGGACTAGCCCTAGCGTGCGCCGGTAAGGTCCAGCGCCTATAGTCAATGGATGTGGCCGCGCACCGGTGCCGATGCGCGGCCTTTTGCATGGTGCGGCCGGGCCCGCGGGCCACGCTCGCGGCGCAAACGCGCGTTCGAGCGACGTGCGGCCCACGTCCCGCCCGGCCGGCGCTCAGGCCACCGCCTGCAGCGCGCCTTCGCGCGGCGCGGCGTGCTGGACGGCCGGATAGCCGGCCGCGAACACCAGCCGCCCGGCCGACCACGTGTGCGTGACCAGCGGCTGATCGGCCACGCTGGCCACGGCGATCACGTCGGCGCGCTGGCCCGGCAGCAGCCGGCCGCGGTCGGCCAGCAGGCAGGCGTCGGCCGGATTGGCGGTGACCAGCGCCAGCGCGTCGTTCAGCGGCAGCCCGGCCAGCCGCGACGCGGCAAACGCGGCGGCAATGAGCGTCGACGGCTGGTAGTCCGAGCAGAGGATGTTGCCCACGCCGGCCTGGATGGCGTCGATGGCCCGCATCGACCCGCTCTGGCTCTTGCCGCGCAGCACGTTGGGCGCGCCCAGGATGGTCGGCAGCCGATGCGCCGACGCGGCGCGCGCCGTCTCCAGGTTGATCGGAAACTCGCTCATGCGCACGCCAAGCGCCTGCATGGCGGCAATGCGCTGCGGCGAATCGTCGTCATGGCTGGCCGTCGGGATGCCCAGCGCGTGGGCCTGCGCCACCAGGCGGTTCACGCGCTCGGTGGCGCCGTCCAGCTCGGCGGTCTTGCGCGCGGCCGCGTCGGCGGCCTCGTCGCGGCTCATGCCGTGGTTGCCCATCATGTACGACAGATAGGCGTCGAGCGTCTTGAACTGGCCCTGGCCGGGCGAGTGGTCCATGACCGACAGCAGGTCCACCACGCCTTCGGCCATCAGCGCCTCCAGCACCGGCACGGCCGCCGCGTCGGTCACCTCGTAGCGGCAGTGGATGCGGTTGTCGACCAGCCCGTGCCGGTTGTAGGCGGCCACGGTGCGCACCAGCGTGGCGGCCGTGTCGTTGTTGCGCACGCCGAACTGGTTGCAGGCGAACGACAGCGCGTGGTACGGCGTGGTGATGCCGGCCGCGGCGTTGCGGCGGTCCACCTGCGCCACGGCAAAGTCAAGCGGGAACAGCACGTTGGCGCGCGGTTCCACTTCCTTTTCGATGGCGTCGCAGTGGACGTCGATCAAGCCCGGCATCACGGTGTGGCCGCGCAGGTCGATCACTTGCGCGCCGGCGGGGGCCGCGGCCGGTTCGATGGCGGTGATCTGGCCATCGGCGATCAGCAGGGCGCTGTCATGCAGCACGCGGTCGGGCAGGACCAGCGTGGCGTGCGTCAGGTAGGTGGAGGACATGTCCGGTTCGGAGTCGGGGGTTGGGGGCGATATGTCGAGGCGGGGCTCGGCGGCGGGCTTCAGGGCGTCCAGGGCTTCATGCGTTGGCGGCCACCACGGGTTGCAGCGGCAGCGCGCGCGTGGCCACGGCGTCGCGCACGGCCTCGTCGTGGAAGATGCCGATCAGCGCGCGGCCCTCGGCCAGTGCTTCGCGGATCAGGGCGATGACCACGGCGCGGTTGTCGGCGTCGAGCGAGGCAGTCGGTTCGTCCAGCAGCAGCACCGGGTGCCCGCCGATCAGCCCGCGCGCGATGTTCACGCGCTGCTGCTCGCCGCCCGAGAACGTGGCGGGCGGCAGGTCCCAGAGCCGGCGCGGCAGGTTCAGCCGTTCCAGCAGCACGGCCGCGCGGGCGCGCGCTTCCTCGTGGCTGGCGCCGCGCTGCTGCAGCGGATCGGCCACCACGTCCAGCGCGGACACGCGCGGGATGGCGCGCAGGAACTGCGAGACGTAGCCGATCACGTCGCGCCGCAGCCGCAGCACCTGCTGCTCGGGCGCGCCGGTCAGGGCCACCCACGGCTCGCCGGGCGCGCTGGTGTCGCGCAGCCGGATCGTGCCTTCGGTGGCCAGGTAGTTGCCGTAGAGGCAGCGCAGCAGCGTGCTCTTGCCGGTGCCCGAGCGGCCGGACAGCACCAGGCATTCGCCGCGCGACGCGTCGAAGTCGATGGCCTGCAGCACGGGCAGCCGGATGCCGCCCTGGTTGTGCAACGTGAACATCTTGCCGAGGCCGCGCACCTCGACCAGCTTGGCGGTATCTGCTTGCATCATGGTCAGCCCTGCAGGATGGAGGAAACCAGCAGCTGGGTGTACGGGTGCTGCGGGTCGTCGAGAATCTGGTCGGTCAGGCCCTGTTCCACCACGCGGCCGCCCTGCATCACGAGCGTGCGGTGGGCCAGCAGCCGCGCCACGGCCAGGTCGTGCGTGACCAGCACGGCGGCCAGGCCCAGGTCGGTCACCAGGCGGCGCATCAGGTCCAGCAGGCGGGCCTGCACCGACACGTCCAGCGACGCGGTCGGCTCGTCCATGAAGACCAGGCGCGGATGGGTGACCAGGTTGCGCGCAATCTGCAGCCGCTGTTGCATGCCGCCCGAGAACGTGCCCGGCACGTCGTCCAGCCGGGCCAGGTCGATTTCCATCTTCTCCAGCCACGCGCCGGCAATCTCGCGCAGGTCGCCATAGTGGCGGTGGCCCACGGCCATCAGCCGCTCGGCGATGTTGGCGCCGGCGCTGACCTGCATGCGCAGGCCGTCGCGGGCGTGCTGGCGCACGAAGCCCCAGTCGGTGCGGGCCAGCAGCCGCATGCGCGCGCTGGACAGCGACGCGAGGTTGGTCAGCCCGGTCTCGCGCATGTCGTAGTGCACGCTGCCGCGCTGGGCGCGCACCTGCATCGACAGTGCCTGCAGCAGCGTGCTCTTGCCGGAGCCCGATTCGCCAACCACGCAGAGCACCTCGCCGGGATACAGGTCGAAGCTGACGTCATGGCAGCCGTGCGTGCCGTCCCACGTGTGGGTCAGGCTGCGGACGGACAGCAGCGGTGTGGCGTTCATGGCTGGCCTCCGGCGGCGGTCTGCACGGCCTGCGCGGCCTGGCGGTCGGCGCAGTACTCGGTGTCCGAGCACACGAACATGCGCGTGCCGGCATCGTCGGTGATGATCTCGTCCAGGTAGCTGTCGGTGGCGCCGCACTGCGCGCAGCAGCTCGACCACTTCTCGACGGTGAACGGGTGGTCCACGAAGTCCAGGCTCTTGACCGACGTGTACGGCGGCACCGCGTACACGCGCTTCTCGCGGCCGGCGCCGAACAGCATCAGCGCCGGGCTGCGGTCCAGCTTGGGGTTGTCGAACTTGGGGATCGGCGACGGGCGCATCATGTAGCGCTGGTTGACGATGACCGGGTAGTCGTACGTCGTGGCGATATGGCCATGGTGGGCGATGTCCTCGTAGAGCTTGACGTGCATGGACCCATACTCGGCCAGCGCGTGCATCGTGCGTGTTTCGGTCTCGCTCGGTTCCAGCCAGCGCAACGGCTCGGGGATGGGCACCTGGTAGACCATGGTCTGGCCCGCGCGCAGCTTCGTCTCGGGAATGCGGTGGCGGGTCTGGATGATCGTCGCCTCGGCGGTGCGCTCGGTGGTCTGCACGCCGGTCACGCGGCCGAAGAAGCGGCGGATGTTGATGGCGTTCGTGGTGTCGTCGGAGCCCTGGTCGATCACCTTGAGCACGTCCTGCCGGCCGATGATGGCGGCCGTCACCTGGATGCCGCCGGTGCCCCAGCCGTAGGGCAGCGGCATCTCGCGGCTGCCGAACGGCACCTGGTAGCCGGGAATGGCCACGGCCTTGAGCAGCGCGCGGCGCAGCATGCGCTTGGTCGATTCGTCCAGGTAGCCGAAGTTGTAGTGGTCGTCGCGCGCCACGGGGGCGGTGACGGGGGTGGCGTGGGCGGCGGTCATGCCAGCGACTCCTCTTGCGATGGCGACGGTTGCGGTTGCGTTGGGGCGGCCTGGTCGGCCTGGGATGCCTGGGCCGCCGGCTCGCCCTGCGCGGCGCGCAGCCGGCGCAGCAGTTCCAGGTTGGCCTGGAAGTCGACGTAGTGCGGCAGCTTCAGGTGCTGGACGAAGCCCGACGCCTCGACGTTGTCGCTGTGGTACAGCATGAACTCGATGTCGTTGGCGGGGTTGTCGGCGGCCTCGCCCAGTTCGGCGGCCCGCATCGCGCGGTCCACCAGCGCCATCGACATGGCCTTGCGCTCGTTGTAGCCGAACACCAGCCCGTAGCCGCGCGTCAGGCGCGGCGCCTCGTCGGCGTTGCCGGCGAACTGGCTCACCATCTGGCACTCGGTCAGCTCCACCTCGCCCACGGTCACCGCGAAGCCCAGCTCCTCGATGAACATCTCGACCTCGCAGCTTCCGTAGCGGATCTCGGCCGCGAACGGGTGCGAGTTGCCGTAGCCACGCTGCGTGGAGTAGCCCATCGACAGCAGGAAGCCCTCGTCGGCGCGGGCCAGGTTCTGCAGCCGCGCCGGGCGCCCGGCCGGGAAGGACAGCGGCTCGCGCGTCAGGTCGGGCGGGGCGGGGTCGCCGTCGGGGATCGTGTCGGCCTCGACCAGCGATTCGGCTTCGAGCAGGCCGGTCACGCGCGGCATGCTGGCCGCGAGCGGCGCGGGCGACGGCGTCAGCGGCTCCGGCTCGCGGCCCGCTTCCAGCGTGAAGTCGAGCAGCCGCTGGGTGTAGTCGTAGGTGGGTCCCAGCACCTGTCCGCCGGGCACGTCCTTGAACGTCGACGAGATGCGGCGCTGCAACTGCATGGTGCCGGTGTCCAGCGGCGCGGTGTAGCCAAAGCGCGCCAGCGTGGTGCGGTACGCGCGCAGCAGGAAGATGGCCTCGATCTGGTCGCCGGCCGCCTGCTTCAGCGCCAGCGCGGCCAGGTGCGGGTCGTACAGCGAGCCCTCGGCCATCACGCGGGCCACGGCCAGCGGCATCTGCTCGCGGATCTGCGCCAGCGTGACGTCGGGCACGGACGGGTCGCCGCGGCGATAGGTGTCCAGCATCCGGTAGGAATTGAGGATGGCGCGCTCGCCACCCTTGACGGCTACGTACATGTCAGTCCTCCACCTGCGTGGTGCGCGTCATGGCGCAGAAGTGCGGCCCGCTGGCCAGCAGCAGGTCCACGCCGAGCGGAAAGCGGGCGTTGTTGGCACGCCAGGCCGCGCGGAAGTCGTCGGGCAGGCCGCGCACGCGCAGCGGCTGGGTGGTCTCGATGCCGGGGCCGCGCAGCGTCAGCGCGTCGCCGTCGTGCAGCGACGCCACCTCGACGAGCAGCGTGGCCGAGCGGTCGGGATAGTCGGGCAGGCCCTGCGCGCAGTCGGCCAGCGCGGGCATGGCGTGGCCGGCCGGCACGCAGACGAACGTGGCGTCGGCCACGGCATCGACCAGCGGGCAGCCGCAGTGGAAGCGCAGGAACGCGCGGGCGGCTGCGGGCACGCTGGCGGGCAGCCAGACCGGCGTGTCGGGATCGGCCAGCGTCAGCAGCAGGGCGGTCAGCGCGGGCGACAGGCCGTCGGGCTGGCCGCTGGCGGCGGGCAGGGTCTGCAGCCGGCCGGGATGCGCGAACGCGTCGAGCGTGGCGCGGAACACGGCCTGCGCGTCGTCCACCGGGTTGTCGAAGCCGGGCAGCAGCGACGGCGTGGCGCTGGCGTGGGGCGTGGCGGTCATCGGGCTATCGGTCGGGGGCATCAGTCGTCTCCGCGGGCCATCGTGAAGAATTCGACGCGGGTTTGCGCCGCCGTGGCGGCCTGCCGCGCAGCGCGGTTGGCCATGGCCTGGGCCAGCGGGGCGATCACGGCGTCCTGCACGCGCTGGTGCCAGTCGGGCCGCTGCAGCAGGGCGTCGAGCAGGGCGGCCTGCTCGGCATGGCGCTGGCCGCGGCCCTGCACGTAGGCCATGCCCGCGGTGGCCGGCTGGCCGTCCGGGGTGTCCGGGGTGTCCAGCACCACGGCGCAGCGCGTGACGGACATCTCGCCAAGGTTGAACTGGGCGCCGGTGCCGCCGGCCCGGGCGCGCACCATGGCCATGCCCGATTCCGGTTTGCGCAGCAGGCGGTAGCCGGGTGCGGGCGCGGCCGCGAACAGCCGGGCGCAGGCGGCGTCCAGTGCATCGGACTGGGCCAGCGCCAGCACCCGCAGCCATGCGGCGCGCGCTGCATTTGCCGCATCGGCCGGGCCGGCGGTTTCATTCTGCATGATCACCCCTATACGTCTATACGTTTAGATGTAAACTAAGACAACACGGCGATACTAGACCACAGGCACGTGAACGTTTCATGACGGGTCGGGGATTTGCTCGGGCACGCCGCGCGGGCGCCGGGTCTGAGGCACAATCGCACGGCAACCATTAAGGCTTGATGACACAGGGCAGGACGAACGATGTCTGATCGGGAAGTGGAACGCGGTTCCGGCGTGGCGGTCTGGCGCCAGATTGGCGAGGCGCTGGCGGAGGACATCCGCAACAAACTCTATGGGCCCGGCGAGCAACTGCCGCCGGAGCCGGAACTGGCCACGCGCTTTGCCGTGAACCGCCACACCATCCGCCGCGCGATGGGCGAGCTGGAGCTGAGCGGGCTGGTGCGCATCGAGCAGGGCCGCGGCACGTTCGTGCAGGAACACGCGATCGACTACGCGATTGGCCGGCGCACGCGGTTCTCGCAGAACCTGGCCGCGCAGGGCATGCGCGGGCACCTGGAACTGGTGGACAGCCAGACGCTGCGCGCGCCGGAGATTGCCAAGCATCTGGGGCTGGCGCGCAATGCCGACATCCTGCACGTGCAGATGGTGGGCAAGGCCGAGGCGCGGACCATCGACGTGTCCGAGCATTATTTCGATCCCAGGCGCTTTCCCGGCATGGCGGAGGCGGTGCGCGACACCGGGTCGATCTCGCGCGCGCTGGCCGGCTTTGGCATTGCCGACTACACGCGCAAGTGGTCGCGCATCACGGCGGCCATGCCCAGCGCCCCGGTGGCGCGGCTGCTGAACCAGCCCAAGACGCGGCCGGTGCTGCAGGTAGAGGCGCTCAACGTCGACATCGACGGCGTGCCGGTGCAGTACAGCCTGACGCGCTTTGCCGGCGACTGGGTGCAGCTTACGGTGTCCGACAACGACTGACAGATTTGCTGCAGGCCGCTGCAGCACAGTCGAGCCTGCGGCAGGGTCAAGCTGCAAGGTCACATATTGGTCTAGACATCTGTGTGTCATCTGGCGGCGCTACCTTACGCCGCACCTCAAGGGCCGATCACGGAATCTCCCTCATGCAAACCACAACTCCTACCTATTCGCCCCCGCTGCGCGGCCTGACCGGCCGCCGTGTGCTCGGCGCCGGCGCCATCGGCCCGGCCACGCTGGGCTTTAACCACGGCAGCATCGCGGCGCAGGCCGGCGACAGCGGCCCGTGCGTCGATGCCGGCGACCTGCTGGTGCTGCCCGGCATCGTCGACATCCACGGCGATGCGTTCGAGCGCTCGGTGATGCCGCGCCCCGGCGTGAGCTTTCCGTACGGCACGGCGCTGCTCGACGTGGACTGCCAGTTGCTGGCCCACGGCATCACGACCGAATTCCACGGCGTCACGCTGTCCTGGGAGGGCGGGCTGCGTGGCGAAGCCTACGCGCTGCGCATGTTCGAGGCGCTGGCGCAACTGCAGCCCGTGCTGGGCGCCTCGCACAAGGTGCACCTGCGCTTCGAGGCTTATCACCTTGCCGGCGTGGACACCGCGCTGCAATGGATTGCCGATGGCCGCGTGGACCTGCTGGCGATCAACGATCACCTGCCGACCATGGCCCGCCGGATGAACGACGAGCGCAAGCTCGCCCAGTACGCCGAGCGCGCCGAGTGTGACATCGAGACATTCCGCAACCGCCTGCGCACGGCCAGCCGCCATGCGCAGGACGTGCCGGCCGCCGTGGCCCGGTTGGTGGCTGCGGCGCGGACCGCGAACCTGCCCGTGGCGTCGCACGACGACCCCGACGCGGCCACGCGCCAGCACTACCATCGCCAGGGCTGCGCGATTGCCGAGTTTCCGCTGACGATGGACGTGGCCACGCTGGCGCGCCAGATCGGCGACGAGACCGTGTTCGGCGCCCCCAACGTGCTGCGCGGCAAGAGCCACACCGGCGCGCCGAACGCCACCGAGATGATCGCAGCCGGCCTGTGCACGGTGCTGGCGTCGGACTACTACTACCCAGCGCCGCTGCAGGCCGCGTTCCGGCTCGTGCAGCTTGGCATCTGCGGCCTGCCCGACGCGTGGCACCTTGTGTCGCGCAATCCGGCGCGCGCGGCGGGCCTGCGCGACCGCGGCCTGCTGATGCCCGGCATGCGCGCCGACGCGATCCTCGTCGACGACAGCCTGCCCGGCCTGCCGCGCGTGTGCGGCACCATCGTCAACGGCGAAGTGCGCCACGCCACGGTGGCGCTGCCGCTGATCGACCTGGCCCACCAGGGCAGCCTGGCCGCATGATGCCCGCCGTTGCTGCCGCGCATCGCTACGCGATCTACCTGGCCCCGGCCGAGCCGTTCCGCACGTTCGGCGCGCAATGGCTGGGCCGCGATGCCGATACTGGCGCGGCGCCGTCGCCGGTCATGGCCGGGCGGCCCGCGCAGTGGGTCGAGGCGCCAGCGCACTACGCGCTGCACGCCACGCTGAAGCCGCCGTTCCGGCTGGCCGATGGCACCGATCCGGCGATGCTGGACGCCGCCGCGCGCACGTTCGCGGCCACGCGCCAGCCGTTCCAGGCCCCGCTGACGCTGCGCGCGCTGCGCGGCTTCCTGGCGTGGTGCCTGGACGACGCCGACGGGCCGGGCGGGCGGCAGATGCACGCGCTGGCCGACGCCTGCGTGCGCGATTTCGACCGCTTCCGCGCGCCGCCAACGGCCGCCGAGATCGCCCGCCGCGACCCGGCCAGGCTGACCCCGGCGCAGCGCGCGCACATGGACGCGTGGGGCTACCCCTACGTGTTCGACACCTTCACGTTCCACATCACGCTGACCGGCATGCTCGACCCGGCCGACGAGGCCGCGGCCTTCGCGCTGCTGTCGCAGGCCGGCGGCACGCTGCTGGAGCAGCCGCTGCAGGTGGACGCCATCAGCGTCTACGTCCAGCCCGCGCCCGGCGCCGACTTTGTCGCGGCGCGCCACTATCGCTTCGACGGCAGCATCCGGGACGGGGCTGGCGCGGCGTACCTGCCCGCATGACGCCGGCCGCCCCCACCGACGGCCACGGCCTGTTCTATGTGATGGGGCCGTCGGGCAGCGGCAAGGATTCGCTGCTGCGCGCGCTGCGCGACCGGCTGGCGCCGTCCGAGCCCGTGGTGATCGCCCACCGCTACATCACGCGCGCGGCCGACGCCAACGAGGCGTCCGTGGCGCTGACGGCCGACGAATTCCATCGCCGCATCGACCTGGGCTGCCTGGCGATGCACTGGCAGAGCCACGGGCTGCGCTACGGCGTGGGCGTGGAGATCGAACAGTGGCTGGCGCGCGGGCTCAAGGTCATCGTCAACGGCTCGCGCGAGTACCTGCCCGACGCGGCGGCGCGCTACCCGAAACTCTGCGCGGTACACGTGCGCGTCACGCCCGAGGTGCTGGCCGCCCGGCTGCGCCAGCGCGGACGCGAATCGGAAGATGCCATCGCCGGGCGCCTGGCACGCGCCACGCAGCCGTTCGCGGTGCCGGATGGCTGCCGGGTGGTCGAGATCGACAACAGCGGGGCGTTGAGCGATTCGGTGGAGCGGTTTGCGAGGCTGGTGGCGGGGTGAAGGCCGGGGCTGGTGACAGGCCGGCCCTCACCCCCAGCCAAAAACCGGCGGATTCTGATATGCCCGGTGAGGGCAGGCGACTCAAGAACGGGCGGCGCCCAGCACCCACCGCCCCGCCATCTCCAGGTAGCGGCCCAGCGGCGGCGTTGCCAGATCCACCACCTTCGCCAGATCGTCATAGCGGCGCAGCCTGACCGCCTCCAGCGCGTGCGGCTGCGCCGCGAACGCCTGCGCCTGCGCGTCGTCGTAGACGCCGCCCTGGAGCTGCAGGCTGTGGACCGACGCCGGCGACAGCGTCTGGCGATACCCCGGATCCACCGCGCACAGGTAGCGCTTGGCGGCCACGTGCAGGCGGATCGGCTCGGTGACGTCGGGGCCGAACAGGGCTGCCAGCGCGTCGGCGGCGGCTTCCTGGTGGCGCATGTCGGTGGTGCTGCTTTCGGCCAGCATCAGGTGGCCCACGTCGTGCAGCAGCGCGGCAACGACCAGCGGCTCGGGCTCGCCGGCCTGCTCGGCTAGCTGGGCGCACTGGAGCGCGTGGGCGGTCTGGCTGATGGCCTCGCCGCCGTACCACGCGGTGCCGTGCGCCTCGAACAGCGTGGCAATGCGGGGCAGGGTCAGCGCGGTCATACCAGCACCTTGCGGATGCGGGCCGAGATCACGTCGATGGCCACCACGAACAGGATGATGATGATCATCACGGCACAGGTCTGGGCGTACTGGAAGCTGCGGATGATCTCCCAGAGCACGGTGCCGATGCCGCCGGCGCCGACGATGCCGACCACCGACGCCGAGCGCACGTTCGATTCGAACCGGTAGAGCGCGAACGACAGCCACAGCGGCAGCACCTGCGGGATCACGCCGTAGACGATTTCCTCGATCGGGCCGGCGCCCGTGGCGCGCACGCCCTCCACGGGACGCGGGTCGATGGCTTCCACGGCTTCGGCAAACAGCTTGGCCAGCACGCCCGTGGTGTGGATCCAGATCGCCAGCACGCCCGCGAACGGGCCCAGGCCGACGGCCACGATGAACAGCATCGCGAAGACCATCTCGTTGATGGCGCGGCAGGCATCCATCACGCGGCGCGCCGGCTGGTAGACCCAGACCGGCACGATGTTGGCCGAGCACAGCAGGCCCAGCGGCACGGCCATGATGACGGCCAGCGCGGTGCCCCACAGCGCAATCTGCACGGTCACCAGCATCTCGTCCAGGTAGGTGCGCCAGTCGCGGAAGTTGGGCGGGAAGAAATCGGCGGCGAACTTGGCCATGTTGCCGGAATCGCGCAGCAGGTCCAGCGGGCGCATGTCGGCGCCTTGCCACGACATGGCGAGCATGGCCAGCACGATCGCCCAGACCAGCATCACGGAAAGGGACGTGCGCGGCGGCCGGACGGCGCTGTGGGGCGAAGGGGGCAGGCCAGGCTTGGCGGTGGCGGTCATGGGAATCCGGGGTGTAGAGGCTTGGAACGGGGCAGGCCGGGGGCATCCACGTGGACGCCCCGGCCTTGGGGGATCAACTTACTGCTGCGTGGTGGCGGCGGCCTTGTCCAGGTCGGCGAGGCGGCGCGTCACGTCGGCCAGCTTCTTTTCCTTGTCGGCGGCGGCCAGCGTGGTGTCGGTCTCGATCTTGGCCTTTTCCTTGGCCAGCTCGATCTGGCGGATCGGCACCAGCTGCGCGTCGCTGGACGGGCGGAAGCCCTGGTACGTCAGCGTGGCCAGGATCTGCTTCTCGCGGGCGGCGTCGGCACCCTTGCCGTAGTTGACGAAGAAGGTCTGGATCTTCTTCTTCAGCTCGGGCGACAGGTCCTTGCGGTAGACCATCGGATCGGCCGGGATCAGCGGCGACTTCCACAGCACGCGCACCTCGTCGTAGGCGTTCTTGCCCGTGTTGATGCGGTAGCGCTCGAAGTTCTCGGTGTTGTTCACGGCCACGTCCACCTGCTTGTTCAGCACCGACAGCAGGTTGGTCTCGTGGTTGCTGATGCGCACGGCCTTGAACAGCGTCTTCGGCTCGACCTTGTTGGCGGCCCACAGGTAATAGCCCGGCACGGCCGTGCCCGAGGTCGAGTTCGGATCGCCCGCGCCGTAGGACAGGTCCTTGCCGCGCTTGATCACGTCTTCCACCGACTTCAGGTCGCTGTCCTTGCGCACGATCAGCAGCGACCAGTAGCCCGGGTTGCCGTCCTTGTCGATCACCGACGCGAACACCTCGCCGTTGGCGCGGTCCACGGCTTCCATGGCCGCCTTGTTGCCGAACCAGCCGATCTGCACCTTGTTGAAGCGCATGGCCTCGATGATGCCGGCGTAGTCGGAGGCAAAGAACGGCTTGACCGGCACGCCCAGCGCCTTGCTCAGGTCGTCGATCACGGGCTGCCAGGCGCCCTTGAGGTTCGACGACGACTCCGTCGAGATGAAGCCGATGTTCAGGGTCTTGGCGTCCTGGGCGAAGGCGGGCAGCGCCACGACACCCGACGCCACCACGGCGAGGAAGGTTCTGCGAAGCATCGAAAACTCCGGTTGGAAAGACTGAGAGGGAAGACTGATGGGAAAGGCGGTTGGGGAAGCGGGGCGGCGCCTCAGGCGGTGGCCAGGTCCATCCGGACCATGGCCGGCGCGGGCATGCCGTCGGCCGGGGCCGGGGTGTCGGGCAGGCTGTCGTGCAGCAGCTCGTCGGCCTCGGTGCCGTACAGGTCGCGCAGCATCTTCGGCGTCAGCGCGGCCGACGGGCCGTCGTAGACCACCTTGCCGTGGCGCAGCGCCACCACGCGCGGGCAGTAGCGCATCGCCACGTCCACCTGGTGCAGCGACACAACCACGGCCACCTTGCGCGTGCGGTTGATCTGCGCCAGCAGCGACATCACCCGGCGCGACGACTCCGGATCGAGCGACGCGATCGGCTCGTCGGCCAGGATCACGCGCGCGTTCTGCACCAGCGTGCGGGCGATGGCCGCGCGCTGCTGCTGGCCGCCGGACAGCGTCGAGGCCCGCTGAAACGCATAGTCGTCTATACCAACCTGGGCCAAGGCATCGAGCCCGGCCTGCACTTCATCGGCCTTGAACCAGCGGATCAGGCTGCGCCACGCGGGCACGCGGGTCAGCATGCCGACCAGCACGTTGGTGATGACCGGCAGGCGGCCGACGAGGTTGAACTGCTGGAAAACGAATCCGATTTCCGCGCGTACCTTGCGGACATCGCGCGCCAGGCGCCCGTTGCGCTGCACCGCGCGGCCGTTGACCAGGATCTCTCCCGACCCGGCGTCGCCGGCGACAAAGCCGGCCACGTGGCGCAGCAGCGTCGACTTGCCCGAACCCGAGGCGCCCAGCAGGGCAACCATCTCGCCGGGGGCGATGTGCAGCGTGACGTCGTCAAGCGCCTTGCGGTCCGCCCGGAACGATTTGCTCAGGCCGCGGACTTCGATGGCATGCGTCATGTCGACTCCCTTGCTTGAATGACTTGCGCATTCTGGCGAGGGTGGATGACAGAACGATGACTTCAGGCAGAGGTTTTCCGATGCCCGGGCCGGGAGGCCCGGGGCGTCACATCAGGATGATGTCGTACTGTTCCTGATGGAACGTCGATTCCACCTGCAGGGATATCGGCTTGCCGATGAAGTCCCCGAGCATCGCCAGGTGCTGGCTTTCTTCCTCCAGGAACAGGTCGATGACCTCCTGGGACGCCAGGATGCGGAACTCGCGCGGGTTGAACTGGCGCGACTCGCGCATGATCTCGCGCAGGATGTCGTAGCAGACCGTGCGGGCGGTCTTGACCTGGCCCTTGCCGGTGCAGACCGGGCACTGCTCGCACAGCACGTGCGCCAGCGACTCGCGCGTGCGCTTGCGCGTCATCTCCACCAGCCCGAGCTGCGAGAAGCCGTTCACCGTGATGCGCGTGCGGTCGCGGGACAGCGCGCGTTTGAGTTCGGAGAGCACCGCGTCGCGGTGCTCGGCGTTCTCCATGTCGATGAAGTCGATGATGATGATGCCGCCCAGGTTGCGCAGGCGGAGCTGCCGGGCGATGGTGTGCGCGGCTTCAAGGTTGGTCTTGAAGATCGTGTCGTCGAAGTTGCGCGCGCCCACGTAGCCGCCGGTGTTGACGTCGATCGTCGTCATCGCCTCGGTCTGGTCGATCATCAGGTAGCCGCCCGACTTCAGGTCCACCCGCCGCGACAGCGCCTTCTCGATCTCGGCGTCGATGTTGAACAGGTCGAAGATGGGCCGCTCGCCGGTGTAGTGCGACAGCCGGGGCAGCACCGCCGGCGTGTATTCCTGGGCAAACTCCACGAGCTTCACGAAGTTCTCGCGCGAGTCCACCTGGATCACGCCCGTGGCGTCGTTGATGAAGTCGCGCAGCACGCGCTGGGCCAGGTTCAGGTCCTGGTAGAGCAGGTTGGGCGCCGGCAGCGTGGTGGCGTGCTGGCGGATCGTCGCCCAGATCTTGCGCAGGTAGGCGATGTCGTTGCTCAGTTCCTCGTTGCTGGCTTCCTCGGCGATGGTGCGCACGATGAAGCCGCCGCGCTCGTCGGCCGGCACCAGGCCCTGCACGCGGGTGCGCAGCGCCTCGCGGTCCACCTCGCCCTCGATGCGCTGCGAGATGCCGATGTGCGGGTCCTGCGGCAGGTACACCAGCGTGCGGCCGGCAATGCTGACCTGCGTGGACAGCCGCGCGCCCTTGGTGCCGATGGGGTCCTTGATGACCTGCACCATCAGCGCCTGGCCCTCGAACAGCGTCTTTTCGATGGCGACGTGGTTGTTCTTCTCGTTGCCGTCGCGCGGGTGCCAGATGTCGGCCACGTGCAGGAAGGCGGCACGCTCCAGCCCGACGTCGATGAACGCCGACTGCATGCCCGGCAGCACGCGCACGACCTTGCCCAGATAGATGTTGCCGACCAGCCCGCGCGTAAGCGTGCGTTCGACATGGAGTTCCTGCACGGCCGCCTGCTGCACGATGGCCACGCGGGTTTCCTGCGGCGTGATATTGACGAGGATGTCTTCGGTCATAGCGGTGGATGCCGCCGGTTTGCCGGCGCTTGTCGTTGTCGCCCGGCGTGACCGGGCATCTGACCCCTGGGCCCTTCGCGTGGGACGGCGCGACAGGGCGGGTCAGAAACGCAGACCGGCCTCGCGCAGCAGTGCCGCCGTCTCGAACAAGGGCAGGCCCATGATACCCGAATAGCTACCGTCGATACGGGCCACGAACTCGGCCGCGCGGCCCTGGATGCCGTACGCGCCGGCCTTGCCGGACGGCTCGCCGCTGGCGACGTAGCGCGCGATCTCGTCGGTCGCCATCGGGCGGAAAGTGACGTGCGAGATCGACAGCGCGTGGCGCTGGCCCAGCGCCGAGACCACGGTCACGGCGGTCAGTACCCGGTGCGTGGTGCCGGACAGCGCGGCCAGCATCCGCGCGGCGTCGTCGGCGTCGGCCGGCTTGCCGAGGATGTCGCCGCCCAGGCAGACCGTGGTGTCGGACGTCAGCACCGGCGCATCGGGCAGGCCCCGGCGCAGGCGTCGCTGCAGTGCGGCATCGGCCTTCAGCGCGCAGACGCGCTGCACGTAGGCATCGGGCGATTCGCCCGGCAGCACGGCCTCCAGCGCCTCGGCATCCTCGCCGGCATCGGCCAGCAGCAGTTCGTACTGCACGCCAAGCTGGGTCAGCAGCTCACGGCGGCGCGGGGATTGGGAGGCAAGGTAGAGATGGGAGGTCACGGGAGCAGGGGTGCGAGCACTAGGCCCGATGGTACGGATGATTCTGCGTGACCGACCACGCCCGATAAAGCTGTTCGGCCAGCAGTACGCGCACCATGCCGTGGGGCAGGGTCAGGCTGGACAGCCGGACCAGCGTCTGGGCGCGGGCCTTGAGGGCGGGGTCCAGGCCGTCGGC
The DNA here is from genome assembly GCF_032190535.1 of Cupriavidus sp. SZY C1. Taxonomy (NCBI): domain Bacteria; kingdom Pseudomonadati; phylum Pseudomonadota; class Betaproteobacteria; order Burkholderiales; family Burkholderiaceae; genus Cupriavidus; species Cupriavidus sp. SZY C1. The sequence continues at coordinate 279,347 of NZ_JAUANU010000002.1, forward strand.
GCCGCCGATCAGGAAGGCGACGTCGCCGCCTTCGCGCTGCCAGCCGGTCAGTTGCTCGGACAACTGGACGGTCGTCCAGTCCTTGCCGCGTTCGTCGAGCGCGACGATCCGGAGCTGCTTCGACAGCGAGCCGAGCACCGCCTCGATGCGTGCCGCCTCGCGCTGCATGACCGTGGCGGCGTTATTGCTCGACGAGCGGGCCTCGGGCTTGACCTCGCGTAGTTCGATGCGCAGCTCGGGCGGCATGCGCTTGGCGTACTCGGCAAAGCCGGCCTCGATCCAGGCGGGCATCTTGTGGCCGACGGCCACGATCACGAGCTGCATGGCGGGGATGCCCGGCGATCAGCGGCCCGGCGATCAGGCCGAGCGCTTGCGCGGGGCGGCCTTCTTGGCAGGGGCCGACTTGGCGGCGGTCTTGGTGGCGGTCTTGGTCGCCGGCTTGGCGGCGGTCCTGGTGCCGGTCCCGGCGGCGGTACGCGCCGGGGTCTTGGCCGCGGCGGTCTTGCGTGCCGGTGCCTTGGCGGTCGTGCCGGCGGCGGTCTTGCGTGCCGGGGCCTTCGCGCCCGTGCCGGTGGCCGACTTGCGGGCCGGGGTCTTGGCGGCGGCGCCGGTGGCCGTCTTGCGGGCGGTCGTCGTCCGGGTGGTGCCGCTGCTGCTGGTCTTGCGGGCGCGCGCGCCCATGGTGGCCAGCGCGTCCGGGTCGGTATCCTCGTGGCCCATCGGCGGCGACGGCTCCTTCATGCCTTCCGGCAGGCGGGCCAGCGCCGGGCGCAGGTTCGAGGCGCGGCGCGCGCGCGGTGCCGGCTCGGCGTCCTCGTCGTCGTCCAGCGGCTCGCTGGCCTTGGCCAGGCCCTTGGCGGCGGCCAGCTTCACGCGGACCGGCTTGTCGCCCCAGATTTCCTCAAGGTTGTAGTACTGGCGGAGTTGCGGCTGCAGGATGTGGACGACCGCGTCGCCGCAGTCCACCAGCACCCATTCGCCGGTCTCCAGGCCCTCGACGGCCACGATATGGCCGCCGGCGTCCTTGACCATGTCCCGTACCGACGCCGCCAGCGCCTTGGTCTGGCGGTTCGAATTGCCGCTGGCGATCACCACCCGGTCGAACAGCTCGGTCAGGTGAGTGGTGTCGAACACCTTGATGTCCTGCGCCTTCACATCCTCGAGCCCGTCGACGATCGCGCGCTGCAGTTTACGAATATCCATGGTGTCTTTCTTGTTCAGCTTCATTCGGTAGGGGGGGCGCGTCGGCTCAGGGGTGCTGATACAACCCGTGACGCGCAATGTAGTGTGCCACGCCGGCCGGCAGTCGGTCATCCGTCTGGTCCGGCAACAGGCCGTCGGCCAGGTGCTCGCGCAGGCCGGTGGACGACAGGTCGACGGCCAGCGTCTGGTCGATCCACATATGTCCGGAGGGCGTGCATTGTATCAGGTGCGTGTCCGCCAGACGCTGCTGCATCGCGGCCAGCACCGGGCCCTCCAGTTCGTCCAGGTGGAAGCCCGGGCGCGTGGCGATGCACAGGTGCACGTGCTCGAACAGCGCCTCCCAGCCGTGCCAGGTGTGCAGGCGCAGCAACTGGTCGGCACCCATCAGCCATGCCAGCGAGGCGTCGGGGCCGTATTCGGCGCGCAGCTGGCGCACCGTGTCGATCGTATAGCTGGGGCCGTCGCGGTCCACTTCCATGCGGCTCACGCGTACCTTGGCCCGGCCCGGCTCCAGCGACGCGGCGGCCAGTTCGGTCATCGCAAAGCGGTCGGCGGCCGGCGTCACACGGTCGCCTTTCTGCCAGGAATGGCCGGTCGGGATCCAGACCAGTTCGTCGAGGTCCAGGTGGTCGATGCAGAGCTGGGCCAGCGCCGCGTGGCCACGGTGCGGGGGGTCGAAGGTGCCGCCGAGGATACCCAGGCGGTAGGGGCGCGTGCGGTCGGGACGGGCGGGGGCGGGATTCGCGTCGGTCATCAGTCTCAGGCCCACGCGCGCGCCGGCAGGAAATCGGTGTAGAGCGCCGCTTCGGGCGTGCCGGGTGCGGGTTGCCAGTCGTAGCGCCAGCTGGCCTGCGGCGGCATCGACATCAGGATCGATTCGGCCCGGCCGCCGGTTTGCAGGCCGAACAGCGTGCCGCGGTCGAAGACCAGGTTGAACTCGACGTAGCGGCCGCGCCGGTACGCCTGGAAGTCGCGCTCGCGCTGGCCATAGGGGGTGTCCTTGCGGGCGGTCAGGATCGGCAGGTAGGCGTCCAGGAACGCGTCGCCGACCGACTGCATCATCGCAAAGCTGGCGTCGAAGCCCGGCGCCGAGAAGTCGTCGAAGAAGATGCCGCCGATGCCGCGCGCCTCGCCCCGGTGCTTGAGGAAGAAATACTCGTCGCACCATTGCTTGAAGCGCGGGTACAGGTCGTCGCCAAACGGCGCCAGCGCGGTCTGGCAGGTGCGGTGGAAGTGCGCGCAGTCGTCGGCGTGGCCGTAGTACGGCGTCAGGTCCATGCCGCCGCCGAACCACCAGACCGGCTCGGCGTCCGGCTTCACGGCGATGAAGCAGCGCACGTTCATGTGGACGGTCGGCACGTACGGGTTGCGCGGATGGAAGACCAGCGACACCCCCATGGCCTCGAAGCTGCGCCCGGCCAGCTCTGGCCGGTTGGCGCTGGCCGACGGCGGCAGCGTGTCGCCGCGCACGTGCGAGAACCCCACGCCGGCGCGCTCCATCACCGCGCCGTCCTCCAGGATCCGCGTCCGGCCGTTGCCGCGCAGGCGCTCGGTGGGCGGTTTCTCCCAGCTATCGGTCTGGAACGCCTGGCCGTCGATGGCGGCGATGGCGTCGGTGATGCGGTCTTGCAGGCCGAGCAGATAGTCGCGGACTGCCTGGGAATCGATCATGGTGGGCGGGTGAGGATGGAGCCGGTGGCAAGACGGCCGGGCGAGCCGGCCGTCATCGCGGTGTCATGATTGTAGCGGCTGGACCCGCCCCCCGGCGCGGGGAGCGGTCCGGGGCCCCTTGGCCGCCTAGCGCCGGATGGCGCGGTAGCCGATGTCGGTGCGGAACTGCATGCCGTCGAAGCGGATCTGCTCCACGGCCGCATAGGCGTTCTTCTGCGCGGCCTTGACCGTATCGGCCAGGCCCACCACGCACAGCACGCGGCCGCCGGACGTCAGCAGCGTGCCGTCCTGCAGCGTGGTGCCCGCGTGGAACGTCACGGCGTCCTCGGTCTCGGGCGGGATGCCGGTGATGACGTCGCCGCGGCGCGGGTTCTCGGGGTAGTCGTAGGCGGCCATCACCACGCCCAGCGCGGTGCGGCGGTCCCAGTCCAGCTCCACCTGGTCCAGCCGGCCGTCGACGGCGGCTTCCATCACGTCGACGAGGTCGGTCTTCAGGCGCGCCATGATCGGCTGCGTTTCCGGATCGCCCATGCGGCAGTTGAATTCCAGCGTCTTCGGGTTGCCGTCCTTGTCGATCATCAGGCCCGCGTAGAGGAAGCCCGTGAACGGGATGCCGTCCTTTTCCATGCCGCGCACGGTCGGCAGGATGATCTCGCGCAGCGCGCGGGCGTGCAGCGCCGGCGTGACCACCGGGGCCGGCGAATAGGCGCCCATGCCGCCCGTGTTGGGGCCGGCGTCGCCGTCCAGCAGGCGCTTGTGGTCCTGGCTCGTGGCCAGGGCCAGCACGTTCTTGCCGTCGACCATGACGATGAAGCTGGCTTCCTCGCCTTCCAGGAATTCCTCGATCACCACGCGGGCGCCGGCATCGCCGAGCTTGTTGTCGGCCAGCATCATGTCCACGGCGGCGTGCGCTTCTTCCAGCGTCATCGCCACGACCACGCCCTTGCCCGCGGCCAGGCCGTCGGCCTTGATCACGATCGGCGCGCCCTGGGCGTCGATGTAGGCGTGGGCGCCGGCGGCGTCCGAGAACGTCTGGTAGTAGGCGGTGGGAATGCCGTGGCGGTGCATGAACGCCTTGGCGAAGTCCTTGGACGATTCCAGCTGCGCGGCAGCCCGGGTCGGGCCGAAGATGCGCAGGCCGCGCGCCCGGAACACGTCGACGATGCCGGCGGCCAGCGGGGCCTCGGGGCCGACCACGGTGAAGGCCACGCCCTCGCGCTCCACGAAGGCGGCCAGCACTTCCGGATCGGTCAGCGGCACGTTCTGCAGGCGCTTGTCGAGCGCCGTGCCACCGTTGCCCGGCGCCACGTAGACGACCTGCACCTTGGGCGACTGGGCCAACTTCCAGGCCAGTGCGTGCTCACGCCCACCGGAACCGACAACCAAAACTTTCATGATCCACTGCCAGAAAAGAAACGCATGCGAAAAGCGGCAGCCCGACGTAGGGCCTGGCTGCCGCCGTGGGGGGCGCGGCGGAGGTTAATCCTCGATCACCGCGTTGGTGAAGACTTCCTGTACGTCGTCCAGGTTTTCCAGCGCGTCCAGCAGCTTCTGCATCTTGACCGCATCGTCGCCGGTGAAGCTGACGTCGTTCTGCGGCTTCATCACCACGTCGGCCATCTCGGCCTTGAAGCCGGCCGCTTCCAGCGCGGCCTTGACCGCGCCAAAGTCGTTGGGCGGGCAGGTGACCTCGATCGAGCCGTCGTCGTTGGTCACCACGTCGTCGGCGCCGGCTTCCAGCGCGGCGTCCATCAGCTTGTCCTCGGGCGTTTCCGGCGCGAACAGGAACTGGCCGCAGTGCGTGAACATGAACGCCACGGAGCCTTCGGTGCCCATGTTGCCGCCGTGCTTGGAGAACGCGTGGCGCACCTCGGCCACGGTGCGCGTGCGGTTGTCGGTCAGGCAGTCGACGATGATCGCCGCGCCGGCCAGGCCGTAGCCCTCGTAGCGGATTTCCTCGTAGTTCGCGCCTTCAAGGCCACCCACGCCGCGCTGGATCGCGCGCTGGATGTTGTCCTTGGGCATGTTCGCGTCCATGGCCTTTTCCATGGCCAGGCGCAGGCGCGGGTTCGAGTCGATGTCACCGCCGCCCAGCTTGGCCGCGACGGTGATTTCCTTGATCAGGCGGGTCCAGATCTTGCCGCGCTTGGCGTCCGCGGCGGCTTTCTTGTGTTTGATGTTGGCCCATTTGGAATGACCGGCCATGATTCTCTCCGAAGCGGAATACGTATCGTGCGGCGTGGCAAGCCCGGCGGCATTGCGCCGGCGGGAGCCGGAATCCTGCGGGTTCGGCGGCCACGCCATGTGATTGATGTGCCAATCTGCTGGCTATAATCAGCGCAGGATTTTATCACGCGCCCCTGTCGAACCGCAGCGCCATGCGTGCGCTGCCCGCCATGCCGGCGCCGGTGTTTCCCGATTCCGATCCTGCCCGGATCCCGCCCATCCACGCCGACCGACGAGACCGCCATGGCCGACCCCATCCTCATCGCCAAGAATGCCGACCGCGAACTGGTGCTGCTGCCCGAGATGGGCAACCGCCACGGCCTGATCACGGGCGCCACGGGCACCGGCAAGACCGTCACGCTGCAGACGCTGGCCCAGGGGTTCTCGCGGCTGGGCGTGCCGGTGTTCATGGCCGACGTCAAAGGTGATCTGACCGGCATTTCCCAGCCGGGCCAGGCATCGGACAAGCTCAAGGCCCGCCTGGCGGAACACGGCCTGCCCGAGCCGGTGTGGGGCGCCTGCCCGACCACGCTGTGGGACGTCTTCGGCGAAAAGGGCCATCCGGTGCGCGCCACGGTCTCGCACATGGGGCCGCTGCTGCTGGCGCGCATGCTGGAGTTGAACGACACCCAGCAGGGCGTGCTGAACCTGGTGTTCCGGATTGCCGACGCCAACGGCCTGCTGCTGCTGGACGCCAAGGACCTGCGGGCGATGCTCCAGTACGTGGGCGAGAACGCCAGCCAGTTCACCACCGAGTACGGCAATATCTCGTCGGCCTCGGTCGGGGCCATTCAGCGCGGGCTGGTGGCGCTGGAATCGCAGGGCGCCGACCGGTTCTTCGGCGAGCCGATGCTGAACCTGGAGGACTTCATCCAGACCGAGAAAGGCCAGGGCGTGATCAACATCCTGGCGGCCGACAAGCTGATGAACGCGCCGCGCCTTTATGCCACGTTCCTGCTGTGGATGCTGTCCGAGCTGTTCGAAAAGCTGCCCGAGGCGGGCGACCTGGACAAGCCCAAGCTCGTGTTCTTCTTCGACGAGGCCCACCTGCTGTTCAACGACGCCCCCAAGGCGCTGCTGGACAAGATCGAGCAGGTGGTGCGGCTGGTTCGCTCGAAGGGCGTGGGCGTGTACTTCGTCACGCAGAACCCGGTCGATATCCCGGACACGGTGCTCGGCCAGCTTGGCAACCGCGTGCAGCACGCGCTGCGCGCCTTCACGCCGCGCGACCAGAAGGCGGTCAAGGTGGCGGCCACGACGATGCGGGCCAATCCCGGACTCGATCTGGAAAAGGCCATCGGCGAACTTGGCGTGGGCGAGGCGCTGGTGTCGTGCCTCGACGCCAAGGGCACGCCCGGCGTGACCGAGCGGGCCTGGGTACTGGCGCCGGGCAGCCGCATCGGCCCGGCCACCGACGACGAGCGCCGCGCGCTGATTGCCGGATCGCTGGTGGCCGGCACCTACGAGAAGACGATCGACCGCGAGTCGGCCTACGAGAAGCTGCGCGCCGACGCCGGCGCGGCTGCCAAGGGCGCGCCGGTGGACGCCAAGGCGCCGAAACCGGCCGAGGCGGGCCAGGCCGACGAAGGCGGCGGCTGGGTGGGAGAAGTCTGGGGATCGCTGACGCGCGGCACCGGCAAGACCGGCCGCGGCGATTCGATCCTGGAATCGGTGGCCAAGTCGGCCGCGCGCACGGTGGGCTCGCAGGTGGGCCGGGAACTGATCCGCGGCGTGCTGGGCAGCCTGCTTGGCGGCGGCAAGCGCAAGTAGCCGCGGCTGCCGGTCATCATCCAGAAAGAAAGCGCCCGCGCAAAACCTGCGCGGGCGCTTTCTTTCTTTCGGGCCAGTGCCGGCGCTAGTCCGATCCGCGCCGGGCCGCTTCGGCGTCCTCGCGGGCCTTGCGGGCGAACAGGCAGGCAAAGAACGCGGCCATGCCGATGATGAAGGCGATGACGGCCAGGCTGGCCAGCCCGGTCGAAGTGGTCATCAGGATTTTCAGGGCTTCCATGTGGGTGACTCCTTCTCTTGAAAGGCCGCGAACGGCTGTTTCCAGTGTGAGAGAGTCGACCCGCACAGACTTTGAGGCGCATCAAGCGCCCGGGCCCGTCCGACGCCGGATCAGTTCTTCGTACCGAACAGGCGGTCGCCCGCGTCGCCCAGGCCCGGCACGATGTAGGCGTGCTCGTCCAGATGGCTGTCCAGCGACGCCACGAACAGTTTCACGCCCGGATGCGCCTTCTGGAAGACCTCGACGCCCTCGGGCGCGGCCACCAGCGCCACGAAGGTGATGGCTTCGTCGGGCACGCCACGGCGCTTGAGCACGTCCACCGCATGGGCGGCCGAGTAGCCGGTGGCCACCATCGGGTCGCACAGGATGAACGAGCGGTCTTCCAGGTCCGGCAGGCGCACCAGGTATTCCACCGGGCGGTGCTGCTCGTCGCGGTACACGCCGATATGGCCGATGCGGGCCGACGGAATCAGCTCCACCAGGCCGTCGCTCATGCCCACGCCGGCGCGCAGCACCGGCACGATGGTCAGCTTCTTGCCGGCGATGACCGGCGCGTCCAGCGCCACCAGCGGGGTGTCGATGCGGCGCGTGGTCAGCGGCAGGTTGCGGGTGATCTCGTAGCCCATCAGCAGCGTGATCTCGCGCAGCAGCTCGCGGAACGTGCGCGTGGACGTTTCCTTGTCGCGCATGTGCGAAAGCTTGTGCTGGATCAGCGGGTGATCGAGGATAAAGAGGTTGGGAAAGCGGGAATCCTGTTTCATGGCGGGCTCGGCGAATACGGTGAGGGCCCGGCCGCCAGGCGGAACGGCGGCGGACGGGCCCGATGCAGCGCGATTGTAAAGGATGCGCGCGGCCGCGCGCCCCCGCCAGCCCTGCGCGGCCCGCCCGGCCCGGGAAAGCAGGCAACGCCGCCGGGCCGGGAACGCCGGCGCCTTTTGGCATACAATCGCCGGGTTGCGCGCGCCGGCCACGCCGGCCGCCGCCCCATTCCAGCGTCCCCGTGTCCGCCTCCCAGAAGTCCCTGTCCCCGTCCGCCGAAGTGTCCGCCGCGCAGCGCGTCGGGCTGGCCACCGCCGCCATCGGCGCCGTGCTGTTTTCCGCCAAGGCCATCGTCGCCAAGCTGATGTACCGCTACAACGTGGACGCCGTGATGGTCATCACGCTGCGCATGCTGTTCGCGGTGCCGCTGTTCATGGCCATCGGCTGGTGGCAGGCCCGCAAGCTGCCGGCGCTGTCCTGGGGCGACCGCGCCCGGGTGGTCTTCCTGGGCTTCATCGGCTACTACCTGTCGAGCTTCCTCGATTTCCTGGGCCTGCAATACATCACGGCCGGGCTGGAGCGGCTGATCCTGTTCCTCACGCCGTCGTTCGTGCTGCTGTTCACCGCGCTGGGGTTCCGCCGGCAGATCCATGCCCGCCAGTGGATGTCGCTGGCGCTGGCCTATGCCGGCATCGTGCTGGTGTTCGCGCACGACCTGGACGTCAGCGGCGCCCAGGTGTGGCTGGGCGGCGCGCTGGTGCTGGGCAGCGCGTTGTCGTATGGTGTGTACCTGATTCTGAGCGGCGAGCTGGTCAAGCGCGTGGGGTCGCTGCGGCTGGTGGCGTATGCGATGTGCGTGTCGACGCTGTGCTGCGTGATCCAGTACGTCGTGCTGGGCCGGCCGCTGGCCGGGATCGTGCAGCAGCCGGCGCCGGTGCTGTGGCTGTCGGTGGTCAACGCGGTGCTGTGCACGGTGCTGCCGGTGTCGCTGACGATGGTGGCCGTGGCGCGCATTGGCGCGCCGATGGCGTCGCAGGCCGGCATGATCGGCCCGGTGTCCACGCTGGCGCTGGCGTACTGGCTGCTCGGCGAACCCGTGAGCGGCGTGCAGCTGGCCGGCAGCGCACTGGTGCTGGGCGGCATGTACCTGCTGTCGGGCCGCAAGCGCTGATAACCGATTCGAACCGGATCAACCAAGGAGGGAGAGACCATGGATTTTGGACTGCGCGGCAAGCATGCGCTGGTGTGTGGCGCCAGCAAGGGTCTGGGTCTGGCGTGTGCGGACGCGCTGGCAGCCGAGGGCGTGGACGTGGTGATCGTGGCGCGGGGCGCCGAGGCGCTGGAAAAGGCCGCCGCCGACCTGCGTGCGCGCCACGGGCGCCGCGTGATCGCCGTGGCCACCGACATCACCACACCTGAAGGCCGCAAGCTGGCGCTGGACGCCGTGGCCAAGCTGGGCGACCTGGACATCCTGGTGAACAACGCGGGCGGCCCGCCGCCGGGCAACTTCCGCGACTGGGGCCGTGACGAGTGGATCGCCGCGCTGGACGCCAACATGCTGACCCCGATCGAGCTGATCAAGTCGACCATCGACGGCATGATCGCGCGCCGCTGGGGCCGCATCATCAACATCACCAGCGGGGCCGTGAAGGCGCCGATCGACGTGCTGGGCCTGTCCAACGGCGCCCGCTCGGGCCTGACCGGCTTCGTGGCCGGCCTGGCGCGCGAGGTGGCGCAGCATGGCGTGACCGTGAACAACCTGCTGCCGGGGCCGTTCGACACCGACCGCCTGAAGAAGACGATGGAAGGCGGCGCGCAGAAGGCCGGCATCAGCATCGAGGAAATGGCCAAGCGCCGCGCCGCCGCCAACCCGTCGCGCCGCTTCGGCGAGCCGGCCGAGTTTGGCGCCACCTGCGCGTTCCTGTGCAGCAAGCAGGCCGCGTACATGACGGGCCAGAACGTGCTGCTGGACGGCGGCGCCTATCCGGGGACGTTCTGATGGCAAAGCCGGAAGCCAAGGCGGCGCGGCGGCCACGGATCGCGCTGATCGCGCATGACCACAAGAAGGACGACATCGTCGCCTTTGCCGGCCGGCACCGCGACTTCCTGGCGCGGTGCGACCTGGTGGCCACCGGCACCACGGGTGGCCGGATTGCCGACGAGACCGGGCTCGATGTGACGCGGATGCTGTCCGGTCCGTGGGGCGGCGACCTGCAGATCGGCGCGCAACTGGCCGTGGGCGAGATCACGGCCGTGATCTTCCTGCGCGACCCGATGACGCCGCAGCCGCACGAACCGGACATCAACGCGCTGGTACGTGCCTGTGACGTGCACAACGTGCCGTGCGCGACGAACCTGGCCACGGCCGAACTGCTGGTCGTGGAACTGGCGCGCCACTGCTTCGACCCGGAATAGGCGCTGGCCGTCCGCTTCGCGCAAGAAAAAACCGCTGCCAGGGCAGCGGTTTTTTGTTTGGGACGGCGTCAGCGTGGCCGCACCGTGGTGGCCGTGGCCCGGACCTGGGCCTGCCGCAGGATGTGAGGTGGCAGCCGCTTCAGGATGAAGTGCACCGCCAGCGGGATGATCACCATGTCGTCGACGATGCCGAGCCCGGCCACGATGTCAGGCACGAGGTCGATCGGCGACAGCGCGTAGAACAGCAGGCCGAACGCCGCGGGCTTGAGCCAGGGCGGCGCATCGGGGTGGCGCAGCGCGTACCAGAACAGACGGCCATCGCGCCGCACCAGCGTCCAGAGGGCAGAGAATCGCTTCCACATGATGGGCCTCCTTGGTCACACGTGCAGTGGGCATGAACAAGAAGCTTGGGCCGGTACCGGCCGATTCAAGTTCCCGACCCGCCGGCCGGGGTTTTCCCCGCTCCCGCGCGGCGGGGTGCCGGCGGGAGGGGGCGGCGGCAGGGCGGCCTGCGCGCCACGCCGGCTTCAGCCCGGCACGTTGCCTTCCACGCCTTCGACGTAGAACTTCACGTTGTGCAGGAAGGCGTCGTCGGCCACCTGGCCCGCGGCTACCTGTTCCTTGCCGGCGTTGTCCTTGATCGGACCCTTCCAGATCGGGGCGCTGCCGTCGACGATGCCCTTCTTGCGTTCCTCGACCAGCGCCTTGACGTCGTCAGGCACGGCGGCGTTGAAGCTCTTCAGGTCGATCATGCCTTCCTTCAGGCCCCACCAGATCGTGCTGTTCTTCCACTGCTTGTTCAGCACGTCCTCCACCACCTTGTTGTAGTAGACGCCCCACGAGATTACCGACGCCGCCAGGTGGGCCTTGTCGCCGAACTTGCTCATGTCGCTGTCCCAGCCGAACGCGTAGACGCCTTTTTCCTGCGCGGTCTGCACCACGGCGGCGGAGTCGGTGTTCTGCATCAGCATGTCCACGCCCTGGCCGATCAGCGTCGTGGCGGCCTCGCGTTCCTTGCCCGGATCGAACCACTTGTTGACCCACACCACCTTGACCGTGGCCTTGGGGTTGACCGAGCGGGCGCCCAGCGTGAACGAGTCGATGTTGCGGATCACCTCGGGAATCGGCACCGATGCCACCACGCCCATCTTGCCGCTCTTGCTCATCTTGCCGGCCACCACGCCGGCCAGGTACGCGCCTTCATAGGTGCGCACGTCGTACTGGGCCAGGTTGTCGGCGGTCTTGAAGCCCGTGGCGTGCTCGAACTTGACGTCCGGGAATTCCTTGGCCACCTTCAGCATCGATTCCATGTAGCCGAACGTGGTGCCGAAGATCAGCTTGTTGCCCTGGCTGGCGAGGTCGCGGAACACGCGCTCGGCGTCGGCGGCGGACTCGGGCACGTTCTCGACGTACGTGGTCTTGACCTTGTCGCCGAACTTGGCTTCCACGGCCTTGCGGCCCGTGTCATGGGCGTAGGTCCAGCCGGCATCGCCCACCGGGCCGATGTAGACGAACGCCACCTTCAGCGGCTCGCTGGCGGCGGCGGCCGGGGCCGAGGCGGCGCCGGTCTCGGCGGGCTTGTCAGCGTCCTTCTTGCCGCAGCCGGCCAGGGCCAGCACGGCGGTGGCGGCCAGGGCCGCCAGCGTGGTCCTGCGTGTCACGATCATCGATCTCTCCTTGATAAGACGTCTTTTGTGATGTGGTTTGACTTCTGGATACTGCGTGGTAACTGGTAGGCGGCGCTCAGGCGCTGCCGGGCCGGAACGGCTTGCCCAGGCTCGCGGGCATGTTCAGCCGGATCCACGCCGGGTTGCGCGAGATCAGCGCCAGCACGACGATGGTGGCCGCGTACGGCAGCATCGACAGGAACTGCGACGGCACCGACACGCCCACGCCCTGCAGGTAGAACTGCAGGATCGTCACGCCGCCGAACAGCCACGCGCCGATCAGCACGCGGCCCGGTCGCCACGTGGCGAAGGTGGTCAGCGCCAGCGCGATCCAGCCCCGGCCGGCCACCAGGTTCTCGACCCACATCGGCGTGTAGACCAGCGACAGGTAGGCCCCGGCCAGCCCGCAGCAGGCGCCGCCGAACAGCAGCGCGCCGAAGCGGATCCAGCGCACCGGGTAGCCCAGCGCGTGCGCCGACTCGGGTGATTCGCCAATGGCGCGCAGCGTCAGCCCGGCCCGCGTGCGGAACAGGAACGCCATGATCGCCAGGCACAGCAGCAAGCTGAAATAGACCATCCAGTGATGCTGGAAGAAGGCCGGCCCGACGAACGGCAGGTCGCCCAGCACCGGGATGGCGCTGGATTTGGCCGGCATCGCGTAGCCCACGAAGCGCTGGGCCATGAACGCCGACAGGCCGGTGCCGAAGATCGACAGCGCCAGCCCGGTGGCCACCTGGTTGGTAGCCAGCACCAGCGCCAGCCACGCAAACAGCGTGGCCATCAGCATGCCGGCACCGGCGCCGGCCACGAAGCCCAGCAGCGGCGATTGCGTCTGATAGCCGACCATGAAGCCGAAGGCCGCGGCCACCAGCATCATGCCTTCGGCGCCCAGGTTCAGCACGCCGGCGCGCTCGTTGACGAGCAGGCCCAGCGCGGCCAGCAGCAGCGGGGTGCCGGCGTTGATCGCGGTGGCGATCAGGGGAGCGAGTTGTTCCATGTTCTGTTGGGCTCCGGTCAGGCGGTGCGCGCGCGCCAGCGCAGGCGGTTGTCGATCAGCGTGTCGCAGGCCAGCAGGAAGAACAGCAGCATGCCCTGGAACACCCAGCCCAGCGCCGACGGCAGGCCCAGGCGCGACTGCGCCATTTCGCCGCCGATATAGAACAGCGACATCACGATGCCGCCGAACACGGCGCCCACCGGATGCAGCCGGCCCACGAACGCGACGATGATCGCGGTGAAGCCATAGCCGGGCGAGATCGACGGCAGCAACTGGCCGATCGGGCCGGCTACCTCGAACGCGCCGGCCAGGCCGGCGAAGGCGCCCGAGATCAGCAGCGCCGTCCACAGCGCGCTGCGCGACGAGAACCCCGCATAGCGCGCGGCCAGCGGCGCGGTGCCGCCCACCTGCAGCCGGTAGCCGGCAAAGCTGCGGAACACGAACACCGTCATGATGGCCACCAGCACCAGCATCACGGCAAAGCCGACGTGCAGCCGCGACCCCGGCAGCAGGTTGGGCAGCAGGAACGCCGACGCGAACACCTTGGATTGCGGGAAGTTCATCCCGTTGGGGTCCTTGAGCGGGCCGTTGACCACCCACAGCAGCAACTGCTGCGCGATATAGGTCAGCATCAGCGACACCAGGATCTCGTTGGCGTTGAAGCGGTCTTTGAGCAGCGCCGTCAGCGACGCCCACGCCATGCCGCCGACGCAGCCGGCCAGCGACGCCAGCACCAGCACCGTGAAGCCGCTGGCGGTGGTGCCCGGCGTGTCGAACCAGAGCACCGTGGCGCCGGCAAAGATGCCGCCGACGATCAGCTGCCCGTCGGCGCCGATGTTCCAGACGTTGGCGCGATAGCAGACCGAAAGCCCCAGCGCGCACAGCACCAGCGGCACGGTCTTGAGCAGCACCTCGCCGATGGCGCGCTGGTCCTTGAGCGGATCGACAAGGAACACCTTGAGCCCTGCCACGGGGTCCTTGCCCAGTGCCAGGAACAGCAGCGCGCCGAACAGCAGCGTCAGCACGATGGCGAACACGGGCGACGCGTAGGCCATGGGCCGCGACGGCACGCCGCGCGGGGCCATCACGACCGGGGAAGTCAGCTTAGGCATGGCCGGGCACCTCCGCGGTGGCGTCATCATGCCGGCTGGCCGGGCCGCCGTCCCACAGGCCGCTCATCCACAGGCCCACCTGCTCGCGCGTGGCCGATTCGACCGGGATCGACGGCGACAGATGGCCCTTGGCGATCACGTGCAGGCGGTCGCAGATGGCGAACAGTTCGTCGAGTTCCTCCGACACCACGAGGATCGCGCAGCCGGTGGCCTTGAGCGCCAGGATCTCGTTGTGGATCTGCGCGGCGGCGCCGACGTCGACGCCCCACGTCGGCTGCGCCACGATCAGCACCTTCGGTCCGGCCTCGATCTCGCGGCCGACGATGAATTTCTGCAGGTTGCCGCCCGACAGGCTGCGCGCCAGCGCGGCCGGGCCGCTGGCCTTGACGCGGAAGCGGTTGATGATGCCGGCGGCCAGCCCCTCGGCCGCCGTGGGCGACACCATGCCGCCACGCACGTACGGCGGCGCCTGGTGCGACAGCAGCACGTTGCTGGACAGGCTCATGGCGGGCACGGCGCCGCGCCCCAGCCGCTCCTCGGGCACGAACGCCAGCCCGGCGCGGCGCCGGCCGCGTGCGTCGAGCCGGCCCACCGGCCGGCCTTCGAGCTGGATGGCGGCGCCGCTGGCGCGCGGGTCCTCGCCCGACAGCGCGGCCAGCAATTCCTGCTGGCCGTTGCCGGACACGCCGGCGATGCCGACGATCTCGCCCGCGTGGACGTCCAGCGCCAAGCGCTGCAGCTCGGTGGCGAACTGGTGCGCGCGCGGGATCGACAGGTCGCGCACCGACAGCTTCACCGGCCCCCGGACGGTCTGCACGCGGGCCTCGCGCGGCGGCTCGCCGCCGATCATCATCCGCGACAGCTCGGCCGCGCTCTGCTGGCGCGGGTCGCAGGTGCCGGTCACGCGGCCCATCCGCATCACGGTGGCGTGGTGGCACAGCGCGCGGATCTCGTCGAGCTTGTGGCTGATGTAGAGGATGCTCGTGCCTTCGGCGGCCAACTGGCGCAGCGTCACGAACAGCGTCTCCACGGCCTGCGGCGTCAGCACCGACGTGGGCTCGTCCAGGATCAGCAGTTGCGGCGCGGCCAGCAGCGCGCGGACGATCTCCACGCGCTGGCGCTCGCCCACGGACAGCGTGTGGACGTGGCGCTGCGGCTCCAGCGGCAGGCCGTAGCGCTCGGCCGTGGCGCGGATGCGCTCGGATAGCTGGCGCAGGTTGCCGGCGTCCCGCGGCGGCAGGCCCAGCGCGATGTTCTCGGCCACGGTCAGCGTGTCGAACAGCGAGAAATGCTGGAACACCATCGCGATGCCCAGGTTGCGGGCGTCGTGCGGGCTGGCGATCGATACCGGCGCCCCGTTGAAGTGCATCTCGCCGGCGTCGGGTCGGACCGCGCCGAAGATGATCTTCATCAAGGTGGATTTGCCGGCGCCGTTTTCGCCGAGGACGGCGTGGATCTCGCCGGGGGCGACGGTCAGGCTGACGTCGTCATTGGCGGTCACGCCGGGATAGCGCTTGGTGATATGCGCAAGCGCCAGCCTGGGAGGGAGTTGTGATGTCACTGAAGCGGCTCGGATTGTTGTGGCAGCAACGTTCTGTTCAGGCACGTGACGCGCGGCGGCGCGTGGCGCAGCATCGCCGTGCGGCAGGTTGTCATCATCATGATTGCGTGATGCCCGGAATTTGGGGTGGATTATATAAGTGCATGGGGCCACGGCGGACCGATTTGGCCGCGCCGCCATGCCCCATAACGGTTCCGGGAGGGTTGCAAGTCGCGTGCCGGCCACACCGGCAAAGCAAAACCGCCGCGCTGCCGGTCAGGGCAGGGCGGCGGTCAGGGTTGACGCCGGTCAGGGCGCGGTTCAGCCCGCGCTGGCAGGTATCGCGGCGAAGCGGCCGTCGCGGAAGTCGGCCAGCGTCTGGTAGATCTGCTCCTGCGTGTTCATCACGAACGGGCCGTACTGCGCGATGGGCTCGTTCAGCGGCTGGCCCGCGATCAGCAGGAAGCGGGCGTCCTCGTCGGCCGTGACCACCACGCCGTCGGCCTGGCCGGCGTTGTCGAGCACGCCCATGCGCTGGGCTTCCAGCACCGCGTCGCCCACCTTGACCGTGCCGCGATAGACGTAGACGAACGCGTTGTGCCCGGGCGGCAGCGCCTGGGCGAACGACTGGCCCGCCGGCAGGTGGACGTCCAGGTACAGCGGCTCGGTGACCGGCCGCGTCACGGCGCCGGCCACCCCGTGCGACGCGCCGGCCAGCACCCGCACGGTGCCGCCCGACGGCAGCGCCACGGTCGGGATTGCCGACGCCGGCAGGTCGCGGTACCACGGCGAGGTCATCTTGTCGGCCGCCGGCAGGTTCAGCCAGAGTTGGAAGCCTTCCATCCGGCCATCCTCCTGCTCGGGCAATTCCGAATGCACCACGCCCGAGCCGGCCACCATCCACTGCGCGCCGCCGTTTTCCAGCAGCCCCTCGTGGCCGGCGCTGTCGCGATGGCGCATGCGGCCGGCCAGCATGTAGGTGATGGTCTCGAAGCCGCGATGCGGGTGATCGGGGAAGCCGCCGATGTAGTCGTCCTTGTTGTCGGTGCCGAACGCGTCGAGCATCAGGAACGGGTCCAGGCGCCGCTGCAGGTTGTGGGTCAGCACGCGGGTCAGCTTGACGCCGGCGCCGTCGGACGTGGCAATGCCGCGTACCACGCGATCCACGGCGCGCGAGCGCTGCACGGTTTCCGTGGCGGTGGCCGGAACGGTCGGAATGCGGGAAGTCATCGAAATCTCCGGTTGGACGGCCGCGAACCCTGTTGTCGCGCCGTCTGGCTACCTCGCCAATTTAAGGGTTTGGCGCCAAAGCGGTAGAGGGCAGGGCGGCAACACATTGTTTTAACGTTGGGACAATGGATCGATATCCGCGCCGCCAGCGCAACGCCGACATCGCCCGAAGATTCTGACCGAAGCCGGTCATTGCGGGCGCGGAAACGGTGAAGATGACGGGATGCCGGAAGTTGTGTAGAATAGCGGTCTCTTTGTCATCCGTTGCCAATAGTTGCGGTGGCTCGGCCTGCTCTCCGAACCCCGTGAACCGTTGTCTGGCAACGGCCGATTGACCGGCGGCGCCATACCGAAAGCGCGTTTTGACACGACATCAGTCGCCGCCACTGGCCAACCCTTGCGGGTTGCGCCGCTCCTGCGGATTCCGGCCCAGCGCCTGAGTCCCATCAACCGGTTGTTTTGCCAGCCACTCGGCCGGCGCCACAACCACAAGTCCGTCCGCCGGCAATCGTGCCGGTCATGGCGGCAATGCAATCTGAAACCGGGCGCCGGCGTGCACCCCCATCGACATTCATCGCCGGCCCTATTGTTTTCCGCATCCGGGATGTGGCGAATCAGGCATTTTCATGGTTTTCCGCAGGCCGGGGTTGGAAGGGGAAATATGTCAAAGCGAACCATCCAGGCCGTGGCCTGGGGTGGCGTCGTTGCCGTTGCGCTGGCCGGACTGGTGGCGTGGATCGGCATCGACGTCATCTACCAGTACCGCGAGCGCCTGCTCTACGACGTGGCCGACCATCTGCGCCTGGTGGCAATCTCGATGACGCTGGCGCTGCTGACCGGCGTGCCGGCCGGCATCGCGCTGAGCCGCCCGTGCATGCGCCGCTGGGCCGACAAGCTCATGCAGGTGTTCAACATCGGCAACACCGTGCCGTCGTTGGCGGTGCTGGCGCTGGCACTGGCCGTGCTGGGCATCGGCGAGCGGCCGGCCATCCTGGCACTGTGGCTGGCGTCGCTGCTGCCGATCGTGCGCAATACGTACGAAGGGCTGCGCACCGTGTCGCCGGCGCTCAAGGAAGCGGCGCGCGGCATCGGCATGACGCCGTGCCAGCGGCTGGTGCGCGTGGAGCTGCCCAACGCCCTTCCCGTGATCCTGGCCGGGGTGCGCATCAGCCTGGTCATCAACGTGGGCACCGTGCCGCTGTCGTTCCTGATCGGCGCGAACAGCCTGGGCGAACTGATCTTCCCGGGCATCTACCTGAACAACCAGCCGTTGCTGCTGCTGGGCGCCGCCGCCACCGCGCTGCTGGCCCTGGCGCTGGACGCGCTGTTCGCCACTGCCGGCCACGTCTACCTGCGCCGGCGCGGGCTGGCGCAATGAGGCGTTTCATGGAACCGAAATCGAAAAACCGCATGGCCGACGGCCGCGTATTCTGGGTCTGGGCCGCCGTGGGCATCGTGCTGGCGGCGCTGCTGCTGTCGACGGCCCCGGCGCGCGCGCAGGACGCCGGCGCCCCGATCCGCGTGGGCGGCAAGAACTTTACCGAGCAGTTGATCCTGTCGTCGATGACGACCCAGTACCTGAAGGCCAAGGGCCTGGGCGCGACGCTGACGTCGGGCCTGGGCAGCACGCTGATGCGCCAGGCGCTGGAATCGGGCCAGCTCGACGTGGTGTGGGACTACACCGGCACGGCGCTGATCGTGTTCAACAAGGTCGAGGAAAAGCTCGACGGGCCCGAGAGCTACCGCCGCGTCAAGACGCTGGACGCGGCCCGGGGCCTGGTCTGGCTCGACGCCTCGCAGGTCAACAACACCTACGCGTTCGCGATGCCGAAGGAGCGCGCCGGCGATATCCGCACGCTGTCGGCCTATGCCGCGAAGATGCGCGCCGACGGCGAGGACGTGAAGCACCCGCTGGCCGTGGACATGGAGTTCGCCGCCCGCCCGGACGGCCTGGAGCCGCTGAAGGCGGCCTACAAGCTGCCGTTCACGCGCAAGGACGTGATCCAGCTCGATCCGGGCCTGGTCTACACGGCGCTCAGGAACAACCAGGTGGACCTGGGCCTGGTCTACACGACCGACGGCCGCGTCAAGGGCTTCAACCTGGTGCTGCTGGAAGACGACCTGCACTACTTCCCGCCTTACAACGCGGCGCCCGTGGTGCGCAAGGCCGTGCTGGACGCCCATCCGGAACTGGCCGGCCTGCTCAACGCGCTGGCCGCCAAGCTCGACAACGCGGCGATGACCGACATGAACTACAAGGTCGACATCGACCAGCAACCCGTGGACAAGGTGGCTGGCGACTTCCTGCGTAGCCACGGGCTGATCTGAGGAGCCACGCATGGATCTGCTGACCTACCTTCACCATAGCTGGCCGACGCTGCTGCGGCTGACCGGCGAGCACCTTGCGCTCGTGGGCTCGGCCGTGGGCATGGCCATCGTCATCGGCGTGCCGCTG
The DNA here is from genome assembly GCF_032190535.1 of Cupriavidus sp. SZY C1. Taxonomy (NCBI): domain Bacteria; kingdom Pseudomonadati; phylum Pseudomonadota; class Betaproteobacteria; order Burkholderiales; family Burkholderiaceae; genus Cupriavidus; species Cupriavidus sp. SZY C1. The sequence goes on from NZ_JAUANU010000002.1 coordinate 298,630, forward strand.
GGCATCCTGATCACGCGCCACCGCTTCCTGGCCACGCCGCTGCTGGCGCTGGCCACGGTGGTGCTGACACTGCCGTCCATCGCGCTGTTCGGGCTGATGATCCCGATCTTCGCGCGCTTCGGCCACGCGCTGGGCTACGTGCCGGCCGTGACCGCCGTGTTCCTGTACTCGCTGCTGCCGATCATGCGCAACACGTACACCGCGCTGACCAACGTCGACCCCGGCATCCAGGAGGCCGGGCGTGGCATCGGCATGACCACCTGGCAGCGCATGCGGCTGGTGGACCTGCCGCTGGCCGTGCCCGTGATCCTGGGCGGGGTGCGTACCGCCGTGGTCATGAACATCGGCGTGGCCACCATTGCCGCCATCATCGGCGCCGGCGGCCTGGGCGTGCTGATCCTGCAGGCGATCAGCCAGAGCAACATGAGCAAGCTGGCCGTGGGCGCTGTGCTGGTCAGCCTGCTCGCCATCCTGGCCGACGTGGCGCTGCAGGCCCTGCAACGCGCGCTGACACCGAAAGGAATCCGACTATGATCGAACTCGACAAACTCACCAAGGCTTTCCCGCAGAAGGATGGCACCGAAGTGCGTGCCGTGAACGAGGTCAGCATGACCGTGCCGCGCGGGGAAATCTGCGTGTTCCTGGGCCCGTCGGGCTGCGGCAAGACCACCACGCTCAAGATGATCAACCGGCTGATCCAGCCGACCAGCGGCACCGTGCGCATCGACGGCGAGGACACGGCCGGCATCGACGGCGTGACGCTGCGGCGCAAGATCGGCTACGTGATCCAGCAGATCGGCCTGTTCCCGAACATGACCATCGAGGAAAACATCATGGTCGTGCCCCGGCTGCTGGGGTGGGACAAGAAGCAGTGCCGCGAACGCGCGCGCGAGCTGATCCGCATGGTGCAGCTGGACCCGGACAAGATGCTCAAGCGCTACCCGCGCGAGCTGTCGGGCGGCCAGCAGCAGCGCATCGGCGTGATCCGCGCGCTGGCGGCCGACGCGCCCGTGCTGCTGATGGACGAACCGTTCGGCGCGGTGGACCCGATCAACCGCGAGAGCATCCAGAACGAGTTCTTCCAGATGCAGCGCCAGCTTGGCAAGACCGTGATCATGGTGTCGCACGACATCGACGAGGCGATCAAGCTGGGCGACAAGGTGGCGGTGTTCCGCGGCGGCCGGCTGGTGCAGTTCGACCACCCGGACGCGCTGCTGGCCCACCCGGCCGACGACTTCGTCCAGGCCTTTGTCGGCCACGACAACACGCTCAAGCGCCTGCTGCTGGTGCGCGCCGGCGACGCGGCCACGATGCCGCCGACGGCCCGCCCGGACATGACGCTGGCCGACGCGTTCGGCGTGATGGACGACGCCGACGTGCGCCACCTGCCCGTGGTGCAGGACCAGCGTGCCATCGGCTACGTCACGCGCCGCGACGTGCGCGCGGCGCTGGCCCGCGGCGGCAACTGCGCCGACGTGATGCGCCAGTTCACCACCACGGCCGCGTTCGACGAACACCTGCGCATCGTGCTGTCGCGCATGTACCAGCACAACACGAGCTGGCTGCCCGTGATCGACGGCGACGGCATCTACCTGGGCGAAGTCACGCAGGAGTCGATCGCCGACTACCTGAGCTCGGGCCGCTCGCGCGGCACGGCACCGGTGATCCAGCCCCCGGCCAGTTCGCCGCTGGCAACGATCGGCCCGGCAGCGGCACCGACTCCGGCGAAGGAGCGCGAGGCGGCTTGAGGCGGGTTTTGCTCCTCTCTCCCGCCCGCGGGAGAGGGGCTGGGGGTGAGGGCCGGCGCGTCCAATCGCAACATACCTGATTGATACGCCATGCCCTCACCCCCGACCCCTCTCCCACTTCGCGGGAGAGGGGAGCAAAACTCCCGCCGACGCCGATTGCATCATCTCGCGATGTGATTCCGCCCGCAGGACTTCACCCCGCAAACAAAAACGGCCACATCAGTGGCCGTTTTTTCATCCCGGCAATCCCACCATCAAGCGTGGCCCAGCTCGCCGTCCTTCAGGCGCCAGAGCTTCAGCGGGTTGCCGTCCTTGAGCGCCTCGGGCAGCAGGTCGGCCGGCAGGTTCTGGTAGCAGACCGGGCGCAGGAAACGATCCAGCGCCGTGGTGCCCACCGATGTCGTGCGGGTGTCGGACGTGGCCGGGAACGGGCCGCCGTGGACCATTGCGAAGCAGACTTCCACGCCGGTCGGGAAGCCGTTGAACAGGATGCGGCCGACCTTGCGCTCCAGCGCGGGCAGCAGCTTGGCGGCCACGGCGTGGTCGCCGGCGTCGGCCTGCACGGTGGCGGTGAGCTGGCCTTCCAGCAGGCGCGTGACTTCGACCAGCGCGTCGGCGTCCTTGCAGACCACCAGCACCGTCGACGGGCCGAACACTTCGGCGTGCATGCGGTGGTCGGCCACGAACTTGTCGGCCGACGTTTCGAAGAACACCGGGCGGGCCTGGTTCGGGCCCGTGGCGTCCACGCCGCAGGCGGCGCGGGTCAGGCCCGAGATTTCCGACAACTGGGCCACGCCCCGCTCGAACGCGGCGTGGATGCCCGGCGTCAGCATCGTGCCGGCCGGCTTGCCGGTCAGCGCGGTGTGGGCCGTGGCGCGGAATTTATCGAGCGCCGGGCCTTCGATGGCCAGCAGCAGGCCGGGGTTGGTGCAGAACTGGCCCACGCCCAGCACCAGCGAATCGATCAGCTCGCGGGCGATCTGCTCGCCGCGCGCGTTCAGCGCCTCGGGCAGCAGGTAGACCGGGTTGATACTGCTCATTTCGGCGTAGACGGGAATCGGCACCGGGCGGCTGTTCGCCACGTTCATCAGGGCCAGGCCGCCCGCGCGCGAGCCGGTGAAGCCGACGGCCTGGATGGCCGGATGGGCCACCAGCGCCGTGCCGATGGCATTGCCGACGCCCTGGACCATCGAGAACACGCCTTCCGGCAGCCCGGCGTCCGCCACGGCCTTCTGGATCACGCGGCCGACCAGTTCCGATGTACCCGGATGGGCCGGGTGGGCCTTGGCGACAACCGGGCAGCCGGCGGCCAGGGCCGATGCGGTATCGCCACCGGCCACCGAGAACGCCAGCGGGAAGTTGCTGGCGCCGAACACGGCCACGGGCCCCACGGCGATGCGCTGCATGCGCAGGTCCGGCCGCGGCGGGGTGCGCTCGGGCAGCGCGCTGTCCAGCGTGGCGCCTTGCCAGCGGCCATCGCGCAGCACGCGCGCGAACAGGCGCAGCTGACCGGCGGTGCGGCCGCGCTCGCCCTGCAGGCGGGCGATCGGCAGCGCGGTTTCCAGATGGGCGCGCTGGATCAATTCGTCACCCAGCGCTTCCAGGCCGGCGGCGATCGATTCCAGGAACGTCGCGCGCTGCTCGGGCGTGGTGGCGCGATAGGTGTCGAACGCGGCTTCGGCCAGCGCGCAGGCACGGTCCACGTCGGCCGTCGTGCCGGTCTGGTAGGCCGGCTCCAGCTTGTCGCCGGTGGCCGGGTTGATGCCGTAAAAGGTGTCTTCGGTGCCGCGAACGGCGGTGGCGCCGATCAGCATTTCGCCAGTCATCGTCATGATTTTGGGTCCTGCGGGAAGGTGGAAAGGAGGGCCGGATCGCCGTCACGCAAGGCGTCGGCAGCCGGGCGGGCGCCATGGCGTGGCGCACCCCGGCAGGGGCGGAAAACTCGTCGTAAGACATCATATGACATCGACGGCCAGGCCGCAACCGCATCGCCCGTCACGTGATCCGGCGGGCGATGCAAGGCCGTCAGGCCGGCGATGCCGCCATCGCGGACGCCTTGCGCAGGCGCTCGCGGCTGTTGGTCAGGTGCATCCGCATGGCCGCCTTGGCGGCTTCCGGGTCGCGCCGTTCGATCGCGTCGAAGATGCTCTCGTGCTCGAAGCTGACGCGCTCCAGGTACTGCTCGCGCTCGGGCTGGCTCACCTGTAGCCGGCTGCGCGGGATCACCATCGTACCCAGGTGACCCATGATGTCCGTGAAATAGCGGTTGCCCGTGGCGCGGGCGATCGACAGATGGAACTCGAAATCGGACGCCACCGCGTCGTTGCCCTCGGCCGCATTACGCTTCATGTCGTCCAGCGCGCGGCGCATGGCGCGGAGCTGGTCGTCGCTGCGGCGCGTGGCCGCCAGGCTGGCCGCCTCGGCTTCCAGGCTGACGCGGAATTCGAGCATCGCCAGCACGTCCATGGCGGTGACCATCGCCGACGGGTCGATGCGGAACGGCGACTGCGTCTCGGGCGGCCGGTTCAGCACGAACGTGCCGATGCCGTGGCGCGTTTCCACCAGCCCGCTGGCCTGCAGCCGCGACAGCGCCTCGCGCACCACGGTACGGCTCACGCCCAGCGTGGCCATGATTTCGGACTCGGTTGGCAGCTTGTCGCCCGGCTTGATCTGGCCCTGCTGGATGCTGTCGGTCAGGTTGCCGACCACTTCTTCGGCAAGCGTGCGGCCACGGCGGCGCAGGGGAGCGGGCGAAGTCATCGTAACGTTGGACATGGGCATGCAGGGGTAGGAACAATGTGGGGATGACCCTGACGGCGGCATTGTTGACCGCGCAGGTACGCGCTCATTATACTGCGTCATAAGTCATACGACGACCGATAACGCACAGGATCTTGCAGCCGTGGGATCGTTGTGGCAGCGCGACAGCGCGTTCGCATCGGCCAGCTAATATATTAGCGTATGAGCAGAAGACAGCAGGGCGCATTTCCACGACATGGGGAGCGCGATCCCGGCGGCCTCGTCAACAGGACTCGGAGACCATCCACATGAACGCCAACACCCAACCCGTGGTTTGCGCGACGCCCGTCGTGACCGAACTGACCGTCGTGCCCGTGGCGGGCCACGACAGCATGCTGATGAACCTGTCGGGCGCACATGGCCCGTACTTCACCCGCAACATCGTCATCCTCAAGGACAGCGCCGGCAACACCGGCGTGGGCGAGGTGCCCGGCGGCGAAGGCATCCGCCAGACGCTGGAAGACGCCCGCCCGCTGGTGGTGGGGCAGGGCATCGGCCAGTACCTGTCGATCCTGAACCGCGTGCGCGAGCAGTTTGCCAGCCGCGACGCCGGCGGGCGCGGCCTGCAGACGTTTGACCTGCGTATCACCATCCACGCCGTGACCGCGCTGGAAGCGGCGCTGCTTGACCTGCTGGGCCAGCACCTGCAGGTGCCCGTGGCGGCGCTGCTGGGCGAAGGCCAGCAACGCGATGCCGTGGAAATGCTGGGCTACCTGTTCTACGTTGGCGACCGCAGCAAGACCACGCTCGACTACCGCACCGAGCCCGGCGCGGACAACGAATGGTTCCGCATCCGCAATGAAGTGGCGATGGATGCCCAGGGCGTGGTGCGGCTGGCCGAGGCGGCCTATGAGCGCTACGGCTTCAACGACTTCAAGCTCAAGGGCGGCGTGCTGCGCGGCGACGAGGAGATGGAAGCGATCATCGCGCTGCACGAGCGTTTTCCGAAGGCGCGCGTCACCCTGGACCCCAACGGCGGCTGGCTGCTGAAGGACGCGATCCGCCTGTGCCGCGACAAGCACGGCATTCTGGCCTACGCCGAGGACCCCTGCGGTGCCGAGGACGGCTACTCGGGCCGCGAGATCATGGCCGAATTCCGCACGGCCACCGGCCTGCCGACGGCCACCAACATGGTCGCCACCGACTGGCGGCAGATGGGCCACGCTGTGCGCCTGCAATCGGTCGACATCCCGCTAGCGGACCCGCACTTCTGGACCATGCAGGGGTCGGTGCGCGTGGCGCAGATGTGCTCGGAATGGGGCCTGACGTGGGGCTCGCATTCGAACAACCATTTCGATATCTCGCTGGCGATGTTCACGCACGTGGCCGCCGCCGCGCCGGGCCGCGTCACGGCTATCGACACGCACTGGATCTGGCAGGACGGCGAGCACCTGACGCGCAACCCGCTGAAGATCGAGGGCGGGCTGGTGCAGGTGCCGAAGACGCCGGGCCTGGGCGTGGAGCTGGACATGGACGCGCTGGCGCGGGCCAATCGGCTCTACCAGGAAAAGGGCCTGGGCGCGCGCGACGACGCCATCGCCATGCAGTTCCTGATCCCGAACTGGAAGTTCAACAACAAGATGCCGTGCATGGTGCGCTGAGCACCGTCGTAAAAGCTTTAAAAACCCAAGCAGGAGACAGCCCATGATCCGTACTTACACGGCCGCCACGCAGGCGGCCCGCACCTTCGCCCCCGCCGCCCCGCGCGCGTCCCGCCACAACGCGCTGCTGCGCCGCCTGGCCGGCGTGGCCCTGGCACTGGCCGCCGGCGTGACCGTCTGCGGCGCCGCCGTGGCCTCCACCGCGGCGTGGCCGCAGAAGCCGGTCTCGGTCGTCGTGCCGTTCCCGGCCGGCGGCTCGACCGACACCATCGCCCGCTACCTGGCCGCGCCGCTCAACGAGAAACTCGGCCAGCCGTTCGTGATCGACAACAAGCCGGGCGCCACCGGGGCCATCGGCGCCACCTACGTCAAGCGCGCGCCGGCCGACGGCTACACGATGCTGGTGGCATCGATCGGCGTGTTCGCGGTCAACCCGTTCCTGCAGAAGAACCTGCAGTACGATCCGGCCAAGGACTTCGACCTGCTGACCGTGGCGGTGCGGGCGCCGAACGTGCTGGTGGCCAACCCGAACTTCCCGGTCAAGTCGCTGCCGGAACTGGTGGCCTACATGAAGAAGAATCCGGGCAAGGTCACGTTCGCCAGCTCGGGCGCGGGGTCGTCGGACCACCTGACGGCCGCGCTGTTCTGGCAGAAGAGCGGCACCGAGGGCCTGCACGTGCCGTACAAGGGCGGCGCGCCGGCCATCTCGGACCTGCTGGCCGGGCAGGTCGACGTGTCGTTCCAGAACGTCAACGCGGTGCTGCAGCACATCCGCACGGGCAAGCTCAAGGCGCTGGCCGTGACGTCTGACAAGCGCTCGGCCGTGCTGCCCAACGTGCCCACCATGGCCGAGGGCGGCGTCAAGGACGTCGAGGTCTACTCGTGGCAGGGCGTGGCCGCGCCCAAGGGCCTGCCGGCCGATGTGAAGACCCGCTTGCATGGTGCCATCGTCGGCGCGCTCAAGGACGCCGGCATGCAGAAGAAGCTCAACGAGCAGGGCTTCGAAGTGGTCGCCAACACGCCCGAGCAGTTCGTCGAGTTCGAAAACCAGGAACTGAAGCGCTGGAAGACCGTGATCGAGCAGGGCAAGATCACGGCCGAGTAAGTTTCGGACTGCATCTATCTCCGCCCGGCCGCCTCGGCCGGGCCGGCCTTTTTTTCTCCTCCCCGGCGTTTCCCATCGACCCCACCAGCGTGGGGGCCCCCCAATTGGGCCTTCAGATAGACTTGCGGCCGCCGATACCGTAGAGGGTTGAACTGGATCAATCCGAGCTGGGTCACGGCGTGATAAACATGCCCGTTTTGTCTTTTGTCTGGAGAATGAATTGAAGAGTCTCAAGAGCTGCTGCCTGATCGGCGCCGTTGCTGCCATGGGTCTGGCCGGCTGCGCGACCGAATCGTCGACCGCGCTGCCGGTGCAGAAGGTGGAAAGCGCCAGCCGGCCGTACCACGGCGTGCGCACGCCGATCGCGGTGGGCAAGTTCGACAACCGTTCCAACTACATGCGCGGCGTGTTCTCGGACGGCATCGACCGCCTGAGCGGCCAGGCCAAGACCAGCCTGGTGACGCACCTGCAGCAGACCAACCGCTTCAACGTGCTGGAGCGCGAGAATCTCGACGAGATCAAGCGTGAAGCCGCCATCAAGAACCAGGCCCAGAAGCTCAAGGGCGCGGACTTCGTGGTCACCGGCGACATCACCGAGTTCGGCCGCAAGGAAGTGGGAGACGTGCAGCTCTTCGGCATCCTCGGTCGCGGCCGCGAGCAGGTGGCGTACGCCAAGGTCAACCTGAACGTGGTCAACATCACCACCTCCGAAGTGGTCTACGCCACGCAGGGCGCCGGCGAGTACAAGCTGTCGAACCGCGAGGTCATCGGCTTTGGCGGCACGGCCAGCTACGACTCGACGCTGAACGGCAAGGTGATGGACCTGGCCATGCGCGAGGCCGTGAACAACCTGGTCAGCGCGATCGAAAGCGGTGCCTGGAAGCCGGTGCAGTAATTCGGCTCCATCTTTCATCATAAAAAAGCGAGAAAAACCATGACGCAATGGGTTACGCTGCGCAGCGCGGCGTTTCTGTCGGCGGCCGGCCTGCTGGCCGGCTGTGCGGGTCCGCAGCCGATGTACCAGTGGGAGGGCTATCAGGCCCAGGTCTACGAGTACTTCAAGGGCGAGTCCAAGGAGGCGCAGATCACCGCGCTGGAAAGCGGGCTGGAGAAGATCAAGGCCAAGGGCGGCAGTGTGCCGCCGGGCTACCACGCCCAACTGGGCATGCTCTACCTGAACGTGGGCAAGGGCGACCAGATGGTCAAGGAATTCCAGACCGAGAAGACGCTGTTCCCGGAGTCCACGCCGTACATGGACTTCCTGATGCGTAACGTCAAGACCGACGCGCGCCCGGACGTGACCGCCGGCGCCACGCCGCAGGCCAAGGCCGACACCACGGCGGCCGCCAAGACCGAATCGACCGCCGGGAGCGCCAAATGATCCGCCGTATCCTGACCTATGTCGCCACCCTGGGCGCCGTGATGCTGTTCGCCGGCTGCGCCGTGCCGCAGAAGCAGGTGGACTACGCCGCGTTCAAGGTCGCCAAGCCGCGTTCGATCGTGGTGCTGCCGCCGCTGAACGAGTCGCCGGACATCAAGGCGACCTACGCGATGCTGTCGCAGGCCACCTTTCCGCTGGCGGAATCGGGCTACTACGTGATGCCGGTGGCGCTGGTCGACGAGACCTTCCGCCAGAACGGCCTGACCGTGCCCGGCGACATCCACGCCGTACCGGTCAAGAAGCTGCGCGAGATCTTTGGCGCCGACGCCGCCCTGTACGTGACCGTGACCGACTACGGCTCGCGTTACCAGGTGCTCAGCAGCGTGACGCGCGTGGCCGCGAACGCCAAGCTGGTGGACCTGAAGACCGGCGACGAACTGTGGAGCGGCACCGCCGTCGCGGCCAACGACAGCGGCAACAGCGGCGGCGGCCTGATCGGCATGCTGATTACCGCGGCCATCAACCAGGCCGTGAACCACATGACCGATGCCGCCTACCCGGTGGCTGGCACGGCGAGCTACCGCCTGCTGTCGGCCGGCACGCCGAATGGCATCCTCTACGGGCCGCGTTCGCCGAAGTACCAGGCGGACTGACCCCTGGCCTGGCCGCTGCGTTCCGGCGGCCGGATAGCAAAAATGCCGCAACACGGCCTCCGGTTCCGGAGCGGTGTTGCGGCATTTTTTTGTCTGGCGGAAGCGGTGAGATTCGAACTCACGGATGGGTCACCCCATCGGCAGTTTTCAAGACTGCTGCCTTAAACCACTCGGCCACGCTTCCTTCGGGATGTGCCGGGCAGGCTGGCGTTGTCATCCATGCTGCCCGGCCGCGCATTATACAGGGACGCGGCAGGCCACAGTGTGATGTTCCTGATGCAGTGGGACGGGTCCGGCCGGCTGCGGATGCTGACTCGTCGGACGCATTTGTCGGTGTTTGTCGGACAGCGCGGAACCATGTGGGCGCGGTAAGGTTCCTAGAAGGGACGGCGTGCCGCCATCGCGCAGCACGCTGGCGCTTTCAAACAGGCAATTGAGGAGAATTCGATGCAGGAACAACGCAAGGATCAAGCAAGGCCGTGGCTGGCCCTTGGCGGGCTCGGCGCACTGGCACTGGCGGCCGGACTGGCCGGCTGCGCGCAGCCGGGCTACGGCGGTTACGGAAACTACAACACCGCGCCGCCGCCGACCGGCTATCAGCAACCCAATAACTCGACCTACCAGGCACCGGCCGGCTCGGTGTTCACGGGCCGCGTCGAGTCGATCGAGCCGATCCAGACCACGCAGGGCAGCTCGGGCATCCTGGGCACCGTGATCGGCGGTGCGGCTGGCGGCCTGCTGGGCCACCAGATTGGCGGCGGGCGTGGCCAGACGGCCGCGACGATCGTCGGCGCCGTGGGCGGTGCCGTGGCCGGCAACCAGATCGAGAAGCGGACCGGCAGCAATACGTCGACCGTGTACCGCGTCAACGTGCGGCTCGACGATGGCCGCGTGGCCACCGTGACGCAGAGCAATATCGGCAACCTGCGCGTGGGTGACCGCGCCCGCGTGGCCAACGACATGGCGACGCCGTACTGACCAACCCCGGTCGACTGACGACCGGGAAAGCAAAAACGCCACACGTGATTCGCGTGTGGCGTTTTTGCTTTTTGCTTTGTCGCGCGGCCCGTCGTCAATCCTTCAGGAACATTTCCTGCAGGTCGTTGAGGAAGCGCCGGCCCAGTTCGGTCGGCTTGATGGTCGTCGGGTCGGCTTCCAGCAGCCCTTTCTGCTCGGCGGCGGCCAGCATCTTGCCGATGGCATGCAGCGGCAGGCCGGTGTAGTCGTGGAAGCTCGACGCCGGCACGCCATCGGTCAGCCGCAGCGCGTTGAGCATGAATTCGAACGGCAGTTCATCGGCGCCAACCTCGCGCGCCTCCTGCACGGCGTTGCCGGCCATGGCCTGATCCATGTACGTGGCCGGATGCTTGTGGCGCATCTGGCGCAGGATGCGGTTCGGAAACGACAGCTTGCCGTGCGCCCCGGCACCGATACCCAGGTAATCGCCGAAACGCCAGTAATTAAGGTTGTGCCGCGCCTCGCGATGCGGCCGGGCGTAGGCCGACGTCTCATAGTGGCGGTAGCCGGCCTGGGAAGTGCGGGCCTCGATGATGTCCTGCATCTCGTAGGCCAGGTCCTCGTCGGGCAGCGCCGGCGGGAATTTGGCGAACAGCGTGTTCGGTTCGAGCGTCAGGTGGTAAAGCGACAGGTGCGCGGTGCCGTACGACAGCGCCGACTCCAGGTCGCGCACGCACTCGTCGATGGTCTGGCCCGGCAGCGCGTACATCAGGTCCAGGTTGACGTTGTCGAAGTGCCGCAGCGCGATGTCGATCGCCGCGCGCGCTTCCTTCTCGCCGTGGATGCGGCCCAGCGCCTGCAGGTGGGCGTCGTTGAAGCTCTGGATGCCGATCGACAGCCGGTTGATGCCGCTGGCGCGGTAGCTGGCAAACCGTTCGGCCTCGAAGGTGCCGGGGTTGGCTTCCATCGTGATCTCGGCGTCGGCGTCCAGCGGCAGCAGCGCGCGGATATCCGACAGCAGCCGGTCCATGCCGGCCGCCGACAGCAGGCTCGGCGTGCCGCCGCCCAGGAACACCGTGTGTACCGGCCGGCCCCAGACCAGCGGCAGCGACTGTTCCAGGTCCGCGCGCAGCGCGTCCAGGTAGCGGTCTTCGGGGATGTCGTGGCTGTCCTGCCCGCCGGGCGCCGCGTGCGAGTTGAAATCGCAATACGGGCACTTGCGCACGCACCACGGGATATGGACGTAGAGCGACAGCGGCGGCGAACCGGGCAGGGCGATCTGGCCCGGCTTGAGCCAGAGCTGCGGGTTGCCGGTCGATGCCGGCTCGGCCGGCTTGCCGCTGCCGGCGGGAATGATGGGGATCATGCAGAAACCTTGGGCGCTACGCGCCGACCTTGAGACTCGCGGCCTGCAGCCGGGCCACCAGGCCCTGCAGCGCCAGCGCGCGATGGCTGATGCCGTTCTTTTCCTCGGCCGTCAGCTCCGCCGCCGTCTTGCCGATCTTGGGCAGCAGGAAATGGGGGTCGTAGCCGAAGCCGCCCGTGCCGCGCGGGGCATCCACGACCTCGCCGGCCCACGTGCCCTCGGCGATGATCGGACGCGGGTCGTCGGCATGGCGCACCAGCACCAGCACGCAGTAGTAGTGCGCGTGGCGGTTCAGCTTGCCGGCCAGTTGCGAGATCAGGTGCGCGTTGTTGGCGGCGTCGGTCTTGGGTTTGCCGACCATCTGCGCATACCGGGCCGAATACACGCCCGGCGCGCCGTCCAGGGCGTCGACGCAGATGCCCGAGTCGTCGGCCAGCGCGGGCATGCCGGCGAGCCGGCTGGCGTGGCGGGCCTTGGCCAGCGCGTTCTCGACGAAGGTGGCAAACGGCTCCTCGGCCTCGGGGATGCCCAGCTCGCCCTGCGGCACGACGTCGAAGCCGAGCGGGGACAGCAGCGCGCCGAATTCGCGCACCTTGCCGGTGTTGTTGGAGGCCAGGACCAGGCGTTGCATCGTCAATCCCTCCTGCGCGTCAGACGCCGAGCGCCTGCTTCTGGTGGCGCACCAGTTCGGCGATGCCGGCTTCGGCCAGGCGCGTCATGGCGTCCAGGTCGGCGCGGCTGAACGGGGCGCCCTCGGCGGTGCCCTGGACTTCCACGAAGCCGCCGCTGCCGGTCATCACCACGTTCATGTCGGTGTCGCAGTTGCTGTCCTCGGCGTAGTCCAGGTCCAGCACGGGCACGCCGTCGACCATGCCCACCGACACGGCCGCCACGAAGTCGCGGATCGGGCTGGCGGCGATCAGGCCGTCGCGCAGCATGGTGCCGATGGCATCGTGCGCGGCCACGAAGGCGCCGGTGATGGCGGCCGTGCGGGTGCCGCCGTCGGCCTGCAGCACGTCGCAATCGAGGTGGATCGTGTATTCGCCCAGCGCGGAGAGGTCGAAGACCGAGCGCATGGCCCGGCCGATCAGGCGCTGGATTTCCTGCGTGCGGCCGGTCTGCTTGCCCCGTGCCGCCTCGCGGTCGGAGCGCGTGTGCGTGGCGCGCGGCAGCATGCCGTATTCGGCCGTGACCCAGCCTTCGCCGCTGCCTTTCTTGTGTGGCGGCACCTTCGCCAGCACGCTGGCCGTGCACAGCACCTTGGTGTCGCCAAAGGCACTCAGCACCGCGCCTTCGGCGTGGCGCGTGTAGTGGCGGGTCAGGCTGATGGGTCGCAGCGCGTCGGCCGCGCGTCCGCTGGGTCGCATGGGGATCTTTCGTCGGAATCGGATGAGACCGCGATTCTAACGCCGCCGGGCCGGTCGTGCGCCGGCCGCGGCCCCAAGCGCCGGTCAGCGCATCAGGTTCGAGGTCTTGTCGATGGCCGCGCGGATCTCGGCAATCGAGCGTTCGATCTCTTCCTCGGACAGCAGGTCGGTGTCCGAGCCCGTGCGCTCCAGGATCGACGTGGTGAACGCGTTCAGCGGCAGCGTGTCGGTCAGCACCGCCTCCTCGTTGGTCACGGTGGCGTCGGCTTCCCACATCATCGCGATCGCTGTGGTGTTGTCGGCACCTTCGCCGGCGTTGGCCAGCGACTGCTCGATCAGGTCGGGAATCGCGTGGACGACCGACAGGTGCGTCACCTTGTCGACGATGACCTTTTCCTCCAGCGCGCCCCAGAGCCCGTCCGAGCACAGCAGCGCCACGTCGCCCGGCTCCAGCCGCACCGGGCCGCCGATGTCGATCAGCGGCAGGTTGGGCGACCCCAGGCAGTTGTAGAGCTTGTTGCGTTCCGGATGGTTGGCCACCTCCATCGGCAGCACGCGCTCCTGCTGCAGCAGGTTCTCGATCTTCGAGTGGTCGCGCGTGCGGGTGAGCAGCGCGCCCTTGCGCATCAGGTAGAAGCGCGAGTCGCCGGCGTGCGCCCAGTGGATCTGGCCGTTCTGGATCAGGCAGCAGACCACCGTGGTGCGCGGCACGTCGGCCAGCTTGTTGGCCTCGGCGTACCGGTGGATCTCGCGGTGCGCCAGCATGACCGTGTCCTGCAGGAAATCGGCAGGATTGCGGATGGCCGGGCGGGCCTGGGTCTGGAACTGGCGGGCCAGCGTCTGCAGCGCCTGTTGCGCGGCCACTTCGCCAAAGGCATGGCCGCCCAGGCCGTCGGCCAGGACCATGAGCAGGGCGTCGCGGGTAAAGCAGTAGCCCATGCGGTCCTGGTTGATCCGGCGGCCGCCCTTACGGCTTTCCTGGTAGACGGAGAATCGCATTGCGGGAATTCGTGTCGGGTTCGTGCGTTAGTTGCCGCTTCGGCCGGCTTGCGCGGCGTGCACGGGATTGGCGGCGTCGGGCTTGTCCGGGCTCTTGTCCTCGCGGCGGCGCAGCAACGTCATGAAGCGGCTGGTGGCGTTCATGCGCTCGGTCACCGGGCCGGCCGGCGTGTTGCTGGCGGCGGCCGCGGCCGACTGCTCGCCCAGGGCGTTGCTCTGGTCGCGCAGTTCCTTCTGCAGCCGGAACACGCTCTGCGGGCGCTCGGACGGCGTCAGCCGCAGGCACCATTCGACCAGGTCGACCAGGCCGTTCGTGTACGTGGCGCGCAGCCGCGCGAAGGAATCGGCCATGCGGTCGTCCTTCTCGCGCTGGTTGGCCTCCTGCGGCGGCATGCCGGCCATGCAGGCGTAGAGCGTGGCGCCCAGGCTGTAGATGTCGGTCCAGGGGCCCAGGTCGGAATGCTTGCCGTACAGCTCCGGCGCCGCAAAGCCCGGCGTGTACATGGGCTGGAAGCGCGCGTTTTCCATCGTCAGGATCTGCCGGGCGGCGCCGAAGTCGAGCAGGATCGGCGATTCGTCCTCGCGCAGGTAGATGTTGCCGGGCTTGATGTCCAGGTGCAGCAGCTTGTGGATGTGCACCTCGCGCAGGCCGCTCATCAGGTCGTGGAACACCTTGCGGATGAAGCGCTCGCGCAGCACCTTGGCCTTGCCCTGCTGCCGGGCCTGCAGGATGTGTTCCTGCAGCGTCTTGCCCAGCTCGTAGTTCATGACCATGTAGACCGTGGCGTTCTCGCGGAAGAAATTCACCACGCGGACCACGCTCGGGTGCGAAATGCGCGCCAGCGACCGGCCTTCCTCGAAGAAATACTTCAGGCCCAGCCGGAACGAGGCGGCGTTTTCTTCGGGCACGACGGGAATCAGCTCGCCCGGGCTGCGGCGCGCCAGCGACGACGGCAGGTATTCCTTGATGGCAACCGGGGCGCCGGTCTCGTCCGTGGCAAGGTAGACGAAACTGAACCCCCCGCTGGCCAACTTCTTTACAATACGGTAGTTGGCAAGCAGCGTGCCGATCGGGAGCGGCGCGCTCTTGGGTGGGTTGGCGCCCTTGGACTCTGTCATAGGATTCGGGACCTCATTTGCTCCCGGATTCTCCGGTCTAATCGGTCACTTGTAAAGAAATCCTTGGCAGGGACTGTTGCCAAAACTCCGCGCCCCCTGGCTGCCGGTTTTCCCTTGATTTTGCTGGCGTTTTTGCCGCCGCCGCGGTGCCGCCGACGGGCCCCGGCCCCGCGCCCCGTACCGATTCCTCAATTTTCGACCCTTTCGCGAGATTAACGACGATGATCCACAGCATGACAGGCTACGGCCTGGCCACCCGCCAGGCACCGCTGACCAACGCCCAGGGCGAACCCAGCGGCCGCACGGCATCGGTTTCCGTGGAGTTCCGGACTGTCAATTCGCGTTTTCTCGACCTGTTGTTCCGCGCGCCCGAAGAGTGCCGCGCGTTCGAGCCGGCGCTGCGCGAAATGCTGATGGGCGAGCTGTCGCGCGGCAAGCTCGAATGCCGCATCAACCTGCAGCGCACCGACACCGGCGGCGCCACGCTGGCGCTGAACCAGTCGCTGCTGGACCAGATCCGCGCGCTGGAGTCGACCGTGGGCGCCACGTTCCCCAGCGCCGGCACCATGCGCATGGGCGAGCTGCTGCGCTGGCCCGGCGTGCTGGTGGAGCCCGAGCTGTCGCAGGAAGCGCTGCGCGAGGCCGTGACCGGCGCCGCCCGCGAGGCGCTGAAGCAACTGCTGGAAGCGCGCAGCCGCGAGGGTGCCGCGCTCAAGGCCACGCTGGAGGAGCGCATCGACGCCATGCTGGCCATCGTCGAGCGCCTGACGCCGATGATCCCGCAGCTGATCGCCCATCACCAGGAAAAGCTGACCGAGCGCCTGCAGGAGGCATTCAACCTGGCAGCGCCCAACGGCATGCCGTCGATGAGCCGCGAGGAAGTGGCCGAGCGCATCCGCCAGGAAGCCACCGTCTACGGCATCCGCATCGACATTGCCGAGGAACTGTCGCGGCTGCAGGCCCACCTGAACGAAACGCGGCATATCCTGAAGAAGGGCGGCCAGGTGGGCAAGCGCCTGGACTTCATGATGCAGGAGCTCAACCGCGAGGCCAACACGCTGGGCTCGAAGGCCGCCGCCAAGGAACTTGCCGATGCGTCGATGGAGCTCAAGCTCCTGATCGAGCAGATGCGCGAACAGATTCAAAACCTCGAATAAGATCATGAGCGAAACGACCCACACCGCCATCGATACCGCCTATCCCGGCAACCTGTTCATGGTGGTGGCACCGTCCGGGGCCGGCAAGTCCACGCTGGTCAACGCGCTGCTGGCGCAGGACCAGTCCATCCGCCTGTCGATCTCGCACACCACGCGCAAGCCGCGTCCGGGCGAGCAGAACGGGCGCGAGTACCACTTCACCACGGTCGACGAGTTCCGGGCCGCCCGCGACCGCGGCGAGTTCCTGGAATGGGCCGAGGTGCACGGCAACTACTACGCCACGTCGCGCGTCTGGATCGAGCAGCAGATGGCCCAGGGCAACGACGTGCTGCTGGAGATCGACTGGCAGGGCGCCCAGCAGGTGCACAAGCGCTTTTCGAACGCGGTGGAGATCTTCATCCTGCCGCCGTCGCTGACGGCGCTGGAGGAACGGCTCAAGAAGCGCGGCCAGGACGAGCAGAACGTGATCGTGCGCCGGCTACTGGCCGCGGGTAGCGAAATGGCCCATGCGTCGGAGTCGGACTACGTGATCATCAACGAGGTGTTCGAGGACGCGCTGCGGCAGCTTCAGAACGTCGTTCACGCGACCCGTTTGCGCTTTTCGTCGCAAAAGGCCCGTCACGCCGAGCTGTTCATCGAGCTCGGCATTCACTGAAGCGCAGGGCGTCGCCGGAAGGTTCTGGCGACGTGCTGTAAAATACCGGCCTGTCGAACAGGTTTTATCCCAAGGTGGATTTGATATGGCGCGTATTACCGTCGAAGATTGTCTGAAACACATCCCGAACCGCTTCGAGCTCGCCCTCGCCGCGACCTACCGTGCACGCCAGCTCGTGCAGGGCCACACGCCCAAGGTCGAGGCCAAGGACAAGCCCACCGTGGTGGCGCTGCGCGAGATCGCGTCGGGGCAGGTCGGCATCGAGATGCTGAAGAAGGTTCCGACCTGATTTCCCAGGCGGCCCGTGGTTCATTCATGCTTCGCGTGCGTACGCAACCAGCCGCGCATCCAGTTGAATTCCAGGGGCCGCCGCCATGCCTTCGTCGCCGTCCGATCCCGCCGTCGCTCCCCCGGGCAACCCCGGGACCGGGGCGTCGCGCGCACCGACGGCGGCCAAGCTGCCTGGCGCTGTGGCGACTGCCGCACCGGTTGGTGCGGCAGCTTCGTCTGTGGCGCCCGGTGCACCACTGCCGGGCGTCGTGCCGGTTTCCACATCCCTGCCGCCGGTGCCTGTCGCGCCGGCCGGGCGTAGGCGTCCCGGACCGCTTCCATTGACCGCCCGTACCGGTGCTCCCAATCTTCCCGACCCGCTCGGCGACAACGTCGTCGGCGAGCGGGCCGTCGTGCCGCCGATCCAGCAGGCCAAGGGCCGCGCGGCGCTGGCCAACGAGCTGGTAGCCGAGCCG
This sequence comes from Cupriavidus sp. SZY C1, assembly GCF_032190535.1. Lineage (NCBI taxonomy): Bacteria > Pseudomonadati > Pseudomonadota > Betaproteobacteria > Burkholderiales > Burkholderiaceae > Cupriavidus > Cupriavidus sp. SZY C1. Next base: position 316,283 of record NZ_JAUANU010000002.1, read on the forward strand.
GTGGCCGGTACCGTGCCGGCCACGCCGGGCGGCGACCTGTTCATCGACGCCGTGCTGGCGCAGTCCTATCGCCACTTTTTCGGGCCGACGTCGCAGCCCGCGGTGCCGCCGCGGCAGCAGGTCATCTCGATTGCGCGGCTGATGGAGAAGCTGGCCTACCTGAAGCCGGCCGACCAGACGCTGGTACGCGAGGCATTCCAGTTCTCGGACGAAGCCCACCTGGGCCAGTACCGCCAGAGCGGTGAGCCTTACATCACTCACCCGGTGGCGGTGGCCGAGCTGTGCGCGGACTGGAAGCTCGACGTGCAGTCCATCATGGCGGCGCTGCTGCACGACGTGATGGAGGACCAGGGCATCACGAAGAGCGAGCTGGCCGAGAAATTCGGGCCCAAGGTTGCCGAACTCGTCGATGGCCTGACCAAGCTGGACAAGCTCGAATTCCAGAGCCGCGAGCAGGCGCAGGCGGAAAGCTTCCGCAAGATGCTGCTGGCGATGGCGCGCGACGTGCGGGTGATTCTGGTCAAGCTGGCCGATCGCACGCACAACATGCGCACGCTCGATTTCGTGCCGCCCGAGAAGCGGCGCCGGATCGCGCTGGAAACCATGGAGATCTACGCGCCGATCGCGCACCGGCTGGGTCTCAACACGATTTACCGCGAGCTGCAGGACCTGTCGTTCAAGGTCGGCTCGCCGTTCCGGTACGCCACGCTGGAAAAGGCCGTCAAGGCCGCGCGCGGCAACCGGCGCGAGGTGGTGCGGCGCATCCTGGAAGCGGCGCAGGCGGCGCTGGCCGATGCCGGCATCGTGGCCGAGCTGTCCGGCCGCGAGAAGACGCTGTACAGCATCTATCGCAAGATGCACGACAAGCAGCTGTCGTTCTCTCAGGTGCTGGACGTCTACGGTTTCCGCGTGGTGGTGGAAACGCAGATGCACTGCTACATGGCGATGGGCGCGCTGCACAGCCTGTACAAGCCGATGCCGGGCAAGTTCAAGGACTACATCGCGATCCCGAAGATCAACGGCTACCAGTCGCTGCACACGACGCTGGTGGGCCCGTTCGGCACGCCGGTGGAGTTCCAGATCCGCACGCGCGGCATGCACCAGATTGCCGAGGCCGGCGTGGCGGCGCACTGGATGTACAAGCACCAGGCCGACCATGCCAACGATATCCAGCAGCAGGCGCACCAGTGGCTGCAGTCGCTGCTGGACATCCAGAGCCAGACCGGCGATTCGCAGGAATTCCTGGAGCACGTCAAGATCGACCTGTTTCCGGACGCCGTCTACGTGTTCACGCCCAAGGGCCATATCCGCGCGCTGCCGCGCGGCGCCACGGCGCTGGACTTTGCCTATGCCGTGCACAGCGACCTGGGCAACCAGTGCGTGGCGGTCAAGATCAACAACGAACTGCTGCCGCTGCGGACCGAGCTGAAGAGCGGCGACATCGTCGAGGTGGTGACGGCGCCGTACTCGAAGCCCAATCCCGCGTGGCTGGCGTTCGTGCGCACGGGCAAGGCGCGCGCGGCGATCCGCCACTACCTCAAGACCACCAAGCTCGACGAGGCCATCCAGCTCGGCGAGCGCCTGCTGGACCAGGCCGCGCGCCAGCTCGGCATCGAACTGAAGGCGGTGCCGCAGTCGGTGTGGGAGCGGATGATCCAGTGGACGGGCAACAAGCTCAAGGAAGACATCTTCGCGGACCTGGCGCTGGGCCGGCGCGTGCCGGCCGTGGTGGCGCGCCGCATGGAGATCCTGCTGCAGGAGCTGTCCGGCGACGTGGACAGCGCGCTGCTGGCCGCGGTGCAGACGTTCGCCGGAGAGGAAGCGCCGGCCGTGCCGATCACCGGCGACGAGGGCATGTCGATGATCTTCTCGGCGTGCTGCCGGCCGATTCCGGGCGATTCGATCGTCGGCTACCTGGGCAAGGGCGAAGGGCTGCAGATCCACGTGCAGGATTGCAAGGTGGCCAAGCGCCTGCACAGCAAGGACCCCGAGCACTGGATCGAGGTCATGTGGGCCAAGAAGACGACGCGGGCGTTCGACGTGTCGATCAAGGTCATGGTGCGCAACGTCAAGGGCATCGTGGCGCGCGTGGCGGCCGACCTGACCGCCGCCGACGCCAACGTGGCGCACGTGGCGATGGAGCAGCAGCAACAGGCCGGCCATCAGGAAGCCACGTACATGCAGTTCGTGATCCAGGTACAGAACCGCCTGCACCTGGCCAACGTCATGCGGGCGCTGCGGCGCAATCCGGACGTGATCCGGATCTTCCGCGACCGCAACGACGGCTAGGGCGCCGCCGACCCCTTCGGCGGATACCGGACTTCCAGGATGTCGATCTGTTCCACGCCGGCCGGCGTGCGCAGCGGCACGGTGTCGCCTTCCCGCGCCTTGATCAGCGCCTTGGCGATCGGCGAAATCCAGCTCACGTGGTTGCTGTCGAGGTCCACCTCGTCCATGCCGACGATCGTGATCGTGGTTTCCTCGCCGGCCTGGTTGGCGTAGGTGACCGTGGCGCCGAAGAAGATCTGGTCGTTGTCGCCCTGCAGCGAGGGGTCGACGACCTCGGCCTTGTCCAGCCGGCGGGTCAGGAAGCGGATGCGGCGGTCGATCTCGCGCAGGCGCTTCTTGCCGTAGAGGTAGTCGCCATTCTCCGAGCGGTCGCCATTGGACGCCGCCCACGACACGATCTGCACGATATCGGGCCGCTCCACGTCGATCAGGTGCATCAGCTCGTCGCGCAGGCGCTGGTAGCCGGTGGCGGTGATGTAGTTCTTGGTTCCTGCGGGGAGCGGCGTGGCGCCTTCGGGAAGGTCGTCGTCGTCATCGTTGGACGACTCTTTGACAAAAGCCTTGTTCATGTTCCGGATCACTTCATGAGGCTTCAATTATAGGAAGTTGCGCCCCGCCATCGCGCTGGCCGAAAAAAATGCGCGCGGGGGCTTCACAAAACTGAAAACTTCTATATAATCTCTTTTCTCGGTTGCGGCTGTAGCTCAGTTGGATAGAGTACTTGGCTACGAACCAAGGGGTCGTGGGTTCGAATCCTGCCAGCCGCGCCAACCTAATACGTGAAAAGGGCTTCCAGAAATGGAAGCCCTTTTTGCATTCGCACTTCCGCCATTCCTTCTGCCTTTCCTTCCTGTTCTGCGCCTAGTGTCGTACGCCTGGTCTGGTTGCGCTGTCGGTGTCTATCCTGTTTGCATGGGGGTGCGGAACGCGGGCAGCCTGGCCTGTTCCAACCTGCATCGGCAACCTGATCGACGGAGGCAACTCATGGAGCAGGAAGACTGGCGCACCGAAGGCTATCGCGGGATGGATGCCTACGTACTCGTGACCTTGCACCACGACACGACTGCCGGCAGCGTGGGCGATACCCAGACCTGGGGCTACGAGGTGCGCGTGGCGCAGGAGGGCATGGACCCGTCCGACGCCGGCGATACCGAGCGCGTGGGCAGTGGCACCCATGTCTTTGCCACGCGCCATGCCGCTGAAGTGGCGGCATTCGCGGCGGCTTATGCGTTGATCGACAAGCTCGTTGGGCCGGCGCGCTGACACGGCGCGCTATTGCGCGTCGCCGTAATGGTTCATTGCGGGACGCGCAATGGCTTGACGCGCAATGGCTTATCACAGGCCGTTTCCGGCCTGATCGTTTCCCACTTGACCAGGATCATTTTTGGATCGGCATCCCGCTCCTAGGCTGGTGTTGTGCGCGCCGTCGTGCGCGCCTGCAGCAGAACAAGGAGTACGCCATGCCCGAGTACGACGGTATCAAGATCGTCTACGAAGTGGTCGTCCTGCCCAAGGACAAGTGGGCCATCATGATCGAAATCCTCCGGCGCGAGGACGGCGCCGTGCTGATGTCGCGCCACAACCCGTTTCCGCGCCAGCCGTTCGACACCAAGCTGGAGGCGCTGGATCACGTGAATCGCTACGTCGCGGATGTGGTCAAGAATCTCGACCGCGATGCCATGCAGAGGAAGCGGCGCTGCGCATAGCGGCCATTCTCCGGAATGGTGCAAGAAGTACTTGCCACGTGCGCCAGACTGCGGCATAATCTCTTTCTTCAGACGCGGGGTGGAGCAGTCTGGCAGCTCGTCGGGCTCATAACCCGAAGGTCGCAGGTTCAAATCCTGCCCCCGCAACCAGATACGTAAGAAGGGCCGCACGATCATTCGTGCGGCCCTTTTTGTTTGGGTGCTTCGGCAGAGTTGCGGGTGCAAGAACTACGCGACGAACTACGCCTCAGCCCTTGATCAGCGACGCGGCCCGCGTGAAGGTGTCACGCACCTGCGGCTGTTCCTCTTTCTCGGCGGCCTCGGCGCGCGCCTTCAAGCGCGACGCCAGCACTTCCAGGTTGCCACCGTTGCCGCAAGCCCGCGCGGCCTCGTTCATCAACTGCGTCAGTTCCTGGTTGACGTCGGCGCCATCGAAGGCGCTGACGGACAGGGCCGACACGCGTTCCAGAAAGCTGTTGACCAGTGCTTCATCATGTTGCGGTTCGGGCATGGTGGCTCCTTGTCGAACGATAAGAACACTGTGAAAGTGAAAAAGGACTGGCGAAACGGTTATCGCTGCCCGGGCAGTTGGGGCAGGGCGGCCACGCCGCGCCGCGCCGGTTTCAGCGCGCGGGTCGGCCACAGGACGTAGTTGGTATGCGGGTCCATCGGCTTGCCGAAATAGGACACCCACACCTGCACACCGTGTTCGGTCTCGGACACGATCGCCGCCACGGCACGCGCGGCGACAGACGGGGACTTCAGCAGTTCGCCCAGCGCTTCGACGCCCTGGACGACATGGTGCTTCACCCCCCTGAACCATACGTACTGACGCATGGCGGCAAGAAATCCTTTAGTCATTGATCTGCTCTTCTCGATGGCATTGCAAAACTGAGACCACAGCTTACACGGATAGTTGTGACCGTTTTGTAGGCTCGCGTCTGATTTTCCGTTGAGAATCCGGGATGTGATGCCCCCGCAATTTGACGACGCAACGCGGGTTGCCACGCTCTATGTGCGACCCCAAATTGACAAGCTGTTGCACTTGCCTTAGCGTGGTTTCATATGCCGCACATCGTGCCAGCATAGCCGCAGATTTCCGCGTACGGGATGCAACCTTGGGGAGCGCCGATGACCGAAGACATGCTGCTGCAACTGATGGTGGAAGTGGAGAAGGCCGATCCCATCGACTATGCGAATCTGCCGTTCGACGACGACAAGCTCCGCGCCCTGGCCTGCAAGCTGATCGCCGAGCGTTCCACCGAGCTTGAAACCTCGGGCATGTCGAAGGAGGCGCTGCTTGCCACGCTGTGGGCTTCCACCGCCAAGCTGGTGCTCGAAAACATCGTCCTCAACGCCCGGCTGCTGACGCTCCAAGGCAAACCGGAAGATGCGCGGGTCCTGATCGACCGCATTGCACGCCAATCCCGCGGCGGCGCCTGACGCGTATCGCTAATAAGCGCCCCATGCATCACACGATGCATGGGTATCGCCGATTAGCTAAAATATCGCGTTTTCCGCCCCCATCACTCGACGAGAGTACCGGTCACTTTCGGGGCGGTGTTTGTCCTGGAGGGATTTCGGGTGATCAAATGGATAATCGTCGCGGCCTACCTGGGTGCCATCCTGTATGTGCACTTCCGCGGCAAGGTGAGGCTGCCCTTGATGCGCCAGATGCTGGACCACTCGGCACTGGTCGCCCCGGTCAACTGCTTCATGTACATGTTCTCCGGCGTACCCCGCACGCCGTACATCCCCGTCGACCGCTTTCCTGAACTGGAAAAACTGCGCGCCGCGTGGCCGCAGATCCGCGACGAGGGCCTGGCGCTGATCGCCATGCGCAAGATCAAGGCCGCCGACAAGAACGACGACGCCGGTTTCAACTCGTTCTTCAAATACGGCTGGAAGCGTTTCTACCTGAAATGGTACGAAGCGCAGCACCCGTCGGCCGAAGTGCTGTGTCCCAACACCGTGGCACTGCTGCGCGACATGCCGTCGGTCAAGGCGGCGATGTTCGCGGAACTGCCGCCCGGCGGCAAGCTGAACCCGCACCGCGATCCGTTTGCCGGTTCGCTGCGCTACCACCTGGGCCTGTCCACGCCGAACGACGACCGCTGCTTCATCGAGGTGGACGGCGAGCGCCATAGCTGGCGCGACGGCCAGGGCGTGGTCTTCGACGAGACCTACCTGCACTGGGCCGAAAACCGCAGCGAGACCGACCGCCTGATCCTGTTCTGCGACATCGAACGCCCGATGCGCTATCGCTGGGCCGCCGCCTTCAACCACTGGATGGGCCGCAAGGTCATGACGGCCGCCAGCTCGCCCAACGACGACAACGACCAGACCGGCGCCATCAACAAGCTGTTCCGCTTCGTATGGCTCGGCGGCCAGTACCGCCGCCGCTTCAAGGCGTGGAACAAGAGCGTGTACTACGTGACCAAGTTCGGGCTGATCATCGGCGGCGTGGCGCTGATTGTGTTTCTCTGATCGTTTGCAGTCCTGTGTAGCGGAAAGCCGGCCGAGTGCCGGCTTTTTCTTTTTAGTCCTCCGGGCTGTCCATCGTAGTTCGGCGATTAACGTTCAGAACTGATCGGCGCTTGCGCCTTGGCAAACGCGCATCGCGGTGGGATTCCCTCCCGCCCCGCGCGCAGCTACGGTATGGCGTCTTCGCTCGCCATCCGCCATGGCGTGTATCCCATCGCGTTCGACCGCCGACACCATGAGATATCTCTCCCTAGTGTTGTTCTTGTATTGCGCGCTTCCTCAGGCGAGTGTCGAGACCAACATCTTGTGTCTGAACCCTGTCGACGCGGGATTTGAGAACCTGGAGTTTCGCCGGTATCACGATAGGACGATAGGTTGGGAAGGCGGCGCCGCAAGGTATCAAAGCGCGGCGAATGCGATGCCGCTCATCCTTGGCGATAGGCGGATCGATGTCCTCGATCCGGCTCGACCCTACCAGGTGACCGAGACATGGTTGGAGGTGGGGGCCGGGAAACTCATTGGAAAATACGAACTGATGTCGCAAGGTGCCGTTGTGTATTCTTTTGCCTACACCCAACTGAGTAATGGTAAGACGGTGGACTTCCTCCAAGCTCAACAATATGAGCCGCAGCCCGACGCCAGATGCGACTGGTCTTGGCGCCGCCTCAACGGTGTATCCGCAGCGGGCTAAGACGGCTCGCCAACCCTACACCTGCTCCCCCCGCCGCCTCTCATTCCCCAGCGCCTCGTAATGCGCCCGCTTGGCCGCGTACATCCGATGGTCGGCCAGCTTGACCGTGTCGGTCAGGCGGTCGCCCTGGGTGCACGTGGCGGCGCCGATCGAGAATGACAGGCGGGCGCCCGGGTAGAACTGGTTGTTCAGGCCGACCACTTCCTCGATCTGCTCGACGACGGTGGCGGCGCCGCGTTCGTCGCGGCCCGGTAGCAGGACCATGAATTCGTCGCCGCCGATGCGGGCGACGCAGGCCTGTTCGCCCACGGCCTTCTTCAGGACTTCGCCGGTGCGGCGCAGCAGCGCGTCGCCGTCGCCGTGGCCGAACTGGTCGTTGATGACCTTCAGGCCGTTCAGGTCCAGTGCCACCACGCTCACGGGCCACGGGCCCTTGCGGCCCAGCCGGGCCAGTTCATCCTCGTAGTAGGCGCGGTTGTAGAGCTTGGTCAGCACGTCGTGCTTGCCCAGGAATTCCACGTACGCTTCGGCCTTCTTGCGGGCCGTGATGTCGGTCAGCGACACCAGCACCTGGTCCCAGTCGGCCTCGCGCCCCGGGAACACCGACCACTGCATGAAGACGTCGACCGAGCGGCCGTCCAGCGCGTAGTTGATGACTTCGCGCTGCTGCCACAGCTTCTCGTGCCACAGGTCCACGAGCTGTTCGGCGAAGTGGATGCGCATGTCGTCGCGAAAGACGTCGCCCAGGCGCGACAGCAGGATCTCCTTGCTCGGCGCGCCGAACATCGTCAGCGTCTGCTGGTTGACGTCGAGCACGCGAATCTCCTGCATGCAGCGCGACACAAAGTCTGGATGGACGTTCAGGAACGTGCGGAAATCGGTGATGCCGGCGGCGCGCACCTCGTCCAGCAGCATCTTCACGGCGCTGAAGTCTTCCACCCACAGCGACACCGGCGAATGCTCGAACAATCCCACCGCGTACTGCTGCGCGCGGCGCAGTTCGCGCTCAGTGCGCATGCGCGCGGTGATGTCCTCGATGGACAGCAGCACGCGCGACCAGTCGTCCTCGTGGCCTGGCATGATGCTGGCGTCGAGCCGGATGTCCAGCCGCTCGCCGTCGAGCGTGTAGTTCACGGTCTGGCTGGTGAAGTGCCGGCCGCCGTCCCAGAGCTGGCCCAGTTCCTCCACGTGCTGGTCGAACATGTCGTCGCGGAACACGCTGTCGAGGTTGCCGACCAGATGGTCGACGTCCCGCGCGCGGAACAGGTCCAGCGTGCGCTGGTTGACGTCGAGCACGCGGATCAGCGCCGAGCAGCGCGCCACCTCGGCCGGGTGGTCGCGCAGATGGCGGCGCAGGTCCGTCACGCCGTCGGCCCGTAGCTGTTCGAACGCCAGGCGCACCGCGCTGAAGTCCTCCAGCCACAGCGACACCGGCGCCAGCTGGAACAGCGTCTGATAGTCGTTGACGAGCGGCGATGCCGCGGGTGCGTGCCCCAAAGTCGTTCTCCCCTGTTCTTGTGACGGATGGCGTACCGCGCAATAGGCCAATAGGATAGGCGAGCGCCGTGCCGATTTGGGAAAAATAAGGGAAAAACGATGCGCCCGCGCGGGCCCTAGCCCGCCAGGCGGCGCGCTGCGGCGGCCACGGTATCAAGCGCCTGTTCCAGCGCGGGCGTGCGGAGGTTGCCGCAGTTGAGCCGCAGGAAATGGTTGAAGCGGTTCGAGTTCGAGAACATCGCGCCGGGCATCACGCGGATGCCGTCGCCCAGCACCTGTTCGAACACGGCTTCGGACGACACGTTGCCCGGCATTTCCACCCAGAGGTGCAGCCCGCCGCGCGGCAGCGTCAGCCGCGTGCCGGCCGGGAACGTGGCCGCCACCTTCTGCGCCACCCATTCGCGCTGCACGCGTAGCTGCGTGCGCAGGCGCCGCAGGTGGCGGTCGAAGGCGCCGGTGCCCATGTACTCGGCCACGGCAATCTGGGTCAGCATCTCGTTCGGGCGCGACAGCCCGAACTTGAGCATTTCCACGCGCGCCTGCCAGCGGCCGGCGGTAATCCAGCCCAGCCGCATGCCGGGCGCCAGCACCTTGTGCAGCGACGCGCAATGGATCACGGTGCCGGTGGTGTCCCACGACTTGGCGGCCGGCAGCGGCGTGTCGTCGTCGATGGTGGCCGAGCAGCAGTCGTCCTCGATCATGGCGATGCCCCGCGCCGCGCACCACGCCACCAGCCGCTGCTTGTGCGCGTCGGGCATCACGCAGCCCAGCGGGTTCTGCAGGTTCGGCACCACGCAGACGGCCTTGATGCTGGCGTAGGTCTGCGCGGCCAGCTCCAGCGCCTCCAGCGAGATGCCGGTCTGCGGGCTGCATGGGATTTCCAGCGCGCGCATGCCCAGGCTCTCCAGGATCTGCAACAGACCGTAATAGGTGGGCGATTCCACCGCGATCACGTCGCCCGGGCCGGCCACGGCGCGCAGCGCCAGCGTCAGTGCCTCGGTGGCGCCGTGGGTCACGACGATTTCCTCGGGCGAGACGTTGATGTGCGACCGCAGCGCATGCCGGGCCAGCGCGGCACGGAAGGCCGGATGGCCGTCGGCGTCGACCGAGGTGCCGAACAGCTCGGGATACTTGCGCAGCGCGCGCTGGGCCGCGTTGCGCAGCGCATCGGTCGGATACAGCTCCGGCGCCCCGCAGGCGCCGCCTAGGTTGATCCGATGGTGCTTGCTGCGCGCCAGGATCGCGGAGATCCGCTGGTGGATGCCCACGTACTGCGCGGGATCGGGCAGCCCCGGCGCCGGTTCCTCGATGGGCGCCAGCGCGGGCCGGGCCGGCGCGCAGACGAAGTAGCCGGAGCGCGGGCGAGCTTCCAGCAGGCCGGCGGCCTCCAGTTCGCGGCACGCCTGCAGCGCCGTGGACAGGCTCACGTCGTGCAGCCCCATCAGCGCGCGCACCGACGGCATGCGGTCGCCCGGCGTCAGCGTGCCCGACGTGATGGCCTGTCGATAGTGGCCGGCCAGCCGCTGGTAGAGCGGGGCGGCGGCGGTGTGGAGCGGGTCGGGCATGGTGGCGGACATGGCGCAATCTTCGCGCGCGGGCGAGATCCGGAACAGATACAGATGGGCGGCCGCTGTATCGTAACAGCGCCAGGGTTTCGCATCTGTTCCGCTTGCGGCGGCGAGCCCTTGTGCCTGTTGGCGAAACAGGCCGGCCGATACGCTGGAGGCACGATTTTCCATCGCCCAAGGAGTGCCGCCATGAACCGCCCGCATCACTTTCCCGGAGACGTCCAGGACGTCAGCCTGTCAGCCGATCAGTGCCTCAATCTGCACCTGGGCAGCGGCGCCGTGGTGCACGTCGTGTCGGGCCGCGTGGCCGTGTCCGATGCGCCGCGCTGGCTGGGCGGGCAGGTCTTCCAGTGGCCTTGCGACCTGCGCGCCGGCGGCGTCTGCGTGATCGACGCGGCCGGCTGGCACCGCATCGTCGCGCAGGGGCCGTCGCGGCTGCGCATCATGGTGCCGGCGGCGCGCCCGGGGCTGTGGCGGCTGATAAAATCCCGCTTCGGCCGTTCTGGCCTCCTGCTGGGCGACTCCCGGCCACCAGACATCCAGGCCGCAGAAGAATCGGTACCCCATGCTACGTCTCAGTGAAGTCAAACTGCCGCTCGACCATACCGAGGGCGATCTAGAGGCTGCCGTGCGCAGCCACCTGGCCCAGATCGGGGTCAAGGGCGACGGCCTCGTCGGATTCAAGGTCTTCCGCCGCGCGCACGACGCCCGCAAGCGCGACGACATCAAGCTCACCTACATCATCGACATCGAAGTCCGCGACGAGGCCGCCGCGCGCCAGCGCATGGAGCGCAAGCCGAACTGGAGCGTGACGCCGGACATGACGTACCGCTTCGTGGCGCGCGCCCCCGAGGGCGGCCCGAAGACCCGCCCCGTGGTGATCGGCCTGGGGCCGTGCGGGCTGCTGGCCGGCCTGCTGCTGGCGCAGATGGGCTTCCGCCCGATCATCCTGGAACGCGGCAAGGAAGTGCGCGAGCGTACCAAGGACACGTTCGGGCTCTGGCGCAAGAGCGTGCTGAATCCGGAGTCGAACGTGCAGTTTGGCGAAGGCGGCGCGGGCACGTTCTCGGACGGCAAGCTGTACAGCCAGATCAAGGACCCGAAGCACTACGGGCGCAAGGTGCTGGACGAGTTCGTGCGCGCGGGCGCGCCCGAGGACATCCTGTTCAAGGCGCGGCCGCACATCGGCACGTTCCGGCTCGTGAGCATGGTCGAGAAGATGCGCGCCGAGATGCTGGCGCTGGGGGCCGAAATCCGCTTCGAGACCCGCGTGGACGATATCGACATCGACGGCGGCCAGGTGCGCGGCCTGAAGCTGTCCACCGGCGACTACCTGCCGTGCGACCACGTGATCCTGGCCGTGGGCCACAGCGCGCGCGACACGTTCGAGATGCTGCACGGGCGCGGCGTGTTCATGGAAGCCAAGCCGTTCTCGCTGGGGTTCCGGATCGAGCATCCGCAGGGCCTGATCAACCGCAGCCGCTTTGGCAAGTTTGCGGGCAACAAGCTGCTGGGCGCGGCCGACTACAAGGTGGTGCACCACGCCAGCAACGGCCGGGCGGTCTACAGCTTCTGCATGTGCCCGGGCGGCACGGTGGTGGCGGCCGCGTCCGAGCCGGGGCGGCTGGTGACCAACGGCATGAGCCAGTATTACCGCGCCGAGCGCAACGCCAACGCGGGCATCGTGGTGGGCATCACGCCCGAGCAGGACTACCCGGGCGGCCCGCTGGCGGGCATCGCGTTCCAGCGCAAGTGGGAAGAGCGCGCGTTCGTGCTGGGTGGCGGCGACTATCGCGCGCCGGGCCAGCTGGTTGGCGATTTCCTGGCGGGGCGGCCGTCGACATCGCTGGGCAGCGTGGAGCCGTCTTACAAGCCCGGCGTGACGCCGACGGACCTGAGCACGTCGCTGCCCGACTACGTGATCGACGCGATCCGCGAGGCACTGCCCCAGATCGACCGCAAGATCGCCGGGTTTGCCATGCACGACGCGGTGCTGACGGGCGTGGAAACGCGCACGTCGTCGCCGCTGCGCATCGAGCGCAATCGCGACGACTACCAGAGCATCAACGTGCGCGGCCTGTACCCGGCCGGCGAGGGCGCCGGCTACGCGGGCGGCATCTATTCGGCGGCGATCGACGGCATCGAGGTGGCGGAAGCCGTCGCGCTGCAGATCGCCAGCGGCCAATGAGCGCGACCGGGCAGGGCGGCCAGCGGCCCGAAGACGGCGAGGTCATCGCGGCCGTGCGGCACTGGCTGGCGCGCGCAGTGATCGGCCTGAACCTGTGCCCGTTCGCCAAGAGTGTGTACGTGAAGGACCAGGTGCGGTACGTGGTCAGCCAGGCATCCGACGACGCGGACGTGTTCGACGACCTGGAGCGCGAACTGCGTCTGCTGGCCGAGGCCGATCCGGCGCAGGTGGACACCACGCTGCTGATCGTGCCGCATGGGCTGGCCGATTTCCTGGCCTACAACGACTTCCTGTATTTCGCGGACCGGCTGCTCGGCAGCCTGAAGCTGGATGGCACGCTGCAGATTGCCAGCTTCCACCCGCAGTACCAGTTCGACGGCACCGGGCCCGACGACATCGAGAACTACACGAACCGCGCGCCGTACCCGATCCTGCACCTGCTGCGCGAGGACAGCATCGCGCGGGCGGCCGAAGCCTTTCCCGAGGCCGAGGACATCTACGAGCGCAACATGGAAACGCTGCGCCAGCTCGGCCACGCCGGCTGGCTCAGGTGGATGGCTGGCAAGAGCGACCTGTAGCCGCCCCGCCCGGTGCGGCGGGCGGCGCGGGGTCATGCGGGCGTGAAGAAGCGCTCGCCCAGTTCCTCGATGCCGACCGATTCCAGCACCTGCTTCAGGCGCTCGGCCGGACGCCGGCGCGGCAGGTCCTTGTACTGCGCGATGATCAGCTCGTTCTTCATCGAATGTTCCCAGCCGACCAGCTCGGTCACGCTGACCTGGTAGCCATGCGCTTCGAGCTGCAGGCAGCGCAGCACGTTGGTCAGCTGGCTGCCGAATTCGCGCGTATGCAGCGGGTGGCGCCAGATTTCCGTCATCGGATTGCCGGCCAGCAGCCGGCCCTTGTGCTTGCGCAGCACGCTGGCCACCTCGGCCTGGCAGCACGGCACCAGCACGATGTGCTGGGCGTGCTTGGCCAGCGCGAAGCGGATGGCGTCGTCGGTGGCCGTATTGCAGGCATGCAGCGCGGTGACCACGTCCACGGTGGCGGGCAGCGCCGGCGAGGTGATCGATTCCGCCACCGACAGGTTCAGGAACGACATCCCCGGAAAGCCTAGCCGGCTGGCCAGCGCCTGGGAGCTGGCCACCAGTTCCTCGCGGGTCTCGATGCCGAAGATGTGGGAATCGTCGTGCAGGTCCTTGAAGAACAGGTCGTAGAGGATGAAGCCCAGGTAGGACTTGCCGGCGCCATGGTCCACCAGCGCCACGGACCCCTTCGCGTCCTTCACCTCGCGCAGCAGCGGCTCGATGAACTGGAACAGGTGGTAGACCTGCTTGAGCTTGCGGCGGCTGTCCTGGTTCATCTTGCCGTCGCGCGTCAGGATATGGAGCTCCTTGAGCAGTTCGACGGACTGGCCGGGACGGACTTCGTATGGGCTGGACATCTGGGGATTTTGGGGATTCTGGGATCCCGGGCGCTTCGGAAAGGGCGTCAGTTTACCGAAAACGCCGGTCCCCTACTTTTGTGGGCTAAAGCTCACTCGCATTTCTGCCGTTGACCACTGGATACGACAAGCAGGGTTGGCGCAAGTACGGACGTCCTGGCGGAAGGACGCGCGGGGCATGAACCCCGGCCGGCGGGCACCACGCTGCAACCAGAAAGCGGGGAGCCATGAACGCGGACGTGGGATTACGGCTGGAACTCAACCAGCCGGGAGATCAGGTAAGGGCTTGCTTTACGCCGGAAACGGGGCGGCTGCCGCCGGACCGGACGGCGCTGGAGGCGTCGCTGGCCGAGCACGGCTGGCTAGGCGCCCGGCTGGACCAGGGCGCCGTGACCGGCTTTCTGACCCAGTGCCAGCTCACCGATCGCGAGATCGACGCGGTGATCGGCAATGTGCTGGACGGTGCCTTCGAACTGGAAATGACCGGCGACAAGCTGCAACTGCTGCTGACGCTGATGCCGCCCGAGGGCGGCCGTCCGATCGAGGAAGCCGACATCGCGGCCGCCGCGGCGTCGATGGGCGTGGTGGCGCTGCTCGATTCGGCCGCCATCCGCGTGGCGCTGGAAGCGGGCGGCTGCGAGGGCCGCGAGATTGCCCGCGGCGTGGCGCCGGTGCAGGGCGAGCCCGCCCGGTTCGACAGCCTCGTGCAGCAGCGCCGGCCCGCGCAGGCGGAAAACGAGGACGAGCGGGTGGACCTGCGCGACCTCGGCAGCCTGCTGCTGGTGAATCCCGGCACCGCGCTGATGCGCCGCACGCCGGCCCGGCCCGGCAAGGACGGCATGGACCTCCTGGGCAAGCCGATCGCCGCCGAGCCGGTCATCGACACCCCCTACGCGCCGGACCTGACCGGCGTGGCCCCGGACCCGAACGACCCCAACCTGCTGCTGGCCGTCATCGCCGGGTCGCCGCGCGTGCTGCCCAATGGCGTGATCGTCAGCCCCGTGGTCGACGTGGACGCGGTGGACCTGCATTCGGGCAATGTCAATTTCGATGGATCGCTGCGCGTGTCGGGCGACATCCTTACCGGCATGTCGGTCCGCGTGACCGGCGACGTGGTGGTGCAGGGCACGATCGAGGCGGCCCACGTGGAGGCCGGCGGCGACGTCATCGTCAAGGGCGGCATCATCGGCAGGGCGGAGACCGCGCATGGCGGCGACCCCAACGAGATTGCCAGCGTCCGCACCAAGGGCGCGGTGCATGCGCGCTATATCCAGAACGCCATCGTCGAGGCCGCCACCGAAGTGGTGGTGGAAAGCGGCATCCGGCAGAGCGACGTCTCGGCCGGCGAGCGCGTGGTGGTGGGCACGCCGACCGGGCAGGGCAGCATCAGCGGCGGCCGCACGCGCGCGCTGCAGTCGGTGAGCGTGGCCACGCTGGGCGCGCCGGCCGGCAGCGCCACGGCCGTGCAGGTGGGCCTGAACCCGTTTGCCGACGAGCAGAAGGCCGAGCTGGAGGCGCGGCGGCGCAGGGTGCTGGACGACCAGGCCAAGCTGCAGCAGCTGGTGGCGTTCTTCGCCAAGCATCCCGAGCGCGCCCAGGGCGACGTCCGCGAGAAGGCGCGCGCCACGATGTTCAAGATCAACAAGGACCTGTTCGAACTGGACGCCGAGATCGCGCGGCTGGCCGAGCAGATCAAGCCGTCCGATGATGCCGTGATCGCGGTGGGCCGCCGCATCCATGGCGGCGTGACGCTGCAGGTGGGGCACAAGGTGCTGAAGGTCATGGAGGACAAGACGGGCGGGCAGGTGCGCGTGATCGACGACCGGATCACGGTGACCTGACGACGGCGGGCCGGCCCGGTCCAGCCTCGATGGTCTGGCGGTGCGACGGTCTCACGTTACGGTGCCCCGTGACACGTTACGCCGGCCGTAACATCGCGTGCGGTCGGCCCGGCATGGCTGGCAGTGCGCCGGCGCGGTCGGCCAAGGCCGGCCAGCCCCGGCGGGCCAAGGGGCCGCGAGCGCTGGCGGGTTCGCCATGGCTCGCGCCACGCCCCCCCACAGCGGCCACAAACCGTCTGGCATGACGCTTGCAGAATCCCCGCATCCATACAAGATACGGGGAGATAGACCATGACCGCCATCGTGATCGACGACCAGCCGCTGGTCCGCCTGGGCATGCAGCGCCTGCTGGAACGCATGCCCGGCATCGGCGCTGTCCATGCCATCGACCCGGCCGATATCGTCGCGCTCGCGCCCAGCCACGCGCCGGCCGTGGTGGTCTACGGCATGGCCGGGGACGTCAACGACAACTGGTATTTGCTGCGGCGCCTGACCGAGGCGCTGCCCAACGCGCGCATCCTGCTGCTGTCCGACAACATGTGGCTGCGCGTGCCGGCCGCGCTGGAGTCGCGCGGCGTGGTGGATTGCCTGCCCAAGACCGCGACGATCGAACGCATCGAGATGGCCGTGATGCAGATGGTCGGCAGCGACAGCCTCGTGCCGCTGCGCCGCGTGGCCGCCGACGCGTGGCAACTGCACCATCGGCCGGGCGCGATGTCTTGAGAGGGGGGGCTCGGCGTCGGCGTGCAGCTCGACGTCGTACTTCAGCCGGCCCAGTTGCGAAGCCCCAAAGCAAAAAGGGCAACCCGCCTGGGTTGCCCTTCCTACTTCAAGTGAATGGTGCCGGAGATAGGAGTCGAACCTACGACCTTCGCATTACGAATGCGCTGCTCTACCAACTGAGCTACACCGGCGAAACCTTGACTTGCGAAACCTGTTCCATCGTCGCGATTTACCGCGGCGATCCGTGCTGCTGCGGTGTTTTGCGGCGTCTGCAACGAATCGGATAGAGCCCGCAATACTATCAGCGCCTTCCAGCTTTGTGAAGCCCCTCGCGCAGATTTTTTACCGGATCGGGCGGCGCCGGGCTGGCTGGCGGGTGCTGCGGGTGTGGCTGGCGGCGATGTGTCCGCTGCAGCAACAGGCGTAAGGATCGCACGTGCCGCGCGGCGGGCTTGGATGGAAAAGGGGGCGAAGCCGCCCCCTGTTTCCGATTGACCGCGTGGTGCCGCGTCAGAACTTGTGGCGCAGGCCGGCCATCACGCCCACGCGGCTGCCGTGGCCGTAGAACGGCGTCTGGAAGGTCGGCTGCGCGCCGAGCGTGCGCCAGGCGTCGGTCAGCGTCGTGTAGTCGGCTTCCAGGTAGACGTCGGTGCGCTTGCTGAACGCGTAGTCCAGCATCAGCGCGCCGGTGAATCGGTTGCCCGAATCGCCGCCGTGCTTCAGGTGGTCGTACGTGCCGATGGCGATCAGCGACCACGCCGGGTTGAACTGGTACTTGCCGCCCAGGTAGCCGGCCTGGTTCTTGTAGCCGGCGTTGTCGACGTTGCTGTTGGTGTAGCCGAGGTAGATCGTTGCGGGGCCGGCCGTGTAGGTGCCGCCCAGCGTCCAGACCTTCTGGTCGCTGGTGGGGACGGTCACGCCGTAGTAGCTCGTGCTGTCCTTCATGATCTGGTAGCCGCCCGCGACCATGAACGGGCCTGCGGCGTAGGTCAGGCTGCCGCCCGTCGACGACGACCGCGCCACGCTGCCCGGCTGCTCGCCGAACGCGTGCTGGGCCGCGATGGTGAAGCCGCCGAACTTGCCGGCGTACTTGATCATGTTGTCCTGGCGCACGCCGCCCGTGTAGTTGCCGCCCTGGAAGCCGACGATGGACAGGTTGGCCAGCGCCATCGCGTCGTAGCTGGCGATGACCTCGTGGATCACCGTGAACTGGCGGCCCAGCGTGACGGTGCCGAATTCGCCCTGCAGCCCGACGTACGCCTTGCGGCCGAACAGCCGGTTGCCCTGCAGGCTCTGGCCGGCGTCGGGCGAGAAGCCCGATTCGAGCACGAACAGCGCCTGGTAGCCGCGCCCCAGGTCTTCCACGCCGTACAGGCCCCAGCGGCTGCCGGTCAGCACGCCGTCGCTCATCTGGAGCTTGCCGTTGCCGGCGGCGCTTTCGTTGGTCGTATAGCGGATCGTGGTGTCGACGATGCCGTACAGCGTGACATTCGACTGGGCGTGGGCCGGTGCCGCGGCGCCGATGGCCGCCAGCGCGGCCGTGGTGACGAAGGGCGCAAGGGCTCGCTTCATGATGTTGGTCTCCATCCTGGCTCTGGTTTCGTTATTTGCTGCGGTAGACCGGTGCTGCATGCCGTGCTGCGTCTGTTGTGTCGACCTCTGGTGCCGCCTTCTGGAAAGCGGCAGGGCATGTGTCACCGGCGGGCATGGGTGGCGCGCGAGGATGTCTCCACGGCGCCGGGACATGCGGCGCGGCTGGCCTGGGAAAGGCAGGCAAACAGATCCGATGTCCTATGACATCGTACCTTACAGAAAAATAACGTAGCAAGACATACGACGAGACATTGGGTGGATCCACAACACTAGAGCCGATATTCCATCGACATTATCGTGGGCCCTCAAACGCGGGTTTGCGGAATTAGGCAAATGCTTAGCTTGCATTGCAGCAAACGTTTGTCAGTTTCACGTAAGTTATTTAAAAGCAATGGAAAATCCAATCTCGGCGCGGCCTGTAGCGCCATTGCGCAACAGGACCTGGGCGGTCGGAATCCTGCTAACTCACTCATTTGAGTGAGGAAAAACCACGCGCCGGAAATCCAGGTCTGGATGTCTGCATCTTAAAACTTCTAGGGAATTTACTTAGGGAATCGCACCTTGACCGGAGAAGGGGAGACGATTAGATTCCAGTGGCGTTGTATGACAACAGATCAATTACTCCCTTTCCAGTCATTGGTGTGCCGATTTTCCGATCGCGCGCCGCTGTAGCCCGACACCATGTCTCAGACCTCCTCCCAAGACCCGCTCGACGGCGTCACCACCCGTTGCCATCGCATTCTCCTGACCGGCGCCGCCGGCAATCTCGGCAAGGTCCTGCGTGACCGGCTGAAGCGCTATGCCGACGTGGTGCGCGTGTCCGATATCGCCAACCTCGGCGAGGCCCGGGAGCAGGAAGAAGTCGTGCCGTGCGACCTGTCCGATGCGAAGGCCGTGCACGCGCTGCTGGAAGGGGTCGACGCGGTCGTGCACCTGGGCGGCGTGTCGGTGGAGCGGCCGTTCGAGGAAATCCTGCCGGCCAACATCCAGGGCACCTACAACCTGTACGAGGCGGCCCGCCGCCAGGGCGTGCGCCGGATCGTGTTCGCCAGTTCGAACCACGTCATCGGCTACTACCGGCAGGGCGAAGTGCTGGACGCCGACACGCCGGCGCGGCCCGACGGCTACTACGGCGTCAGCAAGGCGTTCGGCGAGCAGCTGGCCAGCTTCTACAGCGACCGCTACGGCATCGACACCGTCGCGCTGCGCATCGGCTCGTCGTTCCCCGAAGCGAAGGACCGCCGCATGCTGGTCACGTGGCTCGGCTACGACGACCTGGAACAGCTCGTCAAGCGCGCCATCTTCGTGCCGAAGGTGGGCTTCCTGATCGTCTACGGCGCATCGGCCAACCGCGACAGCTGGTGGGACAACAGCAAGGCGGCCCGCCTGGGCTTCAGGCCCGTGGAGTCGTCCGAGCAGTTCCGCGCCAAGGTGGAATCGGTGCCGCCGCTGCCGGCCGACGACCCGGCCGGCTGGTACCAGGGCGGGGCCTTCGTCAAGGCCGGCCCGTTCGGGGACTGAGCGCCATGGCCGGCACCTACGAACGGATCGGCGACATGCGCTGCGGCGTGGGCGAAAGCCCCGTCTGGCACGCGGGCGAGGCGGCGCTGTACTGGACCGATATCCCCAACCGCACGCTGTGGCGCTTTGATCCGGCCAGCGGCGACACCCGGCACTGGGCCATCCCCGAGATGGCGGGCTGCATGGCGATGACGGCCGACGGCGGCTGGCTGCTGGCGATGGAGACCGGCCTGTTCCGCATCGGCAAGCTGGTGGCGGGACAACCGGCGCCGACGCCGCAGCCCGTGGCGGCCGTGCAGCACGCGCGCGGCGGCATGCGCTTCAACGATGGCCGCTGCGACCGCCAGGGCCGCTTCTGGGCCGGCACGATGGTGATGGACATGTCGCTGGCCGCCACCGACGGCAAGCTCTACCGCTACGACGCCCGCAGCGGCGCGCTGGACGTGGTCCGCGAGGACCTGATCACGCCCAACGGCCTGGCCTTCAGCGCCGACGGGCGCACGATGTACCTGTCCGATTCGCACCCGGCGCGGCAGGCGGTCTGGGCCTTCGACTACGACGTCGATACCGGCACGCCGGCCAACGGGCGCGTGTTCATCGACATGAACCGCTACCCGGGCCGCCCCGACGGCGCCGCGGTGGACCAGGACGGTGGCTACTGGATTTGCGGCAACGACGCCGGCCAGGTGCACCGCTTCACGCCAGATGGCCGCCTGGACCGCAGCCTGGCCGTGCCGTTCGCCAAGCCGGCCATGTGCGCGTTCGGTGGCAGCGGGCTGGACACGCTCTACGTCACGTCGATCCGCACCGACGACAGCGACCCGCTGTCCGGCGCCGTGGTGGCGCTGCGCCCCGGCGTGCGCGGCACCGCGGAGCCCGTGCTGCGCGACTGACCCGATTTCGCATCGCGCCCTCCGGGCCCGCGCCGGGCCAGGGGGCCGAACCTGTGTCGACTGATAACGAATAACTCTGGAGGCAATACACATGTTCCAACACCGCTCCCCGCGTACCCGCCTGGGTACCCTGATGGCCGCGCTGCTCGCCGCCGTGGCGCTGCCCACGGCCGCGCACGCCGTGGAATTCCGCTCGGCCGACATCCATCCCGACGACTACCCGACCGTCCAGGCCGTGCGCCACCTGGGCGACCTGCTCAAGCAGCGCTCCAACGGCAAGATGTCGGTCAAGGTGTTCGCGCAGGGCTCGCTGGGCAGCGAGAAGGACGCCATCGAGCAGACCAAGATCGGCGCGCTGTCGATGGTGCGCGTGAACTCGGCCGCGATGAACAACATCTGCGAGGCGACCATCGTCCCGACGATGCCGTTCCTGTTCCGCTCCACCGAGCACATGCGGCACGTGCTGGACGGCCCGGTGGGCGACGACATCCTGAAGTCGTGCGAGAAGAACGGCTTCATCGGCCTGGCCTGGTACGACAGCGGCTCGCGCTCGATGTACACCACCAAGCGACCGATCAAGTCGCTGGCCGACGCCAAGGGCATGAAGATCCGCGTGCAGCAGTCGGACCTCTGGGTGTCGCTGCTGGAAGCCATGCACGCCAACGCCACGCCGATGCCCTGGGGCGAGGTCTACACCGCGCTGAAGACCGGCCTGGTCGACGGCGCCGAGAACAACTGGCCCAGCTACGAGAGCTCGCGCCAGTTCGAGGTGGCCAAGTACTACTCGCTGACCGAGCACTCGATGGCCCCGGAAATGCTGCTGTTCTCGAAGGTCGCGTGGGACCGCCTGTCGAAGGAAGACCAGGCGATGGTGCGCCAGGCCGCCAAGGATTCGGTGCCGTACATGCGCAAGCTGTGGGATGAGCGCGAGCAGAAGTCGCGCAAGCTGGTGGAGGCGTCGGGCGTGCAGATCATCCAGGTGGACAAGGCGTCGTTCCAGGCCGCGATGAAGCCCGTGTACGACCGCTTCATTACCAGCGCGCAGATGAAGGACCTCGTGCGCCGCGCGCAAGAGACGAAGTAACCGACGTACCCGCAGCAGGGAATCCATCATGCTTTCGCCATCCCCCACGCCGGCCGCGCCGGCGGAGGGCGCGCATGGCCCCGCCGACCCGGCGGTGGCCGCGCACGCCCATCCCTATACCCGCTTCTGTGCCGCGCTGGCCCGGGCCTGCCTGGGCCTGGGCGTCTTCGGCCTGGTGCTGCTCGTGATCGCGGTGCTCTACCAGGTCTTCGGGCGCTACGTGCTCAACGACACGCCCACCTGGGCCGAGTCCATCGCGATGCTGCTGGTGCTGTACGTGACCATGCTGGGCACGGCGGTGGGCGTGCGCGACGCGGGCCACATCGGCCTGGAGTCGCTGCTGGTGCTGCTGCCCGAGCGCCTGCGCATCAAGCTGGAGCTGCTGATCCACGCGCTGGTCGGCACGTTCGGCGCGGTCATGGCCTGGAACTGCGCGATCCTGGCGATGTCCGTGGCCGACTACAAGCTGCCCACGCTGGGCATTTCCGAAGGGTGGCGCTACCTGCCGCCGGTCATCGCCGGCGTGCTGATCGTGCTGTTCTCGATCGAACACATCATTGCAGTGCTGAAAGGCACGGAAGTGGAGCCGGCATGGCACTGATCATCCTCACCGTCTGCTTCTTCGGCTTCCTGATCCTCGGGGTGCCGGTCGCGTTCGCCATCGGGCTGTCGGCCGTGGCCACGATCCTCTACGAAGGCCTGCCGCTGGCCGTGGTGTTCCAGCAGATGACGTCGGGCATGAACGCGTTCTCGTTCCTGGCCATCCCGTTTTTCATCTTCGCGGGCGAACTGATGCTGTACGGCGGCATCGCGGACCGCATCGTCAACTTTGCCAAGTCGATGGCCGGCCATGTGCGCGGCGGGCTGGGCATGTCCAACGTGGTGGCGTGCACGCTGTTCGGCGGCGTGTCGGGGTCGCCCGTGGCGGATGTGTCGGCAATGGGCGCGGTGATGATCCCGATGATGAAGCGCGAGGGCTACCACGCCGACTACGCGGTCAACGTGACCACCCACGCGGCCCTGGTGGGCGCGCTGATGCCGACCAGCCACAACATGATCATCTACACGCTGGCGGCGGGCGGCAAGGTGTCTATCGCCGCGCTGATCCTGGCGGGCGTGCTGCCGGCGCTGATCCTGACGATTTGCAACCTGGCCGCCGCGTACTTCGTGGCGCGCAGCCGCGGCTACCCGTCGGGCACGTTTCCGGGCTGGCAGATCGTGGGCCATTCGCTGGCCGCCGCGCTTCCCGGGCTGTTCGTGGTGGTGCTGATCCTGGCCGGCATCCTGTCGGGCGTGTTCACGGCCACCGAGTCGGCCGCCGTGGCCGTGCTGTACGCGCTGACGCTGACCGTGTTCCTGTACCGCTCGCTGACCCGCGAGCAGTTCATCAAGGCCGCGGCCAAGGCGGTCAAGACGACCGGCGTGGTGCTGCTGCTGATCGGCATCTCGGCGACGTTCGGCTACATGATCAGCCTCTATGGCGTGGCCGAGCTGACCGGGCAGTTCCTGAGCTCGGTGTCCACCAGCCCGTGGGTGATCTTCCTGATGGTGAACGTGATGCTGTTCATCCTCGGCACCTTCCTGGACATGGCCGCCACGATCCTGATCTGCACGCCGATCTTCCTGCCGATCTGCATGCACTACGGCATGAGCCCGGTCCAGTTCGGCATGCTGATGCTGATCAACTGCGCGCTGGGCCTGAACACCCCGCCCGTGGGCACCACCCAGTTCGTCGGCTGCGCCATCGGCGGCGTCTCGGTGGGGCAGGTCATGCGCACGATCTGGCCGTTCTACGGCGCGCTGCTGGCGGCGCTGCTGCTGGTGACGTACGTGCCGGCGTTCTCGCTGTGGCTGCCGGAGACGTTGCTGAAGTAGCATGCGCGTCGATCTGCGCGCGGGTGGCTCCCCTCTCCCACGCCGTGGGAGAGGGGCCGGGGGTGAGGGCAAGGCGGTGCAAGACGCGGTCTCGCATCCTGACGCGCCGGCCCTCACCCCCAACCCCTCTCCCGCCGTGCGGGAGAGGGGAGACCACCGACAGTGCATGATGCGGACTGGTGTCCAATCCCGCAGGAGCTCCTGACATGTTGTGGCTGCCGCACGGCCCCACCCACACCCTCACCGCCACCCCCCACACCCTCACCATCGCCCCGTCCCTCGGCGGCCGCATGGCCACCCTGCGTACGGCCCGGGCCGATGGCACGGTGATCGACTGGCTGGCGCCGCTCGATGCCACGCAGGGGTTCGATGCGCATCAGTGGCCCAAGGCGGGCAGCTATCCGCTGCTGCCGTTCTCGAACCGGATCCGCGAGGGGCGCTTTCGCTGGCAGGGGCGCGACATCGTGGTGCCGGCCCATCCGGGGCAGGCCCATGCGATGCACGGCCTTGGCCACGCGCGGCCGTGGACCGTGGCTGAAGCCGGCGCCGACCAGCTCGTCATGACGCTGGCCCATGCCGGGTGCGATGGCGGCTGGCCGTGGGCGCTCACGGCGTGGCAGACGCTGCGGCTGTCGGCCACGGGGCTCGACGCCGAGCTGGCCATCCGCAACGATGGCGACTCCGACATGCCCGTGGGCGGCGGCTTCCATCCGTTCCTGGCGCGCGTGCCGGGGCTGCGCGTGCAGTTCGATGCCGCGTACGTCTGGCCGGCCGATGCGGGCGGCGTGGCCACGGGGCGCACGGCCGTGGCCGATGGCGAGCGCTTCCTGCGCGAGCGCGACCTGCCCGAGGGCGATTTCAGCCGCTACTACGGCGGGTGGAAGCGTACGGCGACGGTCAAGCGGCCGGACGGCGCCACGCTGACGATCCGCGCCGGCGAGGGGCTGGACCACCTGGTGCTGCACGCGCCGGGCGGCTGCGCGTTCTTCTGCCTGGAGCCGGTGTCGCACGTGGCCGATGCCGTCAACCTGGCGGCGCGCGGCTGGGAAGGCACGGGGTTGCGCACGCTGGCGCCGGGTGACACCGCGCGCTGGCGGATGCAGTGGCTGCTGGCCGCCTGACGGGCCTGACCCCCCAATGAAAACAGGGCGCCGAAGCGCCCTGTGTCGTGCTGCCGGGATGGCCGCTGGTCAGCCCTTGTCGGCCTCGCGGTGGTAGCGCGTCACGCGGTCCACCTCGTTCTTCGAGCCCAGGATCACCGATACGCGCTGGTGCAGCTTGGTCGGCGTCACGTCCAGGATGCGCTCCTGGCCATTTGTGGCCGCGCCGCCGGCCTGCTCGACCAGGAACGCCATCGGGTTGGCTTCGTACATCAGGCGCAGCTTGCCCGGCTTCTCGGGCTCGCGCTTGTCCCACGGATACATGAAGATGCCGCCGCGCGTGAGGATGCGGTGCACGTCCGCCACCATCGACGCAATCCAGCGCATGTTGAAGTTCTTGCCGCGCGGGCCGTCTTCGCCCGCCAGGCATTCGTCGATGTACTGGCGCACCGGCGGGGCCCAGTGGCGCATGTTGGACATGTTGATCGCGAATTCCTTGGTGTCCTCCGGGATCTTCACGTCCGACTGCGTCAGCACGAAGCTGCCGGCCTCGCGGTCCAGCGTGAACATGTGCACGCCGTTGCCCACGGTCAGCACCAGCGTGGTCTGCGGGCCGTACACCGCGTAGCCGGCGGCCACCTGGTGCGTGCCGGGCTGCAGGAAATCGCTCTCGGTCACGGTTTCGCCCGGCTTGTGCATGTGCAGCACCGAGAAGATCGTGCCGATCGACACGTTGACGTCGATGTTCGACGAGCCGTCCAGCGGATCGAACAGCAGCAGGTACTCGCCCTTCGGGTAGCGGTTCGGGATCTCGTAGAACGAGTCCATTTCCTCGGACGCCATGGCCGCCAGGTGGCCGCCCCATTCGTTGGCGTCCAGCAGCACCTCGTTGGCGATCACGTCGAGCTTCTGCTGGGTCTCGCCCTGGACGTTGCCGGTGCCGGCCGACCCCAGCACGCCCGCGAGGGCGCCCTTGCTGACGGCGTTGGAAATGGCCTTGCAGGCGCGGGCAACCACCTCGATCAGCAGCCGTAGCTCGGGCTGGATCGTGTTGTGCTTGCGCTGCTCCTCGACCAGATAGCGGGTGAGGCTGATGCGTGTCATGGTGGGTTCTCCTTGGATGGCCGCCATTCTACAGGGCCAGCGCTGCGGACAGGCCGTTTTGGCCCGCCGCGCGCCTTAATCGGCCCATGTCCTGGTGCGGCGGCGCACCGAAGGGGGAACGGTCAGCTCGCCAGCGCCTTGCCGACGATCTCGCGCACGTCGCGCGACAGCGTGGGCGCGGCCGCCACCTGCTCCAGCGCCGCGCGCATGCGGTCGCGCAGCGGGATCTCGTATTTCTGCCAGCGGTCCATCACCCGGGCCAGCCGCGCGGCCACCTGCGGGTTGATCGCGTCCAGCGCCAGCACCTGCTCAGCCCAGAACGCGTAGCCGGAGCCGTCCTCGGCATGGAACTGGGCCGGGTTGCCCGAGCAGAAGCTGAAGATCAGCGAGCGGGCGCGGTTCGGGTTGCGCAGGTTGAACGCCGGGTGCGCCATCAGCGCGCGCACGGTGTCGATGGTGCGCTTGCCGGCGTGCGGGCCCACTTCGCCACGCTGCATGCCCTGGAGCGAGAACCACTTGTCGATCACCAGCGCGTCGCCCTCGAAGCGGCTGTAGAAGTCAGCCAGCGCGTGCTCGCGGCCCGGCGCGAAGCTGTTGACCAGCGCCGACAGCGCCGCGAAGCGGTCCGTCATGTTGTCGCTCTGCTGGTAGTGCTGGTCGGCCAGCGCCTGCATGTCGGCGTCGCCGGTGTCGGCCAGGTAGCCCAGCGCCAGGTTGCGCAGCGCGCGCCTGGCCATGGATTCGGCGTCGGGGCTGTAGGTGCCCGGCGTGGCGTTGGCGTGATAGGCGGCCAGCCATTCGGCCTTGAGCGCGCGGGCCAGGCCCTCGCGCAGGAACAGCCGGGCGCGGTGGATGGCGGCCGGGTCGGCCACGCCCATGCGCTCGGCCAGGTACGCCTCGGCCGGCAGCATCAGCGCCTGTTCGCGGAACGCCGGATTCAGCGTGCCATCGGTCAGCACGGTGCGGAAGGCCGCCACCAGCCCGGCATCGAGCTTCAGTTCGCGCCGGGCCTGGACGTCGGCCACCAGTTGCAGCAGCGCGCGCGTGGCCAGCCGCTGGCCGGCTTCCCAGCGGTTGAAGGCGTCGCTGTCGTGGGCCAGCAGGAACGTCAGCTCGGCATCGCTGTATTCGTAGTCGACGATGACCGGCGCCGAGAAATTGCGCAGCAGCGACGGCAGCGGCGCGCGGCCGCCCTTGGGCAGGCCGACGAAGCGGAAGGTCTGCTCGGCCTGCGTGAAATCGAGCACGCGCGTGGTGCCGGCCGGCTGCGGCTCGCCGTCGAGCTGCAGCGGCAGGTCGTTGCCCTCGGCGTCGATCAGGCCCAGCGCGAACGGGATGTGGAACGGCTGCTTGTCCGGGCTGCCGGCGCGGGTCTCGATGCCGACCTTCGGGCAGCGCTGCGTCAGGGTCAGCGTGAGCGCGCCGGCGGCGGCATCCCACTGGGTCCGGGCCGTCACCACCGGCGTGCCGGCCTGGCTGTACCAGAGGCCGAACTGCTTCAGGTCGCGGCCGTTGGCGTCGGCCATGGCCGCGCGGAAGTCGTCGCAGGTCACGGCCTGGCCGTCGTGGCGCTGGAAGTACAGGTCCATGCCCTTGCGGAAGCCGTCGCGGCCCAGCAGGGTCTGGTACATCCGTACCACCTCGGCGCCTTTCTCGTAGACCGTGACCGTGTAGAAGTTGTTGATTTCCTCGTAGCTGTCCGGGCGTACCGGGTGGGCCATCGGGCCGGCGTCCTCGGGAAACTGCACCTGGCGGAGCACGCGGACGTCCTCGATGCGCTTGACGGCGCGGCCCGATTCGGACCCCATCATGTCGGCCGAGAACTCCTGGTCGCGGAAGACGGTCAGCCCCTCCTTGAGCGACAACTGGAACCAGTCGCGGCAGGTCACGCGGTTGCCGGTCCAGTTGTGGAAGTACTCGTGCGCCACGACCGACTCGATATTGGCAAAGTCGACGTCGGTGGCCGTCTGCGCGTTGGCCAGCACGTACTTGGTATTGAAGATGTTGAGGCCCTTGTTCTCCATCGCGCCCATGTTGAAGTCGCCCACGGCGACGATCATGAAGCGGTCCAGGTCCAGCTCCAGCCCAAAGCGGCGCTCGTCCCAGCGGATCGAGTGGATCAGCGAATCCATCGCGTGGCGGGTCTTGTCCAGGTCCTGCGGCTCCACCCAGACCTGCAGCAGCTTTTCCTTGCCCGAGGCCGAGACGATCGTCTCCTCGATCCGCTCCAGCTTGCCCGCCACCAGCGCGAACAGGTACGACGGCTTGCGGAACGGGTCTTCCCACACCGCCTCGTGGCGGCCGTCGGGCAAGTCGCGCTGCGACAGCAGGTTGCCGTTGGACAGCAGCACCGGGTAAGCCGCGCGGTCGGCGCGCAGCGTCACGCGGTAGGTGGTCATCACGTCCGGGCGATCCAGGAAGTACGTGATGCGGCGAAAGCCCTCGGCCTCGCACTGGGTGAAGAAGTTGCCGTTGGAGACGTACAGGCCGGACAGCGTGGTATTGGCCGACGGGTCGATGGCGACGGTGATCTCCAGCGTGCCTTGCGCGGGCAGGCCGGTCAGCGTCAGCGCGCCGGCGTCGGCGCGGCAGGCCGTGAACGGCTGCCCGTCGAGCCGCACGCCCAGCAGTTCCAGCGCCTCGCCCGCCAGTGTCAGCGGCGCGTCGGCGGCGCCGGTGCGCTGCAGCTTCAGCGTGCTGGTGACGATGGTGCGCTGCGGATCGAGGTCGAGCACGAGGTCGACGTGGTCGATGGCAAACGCGGGCGGAGTATAGTCCTTGCGATAGACGGTAACGGGCGTGTCGGTACGCAGCATGGGGAGATCCTGTCGTCGGGTGACCGGGGGCGGCGGGCCGTGGCGGCCGGAGCCGGGCCCTGAAGCCCCCATTGTAGCCAAGGGGCCTGCGGCCTGCGTCGGGCCGGCAGCGGCCCAGGGAATTTGGCGCGTCCGTCCCTGTCTCAGGAAACGTGACCGGACCAATAAGAAGAGGTATCGCGATGTGGCAAGCCGTGGCAAGCATGGGAAGACGGGGCGGGATGGGATTGCTGGTGGCGCTGGGCGCCTTGTGGCTGTCGGGCTGCGCCAGCACCGTCACCACCGAGGTGACGGCGTTCCGCGATGCCGGCTGGAACAACGACCCGCCGCATACCTACGCCTTCGAGCGCACCCCGCAGCAGGAAGGCCAGCTCGACCGGCAGACCTACGAAGCGTGGCTGGCACAGACGCTGGGCGGCATCGGCTTCGAACAGGTGCCGGCCCGGCAGGCGCGCTACCTGGTGACGATGGACTATGACGCCGCGCCCGGCTTTGTCCGCGTGGCCGAGACGGTCTATCCCGACCCGTGGTACGGCCCGTGGGGTCCCTACTGGGGCCCGTATGGCTACTACCGTCCATGGGGCCCTTACGGCTGGGGGCCCGGCTACTGGCCGCCGCAGACCGTGGTGCGCGACGTGCCGGTGACGTTCTCGAACCTGCGCGTGTTCTTCAAGGACGCCGCCAGCGGCAAGCGCGTGTACCAGGTGACAGCCCGCAACACCACCGAGGGCGGCAACCTGACCGCCGTGATGCCGTACATGATCCGCAGCGCGTTTGCCGGCTTTCCGGGCGACAGCGGCCGCCCGCGGCGCGTGACGCTGGAGGTGGAGAAGGAAGCGAAATAAGCCGGCAGGCAAGGCAGCCGGCGCGGGCGCGCCGCAGCATTCGGCCCGCATGCATTCGTCGACATTCGTCCACCGGTTTGGTCCACCGGTGAGACGGACCTGAACCCTGCCGTGCGGTAAAAGGTGTTTTTCAACGCCGCACGGCAAAAACACGCGCCGGACCGCTGCAAAGCCCCGCCAGCGCGGAATGGCTGGGCTAGAATGGCTGCTCGATTTTTTTGGCCTTCTCTTCCGGACAAGCAGAATGAGCAGCAAGACCAGCGGTGATGCACCGCAACACGCCCCCAACAGCCCCGAAGCGCAACTGCGCCTGGCCGCGCTGGAATACCACCGCAGCCCGACCAAGGGGAAGATCCAGGTAACGGCCACGAAGGCGCTGTCCAACCAGCGCGACCTGTCGCTGGCCTATTCGCCGGGCGTGGCGTATGCCTGCGAGGAAATCCACAAGGACCCGTCGATGGCCGCCGAGTACACCTCGCGCGGCAACCTCGTGGCGGTCATTACCAACGGTACCGCCGTGCTGGGCCTGGGCGACATCGGCCCGCTGGCCGGCAAGCCGGTGATGGAAGGCAAGGGCTGCCTGTTCAAGAAGTTTGCCGGCATCGACGTGTTCGACATCGAGCTGGATGCCCGCGACCCGGACAAGATCGTCGAGATCGTGGCCGCGCTGGAGCCCACGCTGGGTGGCGTGAACCTGGAGGACATCAAGGCGCCCGAGTGCTTCTACATCGAGAAGCAACTGCGCGAGCGCATGAACATTCCGGTCTTCCACGATGACCAGCACGGCACGGCGATCATATCGGCCGCCGCGCTGCTGAACGGCCTGAAGGTCGTGGGCAAGGAAATCGGCAAGGTCAAGCTGGCCGTCTCGGGCGCCGGCGCCGCCGCCATTGCCTGCCTGGACACCATGGTCAGCCTGGGCGTGAAGCGCGAGAACGTCTACGTGGTCGATTCGAAGGGCGTGATCTTCCAGGGCCGCGACGCCAACATGGAAGCCAACAAGGCCCGCTACGCGCAGGACACGTCGGACCGCACGCTGGCCGATATCGTCAAGGGCGCCGACGTATTCCTGGGCTGCTCCACGGCGGGCGTGCTGACCGGCGACATGGTGAAGACCATGGCCGACCGGCCGATCATCCTGGCGCTGGCCAACCCGGAGCCGGAAATCCGCCCGGAAGTGGCCAAGGCCGCGCGCCCGGACTGCATCATCGCCACCGGCCGTTCGGACTATCCGAACCAGGTGAACAACGTGCTGTGCTTCCCGTACATCTTCCGTGGCGCGCTCGATTGCGGCGCGACGAAGATCACCGAGGAAATGAAGCTGGCCTGCGTGAAGGCCATCGCCGAGCTGGCCGAGGCCGAGCTGAACGATGCCGTGGCCGCCGCCTACGGTGGCCGCGAGCTGAAGTTCGGCCCCGACTACATCATCCCGACGCCGTTCGACCAGCGCCTGATCGAGAAGATCGCGCCGGCCGTGGCCAAGGCCGCCGAGGAGTCCGGCGTGGCCACGCGTCCGATCAAGGACCTGGAAGCCTACCGCCAGCAACTGTCGAGCTACGTCTACCACACCGGCCTGATCATGAAGCCGGTGTTCTCGGCCGCCAAGGCAGCGCCCAAGCGCGTGGCCTACGCCGAGGGCGAGGAAGAGCGCGTGCTGCGCGCCGTGCAGGGCGTGGTCGACGAGGGCCTGGCGCGTCCGATCCTGATCGGCCGCCCGCACGTGATCCAGATGCGCATTGAGAAGGCCGGCCTGCGCCTGCGTCCCGGTGTCGACTTCGAGCTGATCAATCCGGAAGACGATCCGCGCTACCGCGCCTATCACGAGGAATACCACGCGCTGCGCGGCCGCGACGGCGTGACGCCGGACATGGCCAAGGTGGCGCTGCGCCGCTCGAACACGCTGATCGGCACGATGCTGATGCACATGGGCGATGCCGACGCGCTGCTGTGCGGCACCGTGGGCCGCTTCGAGGCCCATCTGGAGCACGTGCGCGACGTGATCGGCCTGGCGCCGGACGCCAAGGTGTTCGCCGCCATGAACGCGCTGATGCTGGAAAAGCACACGCTGTTCATCACCGACACGTTCGTGAACGACGACCCGAGCGCCGAGGAACTGGCCGCCATCGCGCAGCTTGCCGCCAAGGAGATTGCGCGCTTTGGCCTGCATCCGAAGCTGGCGATGATGTCGCACTCGATGTTCGGCTCGTCGACGCGCCCGTCGGCGCGCAAGATGCGCGAGGCAGCGGCCATCCTGGCGCGCGTGGCGCCGGAGTTGGAAGTGGAAGGCGAGATGCAGGGCGACGCCGCGCTGGACGAGGACGTGCGCCGCCACTTCCTGCCCAACACCAAGCTCGTGGGCAGCGCCAACCTGCTGGTCATGCCGACGCTGGACGCGGCCAACATCGCGTTCAACCTGCTCAAGATGACGGGCGGCCAGGGCGTGACCGTGGGCCCGATCCTGCTGGGCGCGGCCAAGCCGGTGCACATCCTGAATCCGCAGGCCACCACGCGCCGCATCGTCAACATGACGGCCGTGGCCGTGGCCGAGGCGGGCGCGATCCGATAAGGCCGCGCCGGGCCTGATCTGCACGGCGTGCAGGTCTGATGGTCGCAAAACGAAACCGGGCCGCGAGGGGCAATCCTCGCGGCCCGGTTTTTTTGTCGGTGCGCTGGCACGTCTGCCGGGGTGTCAGCGCGTCGGCGGGTCAGTACGCACGGGTCGTGCGCCCTAGCCGGTGCATTGCCGCTATTGCAGCACGTTGTACTGCTCCCGCATCACCACGATGATCGAGCGGGCCGCGGCCATCTGCTGTGCCAGATCGTCGAAGGTGTCCTGGCGAAAATCGACCTCAGCGCTCCAGTTGCAACCGGTATGGTCGGGCTGGTGCACGCGCATGGCGTGCAGCTCCACCTCGCCGCATTCCGGGTTGTTGTCCAGGCACTGGCTCAGGATGGCCATCAGTTCCGATCGGGATTTCACATAGCGCCGCATGCGTCACCTCACTCGTCCTGGTTTACGTGGTCCGGCACACAGTCCGGAAGACCAATCTAGGTAGAAGAGGGGGCGGTCGCCAATTGAATCGGCCTATGAAGCGGGGGCTTCCGATCCTGCTGCAGTCGCGCGAACTTGCGCTGCGGCGCAGCATTGTGGCGGATCGGGCCGGGTTGCGCGCAAGAAATAGCCTGCCGCGCGGGCAGGCTTTTGTGACGGCGCCGAGACTGGCGGCAGACGTCAGAACTTGTGGCGCACGCCCACGCCGAAGCTGTCGCCGTGTTCCACGCCCGTGACCTTGTCGTAGAAGTAGGCCGCGTAGACGTCGGTGCGCTTCGACAGGTTGTAGTCGTAGGCCACCGCGAACGTGTTGCGCTTGATGCTGGTGACTTCGTTCAGCACGCGGCCGAACGTGTACGACGCCAGCACGTTGCCCGCGCCCACCGGCACCGAGACGCCAGCCTGGCCGTCGATATGCTTGATGTCGCCGGTGGCGCTGGTCGTGAAGTCCGTCTTGATGTACTGGCCCTGCAGGAAGGCCTTCACGAACTTGAAGTCGTACGACAGGCCGGCCTGCACGGCCGACTGCTTGTCCAGGTTGGCCAGGGCCGGGTTCTGCGGGTCGAACGGCGCCACGTCGAACTTGACCTGCTGGAACGCCACGGTGGCAGCCAGGTTGCCCGAGAAGTAGGTCATGTTGCCGCCCCACTTGTTCTTGCTGTTGCTGCCCGCCGCCTCGCCCGCGCCGTAGATCAGGTTGGCGGTCAGGCCGCCGAACGTGGGCGTGGAGTAGACGATCGAGTTGTTCCAGCCCGAATCGCCGATGATGCCCGGATCGTAGAGGCCCGTACCCGGCGTGCCGAAGTACGTGTGGAAGATCATCGGGCTGAAGACGTACGAGTCGATCAGCGGGTTGAACAGGATCGTCGAGACAAAGTACGGCGTGGTGTTGCGGCCCAGCTTCAGCGCGCCGTAGCGGTCGTTCTGCAGGCCGACGTAGGCGTTGCGGCTGAACAGCGAGTCGCCGTTGAAGCGGCCCGAGCTGCCCGAATCGGTACGGAAGAAGCCGTTCAGGTCGAAGATGGCCTTGGTGCCCATGCCCAGGTCCTCGGTACCCTTGATGCCCCAGTACGACGTCTGCATGCCGCCCGAGTTGGCCACGTAGGCGCGCTCGCCCGTGCCCGGGCTCTTGATGCCGCCGACGAACATGTCGGCCTGGCCGTACAGCGTGACGCTGGACTGGGCCAGGGCCGCGCCGGAGAAGAGGGTGGCCGCGATTGCCGCCAGCTTGATGGCCGGCTTGTACTGCTTTGTCATGTAAGACCTCCGTGGTTGTGATGCTGCTCAGAACGTTTTCGTTGTGTGCCGGAACCCTTGACTGGGCTTCTTCTGCTTTGTCCCTTGGCCGCGCACGGAAGTCTGACGGTGCAGTGGGGACCGGCGCGGCCGGGACTTTGTTGGACGGCGACGCGGGTCGCCGAACGTTCCTGAATTTCTCTCTCTTGACTGCCGTGGATTTTTTTTCAGGCGGATACTAAGTCGTTCAGGCGGAACTGCGCAATGCGGTGGATCTGGTTGATGCAAGTTTGCAACTCGACCGAGGGCTCGTTGTCGAGGCGCCTTGCAAAAGCGTCGATGATCCCGTGGCGGTCGTAGCCGCGCACGGCCAGGATGAACGGGAAGCCGAACTTGCGGTTGTAGGCCGCGTTCAGGTCCTGCAGGCGCTGGAATTCCTCCGGCGTGCACTGGTCCAGCCCGGCGCCGGCCTGCTCGCGCGTCGATTCGGCCGTCAGCTCGCCGCGCACGGCCGCCTTGCCCGCCAGCTCCGGGTGGGCGCGCACCAGCTTGAGCTGGGCGTCCTGGCCCGCTGCATCCACCGCGGCGCGCAGCGCGCCGGCCAGTTCCGCCGTGTTGGCGAACGGACGCTGCCGCGCCGCGGCCTCGGCGAACCAGGGCGAATGTTCGTAGATGCCGCCCAGCACCTTGACGAACTCGGGCTCGGGCATCGCGTTCAGCTGGGTAATCGTGTAGTGCGTCTGGCTCATGCCTGGCTCCGGTACGGGTGGGTGTCGATCCAGTGGCGGGCGATGTCCACGCGCCGCGTGATCCAGACCTTGTCGTGCGACTGGACGTAGTCCAGGAACCGCTGCAGCGCGCGGAACCGGCCCGGCCGGCCCAGCAGGCGGCAGTGCATGCCGATCGACAGCATCTTGGGCTGGTCCAGCCCGCTGGGGTCGCCCTCGGCGTACAGCACGTCGAAGGCGTCCTTGAGGTACTGGAAGAACTGCTCGCCCGTGTTGAAGCCCTGCGGCGTGGCAAAGCGCATGTCGTTGGAGTCCAGCGTGTAGGGCACCACCAGGTGGGGCTTCTTCTCGCCGCCGGCGACTTCCACCTCGGTCCAGAAGGGCAGGTCGTCGCCGTAGTAGTCCGAGTCGTACAGCAGGCCGCCGTGCTCCACCACCAGCCGGCGCGTGTTGGGGCTGTCGCGGCCCGTGTACCAGCCCAGCGGCATCTCGCCGGTCAGGTCCTTGATGATCTGCATGCCGATGCGCATGTGCTCGCGCTCGGTGGCCTCGTCGATGCCCTGGTAGTGGATCCAGCGCCAGCCGTGGCAGGCGATCTCGTGGCCCAGCTCGACGAAGGCGCGCGTCAGTTCCGGATGGCGCTGCAGTGCCATCGACACGCCGAAGATCGTCAGCGGCAGCTTGCGCTGTTCGAACTCGCGCAGGATGCGCCAGACGCCCGCGCGCGACCCGTATTCGTAGATGCCTTCCATGCTCATGTGCCGGGCGGGGTAGGCCGCGGCACCGACGATCTCGGACAGGAACTGCTCGGACGCGGCGTCGCCGTGCAGCACGCAGTTCTCGCCGCCTTCCTCGTAATTGAGCACGAACTGCAGCGCGATACGCGCGCCGCCCGGCCAGCGGGCGTGCGGCGGGCGGGCGCCGTAGCCGATGAGATCGCGTGGATAGTTATCGTGTGTCATCTGTTGTGTCTGCTTCAGGAGAGAAATCTGCAGCCTGCAGGGGTCGGTCTCGGAGCGCGCTGCATGACGCAAAGCGCGTGCCAGAGGCCGCCCGGTGCAGGCGGCAACGTACGCGGCGGGCGGGGCGGAACGCAGCGGATTGTCCGCGCCCGATTGTCGCGTGCGATTGTCAGGGGTCAATGGTCGGCGGGGTTACTCCGTGCCATGGCTGTTCGCGGCGGCGTTGCGCATGGCTTCCTCGGCCGACTGCATGCCGTTGAAGAACAGGTTCAGCACCACGGCCACGATGGTGCCCAGCACGATGCCGCTGTGCGTGAACGGGTCGGTCCACTTGGGCAGATACTGGAACAGCGTGGGCGCCAGCGTGGGGATCATGCCGAAGCCGATGGAGATCGCCACGATGAACAGGTTGTGGCGGTTGCGGTTGAAATCGCAGCTGCCCAGGATGCGGATGCCGGTGGCCGCGACCATGCCGAACATCACGATGCCGGCGCCGCCCAGCACGAACTGCGGCACCGACGCCACCACGTGGGCCATCTTCGGGAACAGGCCGAACGCGATCAGGATCAGGCCGCCGGCGGCCGCCACGTAGCGCGAGCGCACGCCGGTCACGGTGACCAGCCCCACGTTCTGCGAGAACGACGTGTACGGGAACGTGTTGAACACGCCGCCGATGACCGTGCCCAGGCCGTCGGCGCGCAGGCCGGCGGTCAGGTCCTTCGGGCTCAGCCGGCGGCCGGTGATGTCGGACAGCGCCAGGAACATGCCGGTGGACTCGACCAGCGTGATCAGCATCACGATGCACATCGACAGGATCGCGGTGAGCTGGAACGTCGGCATGCCGAAGTGCAGCGGCGTGATGACGGCCACGAAGCTGGCTTCGTGCAGGCCCTCGAACGACACCTTGCCGAACGCCATTGCCACGAACGTGCCGATGATGATGCCCAGCAGCACCGCGCAGTTGGCCACCAGGCCGCGCCCGTAGCGCGTCAGCAGCAGGATCACCAGCAGCGTCAGGCCGGCGATGGCCAGGTTGCCCAGGTCGCCGTAGGCCAGGTTCGGCACGTCCTTGACCACGCCGTCGATGACGGCCCGCGTGGTGGGCTGGCCGCCGCCGGCCCAGTTGATGCCCACGCGCATCAGCGACACCCCGATCAGCGTGATCACGGTGCCGGTCACCACGGGCGGGAACAGCCCCAGCATGCGCCCCATCATCGGCGCGATCAGGATGCCGAAGAGCCCGGACGCAATCACCGCGCCATAGATGCCCAGCAGGCCCACGTTGGGGTCGGTGCCGATGGCGATCATCGGCGCCACCGACGCGAACGTCACGCCCATCATCACGGGCATGCGGATGCCGAACTTCCAGAAGCCGATGGCCTGGATCAGCGTGGCCAGGCCGGCCGCGAACAGGTCGGCATTGATCAGGAACGCGAGCTGGTCCTTCGGCAGCTTGAGCGCCCCGCCGACGATGAGCGGAACGGCAACGGTACCGGCATACATCACCAGCACGTGCTGCAGGCCCAGCGCCAGCAACCGCCCGGAGGGCAGCCGCTCGTTTGTCTGGTCCGTGGGGACCGTGGTGCTTGCGGAATTCATGGGTGTGTCTCCTCTCCGATTGGTTTCGATGGGAACGCGCGCCGGGTTTTGCCCGTGACCGCTTTTGTCGATGCCTCTTGTGATGGGCGATTGTTGGCGGTTCTTGTCCGGCTGCCTGCCGCGCCTCTGGCGGGCGTGGATGCGGCGGGCAGCGGGTGGGCCTGCATCGGCAACAGGGGTGTGCTGTTGCCCGGCGGCGGGAACACCGTGCTAGGTGGAGCGGCCCAGCACGCTGCGAAGATCGAAGTTGCCGGGCTCGTCCGGCTGCACGCGGTCCGCGCAGGCGCCAAGGTGGTGCGCCATGCGCGACTGCGCCAGGGCGGCGTCGCCCTGTTCCAGTGCGTCAAGAATGTCGTCGTGCTCGTCGAACGAGCACGCGTTGTGGCCGGGGGCCTCCACGCTGGCGATCATCAGCGTGGTGCGCGACACCAGCCGCCGCATCATCGTTACCAGCAGCGCGTTGCCGGACAGGTCGGCCAGCGCGGTATGGAATTCGGCGGACAGGCGGATCCAGGTGGGCCGCTCGTGCGTGAGAAACGCCTGGCGCTCGTCGGCCACCATCTTGCGCAGCGGCGCGATCACCGCGCGCACGTTCGGCATGGCGGCCAGTTTTTCCAGCACGGCGCGCTCCAGCATCTGGCGCAGCTCGAACATGTCGTGCGCCTCGTCGGTCGACGGGCTGGCGATGAAGGCGCCTCGGTTGGGCTCCAGGTCGACCATGCCGTCGGCGGCCAGCCGGGACAGCACCTTGCGCACGGTGTGTCGCGCGGTGGCATAGATCTCGCACAGCGAATGCTCGGTGAGCTTGGTGCGCGGCGGCAGGCGGTGCTCCATGATCGCGTCGTAGATCTCGTGATACATGCGCTCTTCCACCGACCCCTTGCGGGCGGGCTTGTTGTCTAGGGACGCGGGCAGCGCGTCGGCGGCGATCAGCTTGAGATTCTTGGACATCCTGGACACTCGCAATGCAGGGGAGGCGATGGTCAGCGATCGTAGCGAGCCATGCACAGACCAACATCAAGCGTTTTGATATCGATCATTTGGCTGCGCCGATCTAAAAATTGTTGACAATTATTTGGATATGCAAGCACCATTGTCAACAAAACCGACCCAGGTTTTCGACAACTACGGGTAATTACCGAGTTGTCTAACGGATAGGGCAGGCGCATTGTCGCCTCGCACCAATCCAGCGCCGGGATGCGTTGAAACACGTACCGAGCGGGCACCATTTCCCACAAATGGTGCTAGTGAAGGCAGCGGCGCCCCTCACAACCCACATTCCAAAGGAAGAACAGGATGGGACGCTTGACCACTCACGTTCTCGACACTGCCGCCGGGACGCCCGGTGCCGGCATGTCGGTTACCCTGCATAAAATTGTCGACAATCGACGCGAGACCCTGAAGTCGATTCGGACCAACCACGATGGCCGTGCCGACCAGCCGCTGCTGGAAGGCGCCGACCTGCAACCGGGCGTCTACGAACTCGACTTCGGCGCTGGCGACTACTTCCGTGCCCAGGGCGTCAAGCTGCCCGAACCGGCCTTTCTCGACGTGGTGACGCTGCGCTTCGGCATTGCCGACACGGCCGCGCACTACCACGTGCCGCTGCTGGTGTCGCCATGGTCGTACTCGACCTACCGCGGCAGCTGAGACAAGGCGGACGGGAACAAGGAGACAAGTCATGGAAGGCTACATTCTCGACTGGGCCAATCTGCTCTTGCGCTGGCTGCACGTCATCACGGCGATTGCCTGGATCGGCTCGTCGTTCTACTTCGTCTGGCTCGACAACAGCCTGACGCGCCCCACGGACGCCGGGCTCAAGGACAAGGGCGTCGATGGCGAACTCTGGGCAGTGCACGGCGGCGGGTTCTACAACCCCCAGAAGTACCTGACCGCGCCGAAGTCGCTGCCCGGGAACCTGCACTGGTTCTACTGGGAGTCGTACTCCACGTGGATGAGCGGCTTCGCGCTGCTGGTGGTGCTGTACCTGTTCAACGCCAGCACCTTCCTGATCGACAAGAACGTCTACGACATGTCGCCCGGCGCGGCCGTGGGCTTCGCGGTGTCGTACCTGATCGTGGGCTGGGTGGTCTATGACGCCATCTGCCGGATCTTCGGCAAGAGCGACCGGACGGTGGGCATCCTGGTGGCGATCTACGTGGGCGTGGCCGCCTATGTGGCTTGCCATATCTTCTCGGGCCGCGCGGCGTTCCTGCTGACCGGCGCGATGATCGCCACGATCATGAGCGCGAACGTGCTGTTCTGGATCATCCCGGGGCAGCGCAAGGTGGTGGCGGCGCTCAAGGCCGGCCAGCCGGTGGACCCGATCCACGGCAAGCGCGGCAAGCAGCGCAGCGTGCACAACACGTACTTCACGTTGCCGGTGCTGTTCGCGATGCTGTCGAACCACTACAGCATGACCTACGCGGCCAAGAACAACTGGGTGGTGCTGATCCTGGTCATGCTGGCCGGCGTGCTGATCCGCCAGTTCTTCATCCTCAAGCACAAGGGCAAGATCAACATCGCGTGGCCGGCCGCCGGCGTGGCGTGCCTGGGCCTGGTGGCGTTCCTGATCGCGCCGCAGCCGCGCCCGCAGGTGGCGCAGGGCGAAGGCGCCGCCAACGCGGTGAGCTTCGTCAAGGTGCAGGAGATCATGAACTCGCGCTGCGTGCAGTGCCATGCCGCGCAGCCGAAGATGATGCCGACGGCCGCCAAGGGCATCAAGCTCGATACCGTGGACGACATCAAGTCGCACGCCCAGCTCATCTACCAGCAGGCCGTGCAGCAGAAGGCGATGCCGCTGGGCAACGTCACGCAGATCACGGACGACGAACGCGCACTGCTGGGCCAGTGGTTCGAGGGCGGCGCCAAGACGACCAACTGATTACGACCGGGCATCGGTGATCGACGGTCCGGAGGCTGCGCAGTCGGCAGCCGGCTGTACCGGACCGGCGAGGGTTTGAACGGGGCTTCGGCCCCGTTTTTTTATCAGCGTCCGACGTTGAACAGCGCCAGCAGTCCCAGCACCAGGAAGATCGCGGCGGCGATCTTGTGGACCAGGGCAATCGGCATCCGGTTCGCGAACTTTTCGCCGAGCATCACGGCCGGTGCATTGGCCAGCATCATGCCGAACGTCGTGCCGGCCACCACCGCCAGCACCTCGCCATGGAAGCGGGCCGCCAGCGCCACGGTGGCGATCTGCGTCTTGTCGCCCATCTCGGCAAAGAAGAAGGCCACGATCGTGGTGCCCAGGATGCCCAGCGCGCCCTTGGCCGGCTTCGCTTCCTCGGCCTCGTCGAGCTTGTCGGGAATCAGCATCCACGCGGCCATCGCAATAAAGCCAAGACCGAGGATCCAGCGCAGCAGGTTGGCGCCCAGGACCTGGGTGATCCAGCCACCAAGGGCGCCGGCAAAGCCGTGGTTGACCAGCGTGGCGATCAGGATGCCGAGGATGATGGGAAGGGGTTTGCGATACCGCGCGGCCAGCACGAGGGACAGCAACTGCGTCTTGTCGCCCATTTCGGCGAGCGCGACGATACCTGTGGAGACGAGGAATGATTCCATTGTTATTGGTGTAAAACCGGGCCGCCTGCGCATCTTGCGAGATGCCAATGACACACACCTTTCCCGGCCCGGCCAGAAAGGTATGGTCATCGGTCTCGCCAGGCGCTGGACACAAGGTCCAAGGCTGCGCACGCCATAACCGCTTCGCGGTCAAGTCTGTTGACGTACGCCCCTGTCCTCCGGGTGCCGCATTGCGCGGCGCGGTGGGATCAGGGCGGCTACTCCCCAATGGAGCCCGCATTGTAGCCAGACCGTCGGCGAATGTCCAACGATCTGGCGGAACTACGATCGAATTGAGAAGGGTTCTCAGGCAGGCACGGGGGCGTTCTCGCTGGTCTGGCGACCGCGGAAATCGGTCCAGCACAGGGCCTTGAAGTCGTAGAGCTTGCAGTGCCGCGCGGTACGGAAGTACCAGCGCCACGAGAACTTCTCGATGATGATCCGCCCCGGCAGCGCGTGCTCCAGCAGGGCCTGCGCGCGCTTCAGCCGGTACAGCGGCACGCTCATGTCCACGTGGTGCGCCGTGTGTTCCATGATGTGGTGCAGCGCCGCGCCGATGCCCATGCCGAAGCGCAGGTGCACGGTCGTCGAGACGAACGGCTGGGCCTTGGCCCACATCGCCTTGGTGTCGTACCACGCCACGCTGGTATGGGTGTGGTGGACATAGAGCACGAAGCCGACCGTCGTGTTCCAGACCAGGAACGGCAGCACGAAGCCGGTGCCAACCATCAGCAGCACTGACTGCCCCGTGGCGACGGCCAGCCATGCCAGCGCGCCGATCCACAGCGCGCCGAAGGCGGCCACCAGCGTGCAGTCCCACAGGAAGATCGCGCGGCGCGTGGCCATCTGGCGCTTGCTCGGGAAGAACAGCTTGAACCACCAGATCTCGATCAGGTAGTACAGGCCGGCGCCGAAGCCGTTGCGGTAGATGCGCTCCATCACGCGGCGGCGGCGCGGCAGCGCGCGGAATTCGTCGAGCGAGTAGGGCGCCCAGACGAAGTCGAAGCCCTTGAGGTTGGTATAGCCGTGGTGCACCACGTTGTGGCCCACTTCCCACAGGCTGTACGGCGTCAGCGACGGCAGGAAGGTCAGCCGGCCCAGCCACTTGTTCAGGCCGCGGTGGTCGGTCAGGCTCTGGTGGCAGGCGTCGTGGCCGATGATGAACAGCCGCGCGATGATCAGCCCGGCCAGCACGCCGAGGCCCACCTTGGCCCACCATGCCGACAGCAGCACCACGCCGGCCAGCACCGCGAAGAACAGCGCGTAGTCGAACGCGAACAGCAGCAGCGCGCGCGACGTGCTGCGGCGTCCCAGCGGGATCAGCCAGCTTCGGATGGTCTTGCGGTTGGGGAACGGGGCCTCGAACGCGATCGGCTCGGGCAGTGGCACGTCGCCGGCATGCGGGCGACGCTGGGATGCGGTGGACGGGGCGGCGGCGGGCGGCGGCGTGCCGCCGTCCGTCGGGGAAAGGGTCTGGGATCTGGCAGTCATCAAGGCTTCAGCGAGTCGGAATGCAGGGGGCGCCCATTTGCGTGGGCGCACGAATGCGACAGGCTATAAGGCTTGGATGACGATTGTGTTGATGCCGATCAAGACATTGGGCGTGAAAGGGGCTTCGGCGTCCCATGCAAAGCCGGAGCCGCTTGATCGGCAGGGCGGCAGGCCGGCGGGGTGCTCAGGCAGCCACCGGCTGCGCGGCTTCGCCCATCACGTACACGCTGTCGATGACGCGGTCGTCGCCCAGCATCGCAAACGCGAACAGCTGCTCTTCCAGCGTCTCCGAGCGGCTGCTGCGGCGCGCGATCAGCGGCGTGGCATCGGGGTCCAGCACCACGAAATCGGCCTCGCAGCCCACCTCGAAACTGCCGATGCGGTCCTGCCAGCCCAGCGCCTCGGCCGCCGCGCGCGTGGCCAGGTAGAACATGCGCAGCGCCGTCAGGTGGTAGCCGCCCATGCGCGCCACCTTGTGGGCGGCGTTCATCGTGCGGAACATCGAGAACGACGTGCCGCCGCCCACGTCGGTGGCCAGCGTCACGTTCAGGCGGTTGGCGTCGGACTGGTGGAAGTCGTAGAACCCGCTGCCCAGGAACAGGTTCGACGTGGGGCAGTGGGCCACGGCCGCGCCGCTGTCGGCCAGGCGGCGGCGGTCCTCGGGGTCCAGGTAGATCGCGTGGCCGTAGAACGCGCCCGGGCGCAGCAGGCCGTAGCGGTCGTAGACGTCCAGGTAGCTGCGCGCGTCCGGGAACAGCTCGGCCACCCATTTCACCTCGTCGCGGTTCTCGGCCACGTGCGTCTGGATGAAGACGTCGTCATGCGCGCGCGCCAGCTCGCCGCAGGCGGCAAGCTGGGCTTCGGTGGACGTGGGCGCGAAGCGCGGCGTGATGGCGTAGGCCAGCCGGTCCTTGCCGTGCCACTTCGAGATCAGGTCGGCCGATTCGCGCGCGCCGGATTCGGCCGTGTCCTGCAGGAAATCGGGACAGTTGCGGTCCATCAGCACCTTGCCGGTGATCATCCGCAGGTTGCGCGCCTGGCTGGCCGCGAACAGCGCGTCGGCCGACTGCGCGTGCACGGTGCTCCAGACCATCGCCGTGGTCGTGCCGTTGCGCAGCAGTTCGTCGGTGAAGAAGTCGGCCACGCCGCGCGCGTAGG
The DNA here is from genome assembly GCF_032190535.1 of Cupriavidus sp. SZY C1. Taxonomy (NCBI): domain Bacteria; kingdom Pseudomonadati; phylum Pseudomonadota; class Betaproteobacteria; order Burkholderiales; family Burkholderiaceae; genus Cupriavidus; species Cupriavidus sp. SZY C1. The sequence continues at coordinate 359,332 of NZ_JAUANU010000002.1, forward strand.
TGGCGTCGCTGAAGCGGCGCTCCTCGGGGAACGTGTAGGTGTCCAGCCAGTGCAGCAGCCCCGGCGACGGCGACGCGATGATGTCGGTCTGCGGGTAGTGCACGTGCGTGTCGATGAAGCCCGGGACGATCAGCTTGCCGCGATGGTCGACCAGCTCGGCGCCGGCCGGCACCTCGGGCGCCAGCGTGGCGTACCGGCCCACGGCGGCCACGCGCCCGGCGGTCACGATCATCAGGCCGTCTTCCCAATACTGATAAGCGTCCTCGTGGAACTGCGGATCGCGCAGGAAATGGAGGATGCGGCCGCGGATGGCGCGGGTGACGGCACCGTTGGTGCGGGGGGCGGGGGAAGTCGTCATCGTCTTGTCTCGGGGCGGCCGGCGCCCCGCCCGTGCCTTGGCAGGCAGCGGGCGCGGCATCCGGCATTCTGGGATAGGCGTCCGCGTCAGCCCGTGGAACTCACATGGGCCGCCGCGGGCGGGGACATCGGCGGCGCCGACCAGAAATGGTCGACTTCCGCCAGGAATTCGGCCTTCTGCTTCTCCGGCAGGAAGGCCGCTTCAAAACTGTTGCGCGCCAGCTTGTGGGCGTCGGCGGCGTCCAGCGGCAGCGCGTCGAACGTGGCTTCCCAGTTGGCGTTCATGTAGCCGCCAAAGTAGGCCGGGTCATCCGAATGCAGCGTCACGGCCACGCCGGCGTCCAGTAGTTGCTTCAGCGAGTGGTCGCGCAGGTCCGGATACACCTTGAGCTTCTGGTTCGACAGCGGGCAGACCGTCAGCGCCACGCGCTCGCGCGCCAGCCGTTCAACCAGCGCCGCGTCGTCGATGGCCCGCACGCCGTGGTCGATCCGCTCCACCTTGAGGATGTCCAGCGCGTCGGTCACGTACTGCGCCGGGCCTTCCTCGCCCGCGTGGGCCACCAGGCGCAGGCCCAGCGCCTTGGCGCGGGCAAACACCCGCGCGAACTTCTCGGGCGGGTTGCCGCGCTCCGACGAATCCAGTCCCACGCCGACAAAGCGGTCGCGGTAGGGCAGCGCGGCCTCCAGCGTGGCGAACGCGTCTTCCTCGGACAGGTGGCGCAGGAAGCAGAGGATCAGGCTGCTCGAAAAATCGTACTCGGTGCGTGCCTGCGCCAGCGCGTCCGAGATGCCGTCGATCACGGTGCCGATCGGCACGCCGCGCTCGGTGTGGGTCTGCGGATCGAAGAAGATCTCGGCATGGCGGACGTTGTCGGCCACGGCGCGCTGCACGTAGGCCATTGTCATGTCGAAGAAGTCTTCCTCGGTCAGCAGCACGCTGGCGCCGGCGTAGTAGATGTCCAGGAACGACTGCAGGTCGCTGAAGGCATAGGCGGCGCTCAGCGCCTCCACGTCGGGGTAGGCCAGGCTGACGTTGTTGCGCTGGGCCAGCCGGAAGATCAGCTCGGGTTCGAGCGTGCCTTCGATATGCACGTGCAGTTCGGCCTTGGGAGTTCGGCGGATTTTGTCCGCCAGCGCGGCATCGATGGTCATGGGGCCTCTTTTCTATGCTGACAGCCGCACGGGCGGCTGTGCTGTTACGGAAGCACCGTCTCCAGCCGCTGGGCGCGCAGCGCCGCAATGCGCTGCTCGCGCACCTGCAGTAGCTGGGCGACGATGGCAACCGCAATCATAGCCGGAGCCTTGTCTGTAATGCCCGCCACACCCATCGGGCAGGTCATTTCCGGTAGCCGCGCCGGGTCCACGCCGTGCTCCACCATCCGGTGCTCGAACCTGGCCCGCTTGGTCCTGGAGCCGATCAGCCCGAAATAGGCGAAATCCGTGCGGCGGAAGATGCGCTCGCAGAGCTGCTGGTCCAGCGCGTGGCTGTGGGTCATGACGGTGAAGTACGCGCCCGGCGGCGCCTGGTCGACCACGGCCTCGGGCGTGTCGGTCGGCTCGGCCTCGATGGTGTCGGGCAGCCCGGCCGGGAACAGCGTGTCGCGCTCGTCCACCCAGTGCACGTGACAGGGCAGCGTGGACAGCACTTTTACCAGCGCATGGCCAACGTGGCCCGCGCCGAACAGCACCACGTGCATGGCGTCGGGCACCAGCGTGTCGATCCAGGTCCCGTCGCCCTGCAGCGCCGCCGTGGCCAACTGTGCACGGCTCGGCGCAAAGCCGACCGGGCCGGCGGGCGGCACCACGCGCTCGATCGCCCGGCCGGCCCGGAACGCGGCCTGCACGGCGTCCAGCCACGGCAGGTCGGCCTCGTCCAGTACTTCGAACGCCAGCTTGACCACGCCGCCGCAGCACTGGCCCAGCGTCGGCCCCAGCGCGATGCGCTCGATGCGCCGCGGCGGGTTGCCGCGCACGTGGCGGTTGGCCAGCATCGCGCGGGCGATGTCCATGCCGCGCCATTCCAGATGGCCGCCGCCGATGGTGCCGACCAGGTCGTCGGCCGTGACCAGCATGCGGATGCCGGCCTCGCGCGGCGCGGAGCCCTTGACGTCGACGATGGTGACCATCGCCACGGGTACGCCGGCGCGCACCCAGCGAGCGGCGTCGGCAAAGCGGAACGGCTTGAGCGGGGCGTCCTGCATGGTAGGTCTCCGTCGCGTCAGGCCGGCACGCCGGCGGCGGCCTGCACGGCCTCCACGGCGTCCAGGATGGCTTCGCTGGTGGCCGGGGCGCGCAGCGGCGGGTTGACCCGGTAGTCGCCCACGGCCGCGACGGCGTCGCGGATGGCGAAGAACACCGAGAACGGCAGCAGCAGCGGCGGCTCGCCCACGGCCTTCGAGCGGTGGATGCTGTCCTCGACGTTGGCGTTCTGGAACAGCCGCACGTGAAAGCCCTCGGGCACGTCGTTGATCGTCGGGATCTTGTAGGTCGACGGCGCGTGGGTCATCAGCTTGCCGTTCGGGTTCCACCACAGTTCCTCGGTGGTCAGCCAGCCCATGCCCTGCACGAACGCGCCTTCCACCTGGCCGATGTCGATGGCCGGGTTCAGCGACTTGCCGGCGTCGTGCAGCGCGTCGGCGCGCAGCAGCTTCCATTCGCCGGTCAGCGTGTCGACGATCACCTCCGAGCACGCGGCGCCGTAGGCGTAGTAGTAGAACGGCCGGCCGTGCAGCGCCTTCTGGTCCCAGTACAGCTTGGGCGTGGTGTAGAAGCCGTCTGACCAGAGCTGCACGCGGGCGATGTAGGCCTCGCGCACCAGTTCGTTGAACGGCAGCCGCAGCTCGCCGGCAATCACCAGGTCGTCGTTGAAGCGGATGTCGGCGGGCGTCACGCCGGCCTTGCGCGCGGCAAAGTCGGCCAGCCGCTCGCGGATCTGGCGCGCGGCGTCCTGGGCGGCCTTGCCGTTCAGGTCGGCGCCGGTGGACGCGGCCGTGGCCGACGTGTTGGCCACCTTGCTGGTATCGGTGGCCGTCACGCGCACGCGCTCCATGCGGATGCCCAGCTCGTGCGCCACCACCATCGCCACCTTGGTGTTCAGCCCCTGGCCCATCTCGGTGCCGCCGTGGTTCACCAGCACCGACCCGTCGTTGTAGACGTGCACCAGCGCGCCGGCCTGGTTGTAGTGCGCCACGTTGAACGAGATGCCGAACTTGACCGGCGTGATCGCGATGCCCTTCTTCAGCACCGGGCTGTTGGCGTTGAACGCGCGGGTGGCCGCGCGGCGGGCCTGGTAGGCCGACGAGGCCACCAGTTCGTCGATCAGCTCGTGGATGACGTTGTCCTCCACGGTCTGGCCGTACGGCGTGACGTTGCGCTCGCCCTTGCCGTAGAAGTTGGCGCGGCGCACGTCCAGCGAATCCTTGCCGATGTTGCGCGCCACGTTGTCCAGGATGTACTCCACCGCGAACGCGCCCTGCGGGCCGCCAAAGCCCCGGAACGCCGTGTTGCTCTGCGTGTTGGTCTTGCCGCAGTAGCCGTCGATCTGCACGTGCGGCAGCCAGTAGGCGTTGTCGAAGTGGCAGATGGCGCGGGTCATGACCGGGCCGGACAGGTCGGCGGAGAAACCCGCGCGCGACACCATCTCCACGCGCACGGCCTCCAGCCGGCCCTCGTCGTCGTGGCCGACATCGAAGTCGAACGTGAAGTCGTGGCGCTTGCCGGTGATCATCATGTCGTCGTCGCGGTCCGGACGCAGCTTGACCGGGCACAGCAGCTTCCAGGCGGCCAGCGCCGCGCAGCACGCGAACATGGCCGACTGCGATTCCTTGCCGCCGAAGCCCCCGCCCATGCGGCGGCATTCCACCAGCACCTGGTGGGCGTGCCAGCCCAGCATGTGCGCCACGGCGTGCTGCATCTCGGTCGGGTGCTGGGTGGAGCACCAGACGTGCATGCCGTCGTTCTCGCGCGGGGCGGCGTAGGCGATCTGGCCTTCCAGGTAGAACTGTTCCTGGCCGCCCAGGCGGATGTGGCCGCTGTCGCGATGGGTGGCCGCCGCCAGTTGCCGGGCTGGCTCGCCGCGCGTCAGGTGCATCGGCGGCAGCACGTAGCTGCCGGCGGCATGGGCCGCCTCGGGCGTCAGCACCGGCGGCAGGTCCTCGTAGTCGATGTCGGCCAGGCGGGCGGCGCGGCGCGCGGCGTCATGCGACGTGGCCACGACCACGAAGATCGGCTGGCCGACGAACTGCACCACGTCCCTGGCCAGGATCGGGTCGTCGTGGATGATCGGGCCGCAGTCGTTGACGCCCGGGATGTCGTCGACGGTCAGCACGGCCACCACGCCGGGCGCCTTGCGCACGCGGTCCAGCCCCACGGACTTCAGCCGCGCATGGGCCTTGGCGCTCATGCCCAGCGCCGCGTGGAGCGTGCCGGCCAGTTCGGGAATGTCGTCGGTATAGGTGGCGGTGCCGGCCACGTGCAGGTGGGCCGATTCGTGCGGGCGCGAGATGCCCACCTGGGGCGTGGACTCCGCGGCCACGCTGGCGTCGAGCAGGAAGGGTTCGGTTTGCTTGTTCATGGCGGGCGTTCCTTACGCGCTGACCGTTTCGCCGGCGCCGAGGGCGCGGACATTGACCATGGCGGCGGGCAGCGCGCCATCGCGGGTTTCCAGCCAGAAGCGGTAGAGCAGGTTGGCGGCGCCGCGCGCGCGATAGGCGGCGGTGGCGCGCATGTCGGTCAGCGGCGTGTAGTCCTGGCCCAGCGCGGCCATCGCGGCCCGCGCGGTGGCCTCGGTCCACGGCTGGCCGACCAGCGCGGCCTCGGCCTGCGCGGCCCGCCGGGGCGTGGCGGCCATGCCGCCGAACGCGATGCGGGCGTGGGTCACGATGCCGTCATCGACGCTGATGCCAAAGGCGGCGCAGACGGCCGAGATGTCCTCGTCGAAACGCTTGGACAGCTTGTAGGTCCGGAAATGGCCCGGCCCCTTCACCGGCACGCGCAGCCCGGCGACGAACTCGCCCTCGGCCATGGCCGTCTTCTGGTAGGCCAGGTACAGGTCCTCCAGCGGCAGCGTGCGGCGCACGTCGCCGTGCTGCAGCACCACCTCGGTACCCAGCGCGATCAGCGCCGGCATCGAATCGCCGATGGGGGACCCGTTGGCCACGTTGCCACCCAGCGTGCCCGCGTTGCGGATCGGCAGCGAGGCAAAGCGCTTCCACAGCTCCTCCAGCTCGGGATGGGCGGCATTGAGCGCGGCGTACGCCTTTTCCAGCGTCACGGCCGCGCCGATCTCGACGTAGCCGTCGCGCTCGGCCACGGTGTTCAGGTCTTCCACCTGGCCGACGTAGAGCAGGTTGCCCAGCTCGCGGAACTGCTTGGTGACCCACAGGCCGACGTCGGTGCTGCCGGCCAGGATGCGGATGCCGGGCTCGGCCCCCTTGATCGCGCCAAATTCGGCCGACGTGCGCGGCGCGTAGAAATGCTGGCCGCGCGCGCTGTAGTGGAATGTCTCGCCGCGCCTGAGGCTGCGCAGCGTGTCGGCAATCTGCTTCGGGTTCAGGCGGCTGGCGGCCGGGGCGGGCAGGGCCATCATGCGCTGGCCGGCGTCGACGATGGGCCGGTAGCCGGTGCAGCGGCACAGGTTGCCGGTCAGCGCGTCGCAGATCTCCTGGCGGGCCGGCGGTGCGCCGCCCGGGGTGTGCTGCTGGTACAGCGCCCAGAGCGACATCACGAAGCCCGGCGTGCAGAAGCCGCATTGCGAGCCGTGGCATTCGACCATCGCCTCCTGCACCGGGTGCAGCGTGCCGTCGGCCTGGCGCAGGTCTTCCACCGTGACCAGTGCCTTGCCGTCCAGCGTGGGCAGGAACTGGATGCAGGCGTTGACGGCCTTGAACTCGACGTCGCCGTCCGGCTTGAGCTCGCCCAGCACGACCGTGCAGGCGCCGCAGTCGCCTTCGGCGCAGCCTTCCTTGGTGCCGGTGCAGCGCACGTCCTCGCGCAGGTACTGCAGCACGGTGCGGGTCACCGGGGCGTCGGACACTTCCTGCACCTGGCCGCGGTGGTAGAAGCGGATCGTTTGCGTCTCCATGATCTTCTCTCTTTCGGGGATGGCGGAAACATAGCACCGGGTCTTTTCCTGCAATATTTGGCCCAGGTGATATGCCCCATCAAGGCGCGCGCCAATGGCCGGCGCGGCGCCGCCATCCCTGCCCCGGGGCGGCCTGGCGGGGCATCTCCGGGTCTTCCCGTAGTGCATCGGCACGCGGCGCCGTATTTGACCGTATCAGGGGTGGCTGTCTTACACTATGCGCCGTTCCCTTCCCCCACGCCACCCACGCCACCCAGAAGAGCGGGGCGGCACCTGCCATGCACGGACGCGACCATCTCGATACCTATTTGCTGCGGGTACTGCACACCCTGCTCACCGAGCAGAGCGTGACCCGCACCGCCGTCCGGCTTGGCCAGTCGCAGCCGGCCATCAGCAATACGCTCAAGCGGCTGCGCGAGATCACCGGCGACGCCATCCTGGTGCGCGGCAAGAGCGGCATGGTGCCGACCGAGCGCGGCCGGGAACTGCTGCTGCTGGCCGAGCAGAGCCTGGCGGCGATGGACCGCATCGCCCGGCCGCCGCAGCAGTTCGACCCGGCCACCACCACGCGCACGTTCCACCTGGGCGCGCCGGACTACCTGGACGCCTTCTTCCTGCCCAACATCGTCGAGCGCGTGCGCCGGCTGGCGCCGGGCGCCAAGCTGTTCGTGCATCCGATGACCCAGTCGACCGACTTTCTGGACGCTTTGGAGCAGGGCCATCTGGATATCGTGGTCGGCAACTGGCTGTCGCCGCCCGAGCACCTGCACATCTCGCCGCTGTTCGACGACGAGGTGGTCTGCATGCTCGGCGCCCAGCACCCGCTGGCGCGCCACGGTCTGACGCTGCGCCACTACCTGGAAATGCCGCACCTGGCGCCGGCGCCGTATGCGTCGATGCAGCGCAGCATGATCGACCAGGCGCTAGCCGAGCAGGGCTACAAGCGCAATATCCAGGTCACGCTGCCGTACTTCGGGCTGGTGCCGTACGTGCTGATGAAGACCGACATGGTGTTCACCACGGGCCGCCAGTTTGCCGCCCACTACGCGCAGTACCTGCCGATCCGCATGGTGCCGTCGCCGGTCACGTTCCCGCGCATGCGCTTCTACCAGCTCTGGCACGAGCGCTGCCACGCCGCGCCGGACGTGATGTGGCTGCGCCGGATGATTGCCGAGGTGGCGTCGGACCTGCCGCAGCTACCCCGCCTGGAGTCGGCGCCGGCTACCTGACGCTGTGCCCGGTATGGCGCATGATCCACTTCGATATCGGCGCTGTCCCGCCCGCGCCCGCACCGGCCGCTGGCGTTACACTCACCGGACGTTGAACGCGCCGTAACGCGAGGGAGCTGCCATGCTGGAAACCGCCGCGCTGGCCGCCGGCATGTCATGGGCCAGCGGCCTGCGCCTCTACCTGGCCGTGCTGACGGCCGGCGTGCTGGCCCGCCTGGGCTGGCTCGACCTGCCGTCCGGGCTGCAGGTGCTGTCGTCCTGGTGGGTGATCGGGGTGGCCGCCGCGCTGACCATGGCCGAATTCGTGGCCGACAAGGTGCCCGGCTTCGACACCGCCTGGGACGGCATCCAGACCTTCATCCGGATTCCCGCCGGCGCCATCCTGGCGGCCGCCGCCTTTGGCCACATGGACCCCCAGTGGACCGTGGCCGCCGGCCTGATCGGCGGCACGCTGGCCGGCACCGCCCACGCGGCCAAGGCCGGCACGCGGGCGCTGATCAACGTGTCGCCCGAACCTTTCTCGAACTGGGTGGCCTCATTCACCGAGGATGTCGGCACGATGGGCGGCCTGCTGCTGGCGTTCTTCCTGCCGGTCGTGTTCCTGGTGCTGCTGGTACTGTTCCTGATCGTCGCCGCCTGGCTCGTGCCCCGGCTCTGGCGCGGCGCGCGGCGGCTGCACGCCAGCCTGCGCGGCAAGCCCGACCATCCGCCCCATCGTCCCTGATTGCCACCCCCAAACTGCCTGCCAACCCGCCAGCCGGACATGTCGACTGCCTCCCCAACCGAAGCCCACCCCCATCGATTCTCGGCCTGGCGCCAGGCCATGCGCATGGCCCGCCGCGACTGGCTGGCCGGCGAACTGACGCTGCTGCTGTTTGCACTGGTGCTGGCCGTGGCCGCGCTGACCAGCGTGGGCTTTCTGGCCGACCGCATGCGGCTGGGGCTGGAGCGCGACGCGCGGCAGATGATCGCCGCCGATGTGCTGCTGATCTCCGACCAGCCGTTCGATGCCGCCTTTGCCGACCGCGCCCGGCGCGACGGCCTGCAGGTGGCGCAGACGGTGACCTTCCCGAGCATGGCCACGGCGCGCGCCCAGGGCGCCCCGGCGCAGGGCGACGCGCCGAGCCAGCTGGCCGCGCTGAAGGCCGCCTCTGACGGCTACCCGCTGCGCGGCCGGCTCAAGGTGGCGCAGGCGCCCGGCGGGCCCGAAGCCAACGCCGAGGGCATCCCGGCGCCCGGCACGGTCTGGGTGGACGAGGCACTGCTGATCGCGCTGGGCCTGCGCGTCGGCGACGGCCTGCAACTGGGCAGCAAGACGTTCCGCATCGACCGGATCATCACGCAGGAACTCGATCGCGGCGCCGGCTTCATGAACTTCGCGCCGCGCGTGCTGCTGCCGATGGCCGACCTGGAGGCCACCAGGCTGATCGGCTGGGGCAGCCGCGTGACCTACCGCCTGCTGGTGGCCGGCCCCGACGCGGCCGGCGAGGCGTACCGCAAGTGGGCAACGGCCGAGATCGAGCGGCGCCACCTGCGCAATACGCGCGTGGAATCGCTGGAATCGGGCCAGCCGCAGATGCGCGCCACGCTGGACCGGGCCGAGCGATTTCTGTCGCTGGTGGCGGTGCTGTCGTCGATGATCGCCGCGGTGGCCATTGCCATGTCCGCGCGGCGCTACATGCAGCGCCACACCGACGCCACGGCGGTCTACAAGTGCCTGGGGCTGTCGCGCGGGCAGATCCTGGCCGCGTTCGGCATCGAGTTCGTGATGCTGGGGCTGGCCGGCGCGCTGGTGGGCGTGGCGCTGGGCTACGCGGCCCACTACGGGCTGCTGGCGTCGCTGGGCGGCATCCTGCAGGTGTCGCTGCCGCATCCGTCGGCCGTGCCGGCGCTGGTGGGCGTGGCGGCCGGGCTGGTGCTGCTGGTGGGGTTTGCGCTCCCCCCGCTGCTGGCGCTGACGCGGATCGCGCCGCTGCGCGTGCTGCGGCGGGACATCGGGCTGCCGCCGGTATCGGCCTGGACGGCCTACGCGCTGGGCCTGGGCGCGTTCGTGGCGCTGCTGATGGTGGCCGCGCGCGACCTGAAGCTGGGCCTGACCACGGCGGGCGGCTTCGTGGGCGCTGGCGTGGTGTTCGCGCTGCTGGCGCTGGCGTTGCTGATGGCGCTGTCGCGCACCATGCGCGGCCGCGCGCGGGGCAGCGTGGGCTGGCGCTTTGCGCTGGCGGTGCTGGAACGGCGCCGCGGCGTGACCGTGCTGCAGACCGTGGCGCTGGCCGTGGGGCTGATGGCGCTGCTGCTGCTGGGCATGACGCGCAATGACCTGATCGATTCCTGGCGCAACGCCACGCCGGCCGACGCGCCCAACCGGTTCATCATCAACATCCAGCCCGACCAGCGTGAGCCGCTGCGCCAGATGCTGGCCCGGAGCGGGGTCGACGACCTGCTGTTCCCGATGGTGCGCGGCCGGCTGATCCAGATCGGCGACCGGCCGGTGCAGGCTGCTGACTACCCCGACGGCCGCGCACGCAACCTGGTCGAGCGCGAGTTCAACCTGTCGTACATGGATACGGTGCCGGACGGCAACGAGGTGGTGGCCGGCAAGTGGGACGGCGGCGCGTCGGTGGAGGAGGGCATCGCCAAGACCCTGCATATCCGGCTGGGCGATACGCTGCGCTTCGACGTGGCCGGGCAGATCGTCGAGGCGCCGGTGACGTCGCTGCGCAAGCTCGAATGGGGCTCGATGCGTGTCAACTTCTTCGTCATCCTGCCCGTGGCCAAGATGCAGGGGCTGCCGGAGACGTACATCACGTCGTTCCACCTGCCGCCCGAGCAGGCGGCGCTCGGCAACCGGCTGACGGCCACGTTTCCGAACATCACCGTGGTCAATACCGACCTGATCCTGCGCCAGATCCAGAACGTGCTGGACCAGGTGATCGCGGCCGTGGAGTTCCTGTTCGTCTTCACGCTGCTGGCCGGCGTGACCGTGCTGTACGCGGCGCTGTCCGGCGCGCGCGACGAGCGCAAGCGCGACGCGGGCCTGCTCAAGGCGCTGGGCGCCCCGGCGGCGCTGGTCCGGCAGACGCAGTACGCCGAGTTCCTGGTGGTGGGCGGGCTGGCCGGCTTCCTGGCCAGCCTGGGCGCCATTGCCGTGGGTTGGGGGCTGTCGCAGTTCGTGTTCGACTTTCCGTATCGCTTCAACGGCTGGATCGTGCCGGTGGGCGTGGTTTCTGGCATGCTGTGCGCTTTTGCCGGCGGCTGGCTGGGCCTGCGCGAAGTGCTGCGGCAGCCGGCGCTGGCCACGCTGCGGGATGTGAACTGAAGATGGTGACGAATATCGAAGAGCCCGGCGAGAAGCGCGAGGAGATCACCGCCTACGAGCTGATCGGCGGCGAGGCGCGTGTGCGCGAGCTGGTCGACCGTTTCTACGACCTGATGGACCTGGAGGCCGAGTTTGCGGGGCTGCGCGCGCTGCACCCGGCATCGCTGGACGGCTCGCGCGACAAGCTGTTCTGGTTCCTCTGCGGCTGGCTGGGCGGCCCGAACTACTTTATCGAGCGCTTTGGCCACCCGCGCCTGCGCGCCCGCCACCTGCCGTTCGAGATCGGCACCAGCGAGCGCGACCAGTGGATGCGCTGCATGGCGCTGGCGATGCAGGACGTGGGCCTGCCCGAGGACCTGCAGATGCGCCTGATGCAGGCGCTGTTCCAGACCGCCGACTGGATGCGCAATGTCCAGCGCTGACCCCCGCGACACCGTGCCCCCCGCCGCGCGCGCGGTGCTCGACTTCTGGTTCGGGCTGCCGGGATCGCCTGCGTGGAATACCTCGCGGCGCGAGTGGTTCACCAAGTCCGACGCCTTCGACGCCGACATCCGCGAGCGCTTCCTGCCGGCCTGGCAGGCCGCCCACGACGGCGCCGCGGACGACTGGTCGGTCACCCCGGCCGGCGCCTGCGCGCGCGTGGTGCTGCTGGACCAGTTCCCGCGCAACATGTTCCGCGGCGACGCCCGCAGCTTTGCCACCGACGGCCAGGCGCTGGCGCTGGCCCGGCGCATGCTGGCCGACGGCTGGGACCGCCAGCTCCCCACGCCGTGGCATCGGATGTTCTGCTACCTGCCATTCGAGCACGCCGAGTCGCTGGCCGAGCAGGACGTCTCCGTGGGCGCATTCGAGGCGCTGCGCGACGAGACCGGCGGCCAGGTCGACGTGGTCGAGTGGGCGATCAAGCACCGCGATATCGTCGCGCGCTTCGGCCGGTTCCCGCATCGCAACGCCGTGCTGGGCCGCGCCGGCACCGCCGAGGAACTGGCCTTCCTGGAGCAGCCGGGATCGCGGTTCTAGCCGCCGGGCACGGCCGGGCGACCGTCCTGTGCCGTGCACGCCGCCCGGCGGGGTCGGGCTGCCCGGTGTGCTTATAATCCCAATCCTGCCGATCGAAAGTCTTTCCGATATCCCATGGAAGCCAAACCGCAAGCCGGTCCGCGCCGTACCCGAGACCGCATCCTCGATGTGTCGCTGCGCCTGTTCAACGAACTGGGCGAGCCGAACGTCACCACGACGACCATCGCGGAGGCCATGGAAATCAGCCCTGGCAACCTCTACTACCACTTCCGCAACAAGGACGACATCATCAATTCCATCTTCGTGCGCTTCGAGCAGGAGATGGAGCGCCGCCTGAAGATGCCGGAGGACCACAAGGCCACGCTGGGCGAGAGCTGGGGCTACCTGCAGTACATGTCGGAGTTCCTGTGGAACTACCGCTTCCTGTACCGGGACATCAACGACCTGCTGGCGCGCAACCGGATGCTGGAGACCAACTTCAAGCGCATCGTCGACCAGAAGAAGCGCTTTGCGATGGAGATCTGCCGCCAGTTCCAGGAAGACGGCGACATGGAGGCCACGCCCGAGCAGGTGGACGCGGTCTGCACCAACATCGTCGTGATCGCCACCTACTGGCTGTCGTTCCAGTTCGTGCAGCACCCGCGCCAGTACAACGATCCCGAGCAGATCCGCGGCTACCTGCACGGGTCCAGCTATCACATTTTCTCGATCCTGGCGCCGTACCTGCGCGGCAAGGCGCGCGAGGCGTTCGACCAGCTGGCGCGCGAGTACGCGGCCCAGAAGGCCGCCGCCGACGCCGCCCGCGCCGAAAAGGAGCGCAAGTGAAATCGGTCTGCGTCTATTGCGGGTCCAGCCCCGGCTTCCGGCCCGAGTATGCGGCGATGGCGCAGGCGCTGGGCCAGGCCATGGCCGAACGCGGTCTGGCGCTGGTCTACGGCGGTGGCAAGGTTGGGCTGATGGGTGTCGTGGCGGACAGCGTGATGGCTGCGGGCGGCAAGGCCATCGGCATCATTCCGGACGCGCTGATGCAGAAAGAAGTGGGCCATCGCGGCCTGACCGAGCTCCACGTCGTGCGCAACATGCACGAGCGCAAGCAGATGATGGCGGACCGCGCCGACGCGTTCATCGCCATGCCCGGCGGCGTGGGGACCTTCGAGGAACTGTTCGAGACGTTCACGTGGGCCCAGCTTGGCTACCACGACAAGCCCGTGGGGCTGCTGAACGTGGCGGGCTTCTACGACGGCATGCTCGCGTTCCTGAACCACGCCGTGGGCGAGGGCTTTCTGAAGCAGGCGCACGCCGACATCCTCCACGTCTCGACGTCGCCCGCCGACCTGCTCGCCCAACTGGCCGCCGCACCGCGCGTGCGCGTGGACAAGTGGCAGGCCGGGCGGGAGAAGACCTGAACGTTTGACGTGGCCGAAGGTTTTCTCCCTTCTCGGAGCACCCCAGCCGTTCCCTTATCCCCACCATCCCCCGATCCACCGCACCACCGGCGGGCCGCCGATGGCGATCCATGTGCCGCCGCACAGGATCAGCGCCAGCATCACGGCGGCGCTGCCGAAGTCCTTGGCGCGCTTGGAAAGGCTGTGGCGTTCCAGCGAGATCCGGTCGATCGCCGCCTCGACGCTCGAATTGAGCAACTCCACGATCAGCACCAGCAGCAGCGTGCCCAGCAGCAGCACGCGCTCCACGATCGTCACCGGCAGCAGGAACGCGCACGGCGTGAGGATGACCACCAACGTCAGTTCCTGGCGGAACGCGCTCTCTTCGAGCACCGCGTAGCGCAGCCCCGACAGCGAATTGATGGCCGCATGCCACGCGCGCGTCAGCCCGCGGTTGCCCTTGTGGGGATTGTTGGCGATCGAGTATTCGGATTCCACTTCAGCCGCCACCCGGGTGGCGGTCGGCCGGTGCAGCGACGGATCGGGCGGTAGCGTGGGTTGGGGCTTGGCCATGATCGGGTGCGACGGTAGATGCCGGGTTGTCGGATCCGCCCGCCGCGCCAGGCAGCGGACGCAGATGCGCAAGGAACTGTTCGGAAGCGGCGCGCCACGAGAACTTCTCGGCGTGCTGGCGCGCGGTGGCGCGGTCGATGCGCAGCGCTTCCAGGCAGGCTTCGCGCAGGTCTTCGTGCATCACGCCGGCCGGGCTGTCGCCCAGTACGTCGATCGGACCCGTCACCGGATACGCCGCCACGGGCAGGCCGCTGGCCAGCGCTTCCAGCAGGACCAGGCCGAACGTGTCGGTCTTGCTCGGAAACACGAAAACGTCTGCCGAAGCATACACCTTTGCCAGATCTGGCTGTTTCAGCACGCCCAGGTAGTTGGCCGTCGGATAGCGCTGCTTGAGCCCGGCCAGCGCCGGGCCGTCGCCCACGATCCATTTGGAGCCGGGCAGGTCAAGCTGCAGGAACGCCTCGACGTTCTTTTCCACGGCCACGCGGCCCACGTACAGGAAGATCGGATGGGCGGTGTTTAAAACGTTGGCCCGCTGCGCGGTAAAGACGTCCAGGTCCACGCCGCGCGTCCAGAGCACGCCGTGCGTGATGCCGTAGTCCTGCAGGTCCTTGAGCACGACCGGCGTCGGGGCCATGACGGCGCGCGCCGGGCCGTGGAACCAGCGCAGGAAGCGGTAGGTCCAGGCCAGCGGAATGCCGAAGCGGGCCTGCACGTATTCCGGAAAGCGTGTGTGGTAGGCCGTGGTGAACGGCAGGCGGTGGCGGATGGCATAGGCGCGCGCGGCCAGGCCCAGCGGGCCTTCGGTGGCGATGTGCAGGGCCTCCGGGCGGAAACCGTCGATGCGCCGGCGTACCTTGGCCGACGGCAGGATCGAGAGGCGGATCTCGGGATAGGTCGGGCACGGCACCGTGCGGAATTCCAGCGGCGTGAGCAGATCCACCGTGTGACCCATGGCTTCGAGCTCGCGGCGGGTCGACTTCAGCGTGCGTACCACGCCGTTGACCTGCGGTTCCCATGCGTCGGTAACGATCATGACTCTCATTGAAGCTCCTTGGGGCGGCAGTGCCGTAGTGGTATGGCGGTCCGGGCCGGCAGCCGGCGCGGAAAAGGGGGTGGGCCCAACGCGGGGCCGGGCCGCGGCCGGCCGCGCCCCGGGGGCCGGCTCGGTCGGGTCAGGCGGCGATTTCGGCCGTGCGGCGGCGCCGGCGGGTGGCCGGGACGGGCGGGTCGATCAGCGTCGTCCAGTAGACGATCTTCAGCTCGCCCTCCATCGTCTCCACCAGCGCCGACAGGCTTTCGACCCAGTCGCCGTCGTTGCAGTAGAGCTGGCCGTCCACCTCGCGGATCTCGGCCTTGTGGATGTGGCCGCAGACCACGCCGTCGCAGCCACGGCGGCGCGCCTCGTCGACCATGGCGTGCTCGAACGAGTTGATGTAGCTGACCGCGTTCTTGACCTGGTGCTTCAGGTACTGCGACAGCGACCAGTAGTCGAAGCCCAGCCGGGCGCGGATGCGGTTGAAATGCCGGTTCAGCGCCAGGATCATCGTGTAGGCCGAATCGCCCAGGTAGGCCAGCCATTTCGCATGCTGGACCACGCCGTCGAACAGGTCGCCATGCACCACCCAGAGCCGCTTGCCGGTGGCGGTCACGTGCACGGCGTCCTCGCGCACGGTCACGTCGCCGAAGGCCAGGCCGTCGAACTGGCGCGCGCCTTCGTCGTGGTTGCCGGGGATGTAGATCACCTCGGTGCCCTTGCGCGCCTTGCGCAGCAGCTTCTGCACCACGTCGTTGTGGCTCTGCGGCCAGTACCAGCCGCGGCGGAGCTGCCAGCCGTCGATGATGTCGCCGACCAGGTAGAGCACGTCGGAATCGTTGTGCTTCAGGAAGTCGAGCAGGTAGGTGGCCTGGCAGCCCGGCGTGCCCAGGTGGATGTCGGACAGCCAGATCGCCCGGTAGCGGTGCGCGGACGGTTCGGCGGGGACGGCGGGACGGGTGCCGGCATCGGCGGCGTCGCGCAGGGGCGCGTGGCGGGCGGCGGACAGATCGGCGGGCGGGGGCATGAAGGCCGCAAACGCGGCGGTCATGGAAAGCGTGGTGTCAGGCTTGCCGCGCAGGCGCTGCGCGACCCTCGACAGACGTCCGCGTGCAAATCGGATGGCTTGAACCATGGCGGCCCCGGTATCGGCGATGGCTGCATTGGGCCAGCGCCGCATGACGGAGCCGTGACGGAAACATGAATGTCACATGAAGCTTGCGCGCCACTGGCGGCGGGTCAGCGCAGCGGGGCGGCCGTGGCCGCTGCCGGCGTCCGGCGCAGCATCGCCAGCGCCTCCAGCGTGGCCGCCACGGCGCGCGGGTCGCGCAGCAGCGAGACATGGCCGATGCCATCCAGCGCGATGTGGCCGGCACCATCCAGGCACGCCGTGCCGGGCGGCCCGGCAATCGAGTCATGCCAGCTGAAGACCGAGACGATGCGCGCGCGCATCTGGGGCGTTTCGAGCCCGGCCAGCGCCGCCAGCCACGGACTGCGCCACCGCATCTGCCGGGCATTGCGCCCGCCGCCCAAGCGCGCCAGCGCGCAGCCATGGTGCGGGCTGCCAAGCGTGACGATGCCCGCGCAGGGCGGCGGCTCCGCCGCGCGGGCGGCCAGCACCTGCGCGGCGCGCGCGGCGAGCCCGCCCATGCTGTGGCAGACCAGCAGCGGCGCGCGGCCGGTGCGCGCCTGGATATCGCGCATCCGGGCCAGCAACTGCGGCGCGTAGTCGTCTATGTCGCCCAGCACCGGCATCAGGTCGATCGCTTCGCACCGATAGCCGGCGTCCGCCAGCGCTGGCGCCATGTCGAGCCAGATCGCGTGGTTGCAGCCGTAGCCATGGACCAGCAGGACAGGCGGGGCATCGGCCAGCGGCTGCGCCGGCGCGCCGAACCGCAGCCGCGAGCGGAACGGCTGCAGCCAGTTGAACATCCGGAACACGGCGCGGTATTCGGCCAGAAAGCCACGCAGGGCGGCGCTGAGACCGAGTGGGCGGGGCGAGGGGACATCGGCAGGGACAGACGGGCGGTCGTGGCGCGGCACGCCGACCCCGGCCAGCGTGGCGCCAAAGGCCATCGCGATGCTGATGCCGAAGCCGACCAGCACGGCAGCCAGTCCACCGGCCAGCGCGGCGCCCCATGACCAGCCGTGCGCCAGCGCCAGCCATGCCGCCACCGCTGCGGCAGAAGCCGCCTGCACGACCACGGCCACGCGCCGCAGGGCGGCCGCCGACAGGCTCATGGGCGCGGCGGGCGCAGGTCGGTCAGCCGGGTGCCGGCCAGGCGGTCATGCAGGAACTGGCGGCGCGGATCCAGCCACGCCAGCGACATCCAGAGCAGCAGCGCGATCGCCAGCACGCCCAGGAACGGCCACCGCGTCAGCCCCATCGCGTGGCCCACGGCGGCGGCAGGCGGCAGCCAGAGCCACGCCAGCACATAGCGCAGCACCGCCTGCGGCCAGCGCGGCGGTTGCCCGGCCGCGTTGACCAGCCGGATGCGCCAGGTCTGCATCGCCAGCGTCTGCCCGGTGCGCTGCCAGAACCACGTGAAATAGATGCCCAGCACGACAAACATCCACGCCTGGTCGGCATAGGGGTGATCGAGCCCGACCTTGCGCAGCAGCGGCCGCGCCAGCACGTGCACCGCACTGGCCGCCATCAGCACGCCAAACAGCAACACGCCTTCGTACAACATGCAGAGCAGGCGGCGCCGCAGCGTGGGCGCGGCAGCAGGAACGGCAGCAGACAGATCGGAAGCGGCGGGCGTGGCGGCGGACATGGCGCGGGGCTGGTCGGGGGAGCGGCCATTATGCCAAATGCCCGGCACATGGTCGCCGGGTTTGCCACGCCGGGCGCGCCGGCCATCGGGCCGGGGTGCGCCCTGTTACCGCTGCGTCTCCGACGGATTGAAATCCGTGGCCGCTTCGCCCGTGACGGGCGGGGACAGTGTGGCGGGGGCCGGTGTGGCGGCGGCTGCGGGCGGGGCGGCCGGGGCGGAGGCGATCGGCGCCGGGGTGGCGGCGGAGGCGCCGGCGATGGCCTGGGTGGCGGGCGAGGACGCCGGCGTGGCATCCGGGGCGCTGGCCGGGTGCTTGCCCGGGTGATGGATCTGACGGCTGGTATCGGCCGGCGGACGCTTGCCCGACGGCAGGGCGCTCACGGCGCCGGGGCGGCGGACTTTCTCGGCGGCGGCCAGCTTTTTCTTCTGCTCTTCAGGCAGTTGCTGGTAGCGGTCCCACGCCTCGGCCTTCTTCTCGGGCGGCAGCTGGCGCGTGATCTGGTAGTTCTCGCGCGCCAGGCGGCGCTGCTGGGGCGTCATCTTGACCCACTCGGCCATGCGCTCCTGCAGCCGCTGCTGTTCCTCGGGCTTGAGCTTCGGATACAGATCGGCGATGCGCTGCCACTTGCGGCGGTTCAGTTCCGGGATCGTGTCCCACAGCGGCTGCAGCGGCGCCAGGATCTGACGATGCGTGGCCGACAGCTCGTTCCACATCGGCCGGGCGTTGATGATCGGCCGGGCAGCTGCCTGGCTGGCGGCATCGTGCTGGCCTTGCGCAAGCGCCTCATGGGCCACGGTGCCGAACAAAAGTGCGGCAAAGGTTGCGCCGGCGGCGCAGGAAGCGGCCAGCCGGCGACGGATCACGTCGGTACGGGAAGATGCGCGCGCCATGCTAGGGATTGTCGCGGTCGCGCTTCAGGAACACGTGGAAGCCCTGGTCGGCGTAGGCCGTGGGCGGCAGGTCGTCCAGCAGCATCGCGGCGTCCACGTCGGCCAGTTCCTCGACGCGCTTCTGCTGCTGCCAGTGGTAGATGCCGACCAGTCCCGTGACCAGCGCGACGAGCGTCCAGACCAGCGCCAGCTTGCGCAGCCACGCACCGGCGCGGTGCAGCGGCGTGTCGTCCGCGTCGTCGAGGTCGTGGCCGTACCCGCCCGGTGCGCCGGGCATCGCCAGCCGCGGGACGTGAGCGGTTGCTTCGGCTTTCTTCGCGGCCAGCGCCATGCGGCGCGCGGCGGCCAGCCGTTCGGCGATGTCGCGCGGCAACGCGTCGGCCGAGGCATCGAGTGCCACGCGGACCTCGCGTGCAAAGCGCCGTTCCTGGATTTCTCGTTCGTTTCTGCTCATAGTCGGACCCCCCGCGCGCGCAAGGCTTGCGCCAGCGTATGCGTGGCACGGGAACAGTGCGTCTTGACGCTGCCTTCCGAACAGCCCATCACGGCTGCCGTTTCGGCCACGTCCATATCTTCCCAGTAACGCATCAGGAAAGCCTGGCGTTGACGCGTGGGCAGGCGCTGGATTTCCTGTTCGATGATCGCCATGACCTGGGCGCGCTCCACCTTGTCGGCGCTGCTTTCGGCCATTTCGGTGCCCGATTCGGCCTCCAGCGTGTCCAGCAGGTCGCTGTCGTCGCCGTCGCGCTCGTCGCGCAGGTTCGAGAACAGCGTCACCCAGGTGTTGCGCACCTTCTGGCGGCGGAACCAGTCGTGGATCGTATTCTGCAGGATGCGCTGGAACAGCGGCGGCAATTCCGTCGGGCCCTTGTCGCCGTACTTTTCCGCCAGCTTGATCATGGCGTCCTGCACGATGTCCAGCGCCGCTTCGTCGTCACGGACGGCGAAAACGGCCTGCTTGAAGGCGCGGCGTTCGACGCTGGCGAGAAAGTCTGAGAGTTCCTTGTCGGTGGCCATGCAGGCAAAAACAGCGTATGGGCGTGGTGGGGCAGGCCAAATGTGCCGCCTCAGTCCTGCGGCAGCCGGGAAATGTCTGCGATGCTAGCAAAAAACGGCCGCTTCTTGCCACTCCTGTATGCAAATGCAGACATGGGCCCGGGCCGCCGCCCCGGCGTTGTAGCGCCGCTGCCCCCACAGGGTGCGGCCGTGCAAAAAGTTCCGGCGATTCATTTACCGCACTGGTGCATTGCAGTATCATCGGCGGTTCACGACATCAGTGGTTGTCTCATCAGACCGCTTATGAGGCGGTCTCCTCATGCAGACGCGCACCGCTTGAACCCGAGCCACAAGCCCGGCAGAGAGCATCCAAACAATTTTTTGCCGAAAATTGCAAAGGACTGAAATGAACATGCCCAGCGCGGAATTCTCCCACGCAGACAGCAATTCATCCTCCGCTCGCGAAATGATCGGAGCGGAAATCCTCGTCAATGCACTTGCCGAAGAAGGCGTCGAGTACGTCTGGGGCTACCCCGGCGGCGCAGTGCTCTATATCTACGACGAGCTCCACAAGCAAAAGAAATTCGAACACATCCTGGTGCGCCACGAGCAGGCCGCCGTGCATGCCGCCGATGGCTATGCCCGCGCGACCGGCAAGGTCGGCGTCGCCCTGGTTACCTCGGGCCCCGGCGTGACCAATGCCGTGACCGGCATCGCCACGGCCTACCTGGACTCGATCCCGATGGTGGTGATCACCGGCAACGTGCCGACCCACGCCATTGGCCAGGACGCGTTCCAGGAGTGCGATACCGTCGGCATCACGCGCCCCATCGTCAAGCACAACTTCCTGGTGAAGGACGTGCGCGACCTGGCCGCGACGATCAAGAAGGCGTTCTTCATCGCCGCCACGGGGCGTCCCGGCCCGGTGGTGGTGGACATCCCGAAGGACGTGTCGCGCAATGCCTGCCGCTTCGAGTACCCGAAGGCGGTGGACATGCGGTCGTACAACCCGGTCAACAAGGGCCACTCGGGCCAGATCCGCAAGGCCGTGGCGCTGCTGCAGGGCGCCGAGCGCCCGTACATCTACTCGGGCGGCGGCGTGGTGCTGGCCAATGCCAGCGACGAGCTGCGCGAGCTGGCGGCACTGACCGGCCACCCGGTGACCAACACGCTGATGGGCCTGGGGGCGTTCCCGGGCACGCACAAGCAGTTCGTCGGCATGCTCGGCATGCACGGCACGTATGAAGCCAACATGGCCATGCAGAACTGCGACGTGCTGATCGCCATCGGCGCCCGCTTCGACGACCGCGTGATCGGCAACCCGGCGCATTTCACGGCCCAGGCGCGCAAGATCATCCACATCGACATCGACCCGTCGTCGATCTCGAAGCGCGTCAAGGTGGACATTCCCATCGTCGGCAACGTCAAGGACGTGCTGCAGGAACTGATCGCCCAGATCAAGGCCAGCGACGTCAAGCCCAAGCGCGAGGCGCTGGCGAAGTGGTGGGACCAGATCGAGCAATGGCGCTCGGTGGACTGCCTGAAGTACGACCGCAACTCCGAGATCATCAAGCCGCAATACGTGGTGGAAAAGATCTGGGAACTGACCAAGGGCGACGCGTTCGTCTGCTCCGACGTCGGCCAGCACCAGATGTGGGCCGCGCAGTTCTACAAGTTCGACGAGCCGCGCCGCTGGATCAACTCCGGCGGCCTGGGCACGATGGGCGTGGGCCTGCCGTACGCGATGGGCATCAAGAAGGCGTTCCCGGACAAGGAAGTCGTCACGATCACGGGCGAAGGCTCGATCCAGATGTGCATCCAGGAGCTGTCGACCTGCCTGCAGTACGACACCCCGGTCAAGATCTGCTCGCTGAACAACGGCTACCTGGGCATGGTGCGCCAGTGGCAGGAGATCGAGTACGACAACCGCTACTCGCACTCCTACATGACCGCGCTGCCCGACTTCGTGAAGCTGGCGGAGTCGTATGGCCACGTGGGCATGCGCGTCGAGAAGACGTCCGACGTCGAGCCGGCGCTGCGCGAGGCGTTCCGCCTGAAGGACCGTACCGTGTTCCTGGACTTCCAGACCGACCCCACGGAAAACGTGTGGCCGATGGTGCAGGCCGGCAAGGGTATCTCCGAAATGCTGCTCGGCGTGGAGGACCTGTAATGCGTCACATCATCTCGGTCCTGCTGGAAAACGAACCCGGCGCGCTGTCGCGCGTGGTGGGCCTGTTCTCGGCCCGTGGCTACAACATCGAGACGCTCACGGTGGCCCCCACCGAGGATGCGTCGCTGTCGCGGATGACCATCGTCACCACCGGCTCGGACGACGTGATCGAACAGATCACGAAGCACCTGAACCGGCTGGTGGAGGTGGTCAAGGTGGTGGACCTGACCGAAGGCGCGCACATCGAGCGCGAGCTGATGCTGGTCAAGGTCCGCGCGGTCGGCAAGGAGCGCGAGGAAATGAAGCGCACGGCCGACATCTTCCGTGGCCGCATCATCGACGTGACCGAAAAGACGTACACCATCGAGCTGACCGGCAACGGCGGCAAGCTGGATGCGTTCCTTGATGCCATCGACCGCACCGCGATCCTGGAAACCGTCCGCACGGGCGGCTCCGGCATCGGCCGCGGCGAGCGCATCCTGAAGGTCTGACCGGCGCCCCCGGCAACAGAGCACGGCCACAAGCCGACAGCAGTATCCCGAAGCAGCGCGGCGCCCGCACGCACCCGTGGGACGCTGCGCCGCCACCCCAAATACGAAGATCTGAGAAATTGAAGGAACCATCATGAAAGTGTTTTACGACAAGGACGCCGACCTCTCCCTCATCAAGGGCAAGAATGTCACCATCATCGGTTACGGCTCGCAAGGCCACGCCCACGCGCTGAACCTGAAGGATTCGGGCGTGAACGTGACGGTGGGCCTGCGCAAGAGCGGCGCGTCGTGGAACAAGGCCGTCAACGCCGGCCTGCAGGTCAAGGAAGTGGCGGAGTCCGTGAAGGGCGCCGACGTGGTCATGATCCTGCTGCCGGACGAGCAGATCGCCGACGTGTACAAGAACGAAGTGCACGCCAACATCAAGGAAGGCGCCGCGCTGGCCTTCGCCCACGGCTTCAACGTGCACTACGGCGCCGTGATCCCGCGTGCCGACCTGGACGTGATCATGATCGCCCCGAAGGCCCCGGGCCACACCGTGCGCTCGACGTACTCGCAGGGTGGCGGCGTGCCGCACCTGATCGCCGTGCACCAGAACAAGTCCGGCGCCGCCCGTGACATCGCCCTGTCGTACGCCACCGCCAACGGCGGCGGCCGCGCCGGCATCATCGAGACCAACTTCCGCGAGGAAACCGAGACCGACCTGTTCGGCGAGCAGGCCGTGCTGTGCGGCGGTACCGTCGAGCTGATCAAGGCCGGCTTCGAGACGCTGGTGGAAGCCGGCTACGCGCCGGAAATGGCCTACTTCGAGTGCCTGCACGAACTGAAGCTGATCGTCGACCTGATCTACGAAGGCGGCATCGCCAACATGAACTACTCGATCTCGAACAACGCGGAGTATGGCGAATACGTCACCGGCCCGCGCGTCGTGACGGAAGAGACGAAGAAGGCCATGAAGCAGTGCCTGACCGACATCCAGACCGGCGAGTACGCCAAGAGCTTCCTGCTGGAAAACAAGGCAGGCGCCCCGACGCTGATCTCGCGCCGCCGCCTGACGGCCGAGCACCAGATCGAGGAAGTGGGTGCGAAGCTGCGCGCGATGATGCCGTGGATCGCCAAGAACAAGCTGGTCGACCAGTCGAAGAACTAAGCAGTACGGGCAGCGGCGGCGTGCCTGGCCAACCGGCCGGGCCTGCCGCGATTGCCACGGCCGCCCAGTCGGCCGCCGGTCTTATGCAATGCACGGGACATTTCGGCGGCGACTGGGCGGCTTTTTGTTATCCTTGTCGGACTTTTTCAGGCGCAGGCCTGATTTTTTCTTATATTTCGCTTCGACGGCCCCGCATGGCCTGCATGTGCAGCATCGTGCGCCGGGTTTGTCGACCTTACGCGACCAACAGAACAACGCTTGCATGAACTATCCTCATCCGCTGATCGCCCGTGAAGGCTGGCCGTTCCTGGCCGGCGCTTTCATCATCTCGCTGCTGGTGCATGTCAGCGCGGGTTTCTGGTGGGCGTTGCCGCTGTGGATCATCACGATTTTCGTGCTGCAGTTCTTCCGCGACCCGCCGCGCCCGATCCCGTCGGCGCCCAACGCCATCCTGGCGCCCGCCGACGGCCGCATCGTCGTGGTCGAGAAGACGCAGGACCCTTATGCCGGCCGGGAGGCGCTCAAGATCAGCGTGTTCATGAACGTGTTCAACGTGCACTCGAACCGCTCGTCGCTGGACGGCAAGGTGGAGAAGCTCGAATACTTCCCGGGCAAGTTCGTCAACGCCGACCTGGACAAGGCGTCGCTGGAGAACGAACGCAACGCCGTGGTGGTCCGCCGCGCGGCCGATGGCCAGCTGGTGACGCTGGTGCAGGTGGCCGGCCTGGTGGCGCGCCGCATTCTCTGCTACACCAAGGTGGGCGACACGCTGTCGCGCGGCCAGCGCTACGGTTTCATCCGCTTCGGCTCGCGCGTGGACGTGTACCTGCCCGTGGATGCCCGTCCGCGCGTGACGATCGGCGAGAAGGTGTCGGCCTCGTCGACCGTGCTCGCCGAGCTGGACGTGCAGCCCTGACGCCGGACCGGTCAGCGACAGGAGACCTGGCATGGGTGCCTTCAACCGACGCAACAAGCGCGTGAGCAGCGGCAATGTGACGCATCTGCGCCCGTTCCGCCACAACCAGCTTCGCAACGACG
Source organism: Cupriavidus sp. SZY C1 (assembly GCF_032190535.1). NCBI lineage: Bacteria > Pseudomonadati > Pseudomonadota > Betaproteobacteria > Burkholderiales > Burkholderiaceae > Cupriavidus > Cupriavidus sp. SZY C1. Next base: position 383,846 of record NZ_JAUANU010000002.1, read on the forward strand.
CCGGCTACGACGATGCCGACGAGCACGACATCGAGTACGTGCGTCCGCGCCGCCGCGGCATTTACCTGCTGCCGAACGCGTTCACCACGGCGGCACTGTTCGCGGGCTTTTTCGCGATCGTGCAGGCCATGAACATGCGCTTCGACGTGGCGGCCATCGCCATCTTCGCGGCCATGGTGCTCGATGGCATGGACGGCCGCGTGGCCCGCATCACCAACACCCAGAGCGCCTTCGGCGAGCAGTACGATTCGCTCTCGGACATGACGTCGTTCGGCGTGGCGCCGGCGCTGGTCATGTACGAGTGGATCCTGCACGACCTGGGCAAATGGGGCTGGATCGCGGCGTTCGTCTACTGCACGTGCGCGGCCCTGCGGCTGGCGCGCTTCAACGCCAACATCGGCGTGATCGACAAGCGGTTCTTCCAGGGCCTGCCGAGCCCGGCCGCGGCCGCGCTGGTGGCCGGCTTTGTCTGGCTGGCCATCGACAACAAGCTGCCGGTCAAGGAACTGTGGATGCCGTGGGTGGCGTTCGCGATCACGCTCTATGCGGGGCTGTCGATGGTGTCCAACGCCCCGTTCTACAGCGGCAAGGCGCTCGATGTGCGCTACCGGGTGCCGTTCGGCATGATGGTGCTGGTCCTGGTGCTGTTCGTCATCGTGTCGTCCGATCCGCCCGTGGCGCTGTTCGGGCTGTTCGTCGCCTATGCGATCTCCGGCTATGTGCTGTGGGCCTGGCGGTCCATCCACGGGCAGCGGGGCAGCGTCGGCAAGTCGCGGCCAGCCGGTGGCGGCAGCGGCGATGGCAACGGCCATTGATCTCGTCTTGTGGAAGGGCGCCCTCGTGGCGCCCTTTGTTTTGCGCGCGTTGTAGTCCGTTACACCCACCCCAAGGAGAATGACATGGGCATGTTCGACTTCATCAAGGAAGCGGGAGAGAAGCTGTTCGGCAAGGGCGAGGCCAAGGCGGCCCAGGATGCGGCCACGGCCAATCCGGGCGCGGCCGACAAGGCCGAGGCGGCGAACCGGGCGGCCGGCGACGCGATCGAGGCGTACATCGCCCAGATGGGGCTGTCCGCCACCGGGCTGACGGTGACGGTGGATGGCTCGCAGGGCAAGGTGACCGTGTTCGGCGTGGCCCCGGACCAGGCCACGCGCGAGAAGATCATCCTGTGCTGCGGCAACGTCGAGGGCGTGGCGTCGGTGGAGGACAAGATGTCGGTCAACGTGGAGACCGACGCGTCGCAGTGGCATACCGTGGTCAAGGGCGACACGCTGTGGGCGATTTCCCAGGCGGCGTACGGCAACGGCGCCGAGTACAACAAGATCTTCGAGGCCAACAAGCCCATGCTGACGCACCCGGACAAGATCTACCCAGGTCAGAAGCTGCGCATCCCGCCGAAATAACAGGGTTGCCGCCGGTTGCGCGCCGCTGGCAAACCGGCTATAGTCGCCGACATGATTTCGCGCCAGATCCTAATCGCCCGCACCACCCTAGGTGGCCTACTAGGCCATTGGGTCGGGACGCGCGCGCGCTAAAGGGATCGACGGTTCGCCCCTAGCGCGGAAATCACAAGGATTTTTCAACGCCCCGGCCTGCATCTATGCACGCCGGGGCGTTTTGCATTCCGATCCGAATGCCCGGCGTGGTGAAGGCGGGCCAGCGGTACAGCACATAAGGCACAGCCCAGGAGCTCCACAAATGTCTGACAAACTCATCATTTTCGACACCACCTTGCGCGACGGCGAGCAGTCGCCCGGTGCGTCCATGACCCGCGAAGAGAAGATTCGCATCGCGCGTCAGCTGGAACGCCTGAAGGTCGATGTGATCGAGGCCGGCTTTGCGGCCAGCTCCAACGGCGATTTCGAGGCCATCCGCTCGATCGCCCAGGTCGTCAAGGATTCGACGATCTGCTCGCTGGCCCGCGCCAACGACAAGGACATCGCCCGCGCCGCCGAGGCCCTGAAGCCGGCCAACTCGTTCCGGATCCATACGTTCATCGCCACATCGGCGCTGCACATGGAGAAGAAGCTCCGCATGACGCCGGACCAGGTCTACGAACAGGCCCGCCTGGCCGTGCGCTTTGCGCGGCAGTTCACCGACGACATCGAATTTTCGCCAGAAGACGGCAGCCGTTCGGACATGGACTTCCTGTGCCGCGTGCTGGAAGGCGTGATTGCCGAAGGCGCGACGACGATCAACCTGCCGGACACCGTCGGCTACGCCGTGCCGGAAGGCTATGCCGAGCTGATCCGCTCGGTGCGCGAGCGCATTCCGAACTCGGACAAGGCCGTCTGGTCCGTCCACTGCCATAACGACCTGGGCATGGCCGTGGCGAACTCGCTGGCTGCCGTGAAGCTGGGCGGCGCGCGCCAGATCGAATGCACGATCAACGGCCTGGGCGAGCGGGCCGGCAACACGAGCCTGGAAGAGGTGGTGATGGCCGTGAAGACGCGCCGCGACTACTTCAACATGGACGTCGGCATCGACACCACGCAGATCGTGCCGGCCTCGAAGCTCGTGTCGCAGGTGACCGGCTTCGTGGTGCAGCCGAACAAGGCCGTGGTGGGCGCCAACGCCTTCGCGCATGCCTCGGGCATCCACCAGGACGGCGTGCTCAAGGCGCGCGACACCTACGAAATCATGCGTGCGGAAGACGTGGGCTGGACGGCCAACAAGATCGTGCTGGGCAAGCTCTCGGGCCGCAACGCGTTCAAGCAGCGCCTGCAGGAGCTGGGCATCGAGCTGGAGAGCGAGGCCGAGATCAACGCCGCGTTTGCCCGCTTCAAGGAGCTGGCCGACCAGAAGGCCGAGATCTTCGACGAGGACATCATGGCCATCGTGTCCGACGAGGAGCAGGAGCACGCCAACGAACACTACCGCTTCGTGTCGCTGTCGCAGCGTTCGGAAACCGGCGAGCGCCCGCACGCCCGCGTGGTGTTCAACGCCGATGGCACCGAGCAGGTGGGCGAGGCCGAGGGCAATGGCCCGGTCGACGCCACGCTCCATGCCATCGAGGGCCGCGTGTCGAGCGGCGCCGAACTGGTGCTGTACTCGGTCAACGCGATCACGGCCGGCACCCAGGCCCAGGGCGAAGTGACCGTGCGGCTGTCGAAGGCCGGCCGCATCGTCAACGGCGTGGGCACCGATCCGGACATCGTGGCCGCCTCGGCCAAGGCCTACCTGGCCGCGCTGAACAAGCTGCACGACAAGGCCGTGCAGAAGATCAACCCGCAGATCTGACCCTTACCTGACCTGAATCCTGCGATGCGACGGCCGGCGCCCACGAAGCGCCACCCGTCATGGACCGCCCGGCCCGTTGCGTATCCCGCATGGCCGGGCGGTTTGTCGTTTACCGCCGGTCGGGACGGTCGCGCAGCGGGTCGGGCGTGATCAGCGTCCGGCGCAGCACGCCGGCATCGTCGAACATGAAGTTGAACATCGAGTACCACTGGTCCTCGTGCAGGAAGCGGTAGCTCCAGGCTTCCTGGCGCAGGCGGGGGTAGTACTCGATGGGCTCGCGCGGCGCGCCGAAATGTTCGAGCACGTCCTTCTTGGTCCAGACGTTGACCTGCGACTTGTACAGCTCGGTCGTGGTCAGCATCTGGCGGAAATTGGTCAGGCGGCCGTCGCGGTCGAAGTCGGCGGCGTAGGAATATTCGCCCAGCGGCTGCTTGGAATAGAACCAGCGCGTGGTGCCGTCGTCCAGCCGGTAGACGTCGGTGGGCCTGCCAAAGGTGGCTTCCACGGCGCTCTGCGGCTGGCCCACCAGCTTCAGGCCGGTGCTGACCGGCGCCAGCGCCGGGCCCAGGCTGGCACAGCCGGCGAGTGCGGCGGCAGCCAGAAGCGCCGCGGCCATCCAGCGGCCGGCACGGTATTTCGGGGAAAGCGTCATTTTTTCGGTGAACGACAGCGAAAGTGCGTTGATCGCCAGTGTAGCGGTGGCCGGCGGTCTGTGTGTACCATCGCGGCTTTCGCAGCGACTGGAATGACTGGAGTGGCAATGGGTGGGATCCGAATGAACCGCGTGCGGCGCTGGCTGGCTGTCGCGCTGTGCTGCGCGGCGACGGGCGCCATGGCGCAGCAGCCGTCGGGCGCGCCGATCCGGCTGGGCATGATCGACGGGCTGTCCGGTCCGTTCGCCAACGCGGGCGAGGCCGTGGTGCGCAACCTGCGGATCGCGGTGGAGCGGGTCAACGCGCGCGGCGGCGTCAAGCTGCCGGATGGCGCGCATCCGCTGGAACTGGTCACGTTCGACAGCAAGGGCAACGTCGACGAAAGCCTGATCCAGTTCCGCAGCGTGGTGGACAAGCGCATCCCGTTCGTCCTGCAGGGCAACAGCTCGGCCGTGGCCAGCGCGCTGGTGGCGGCGATCAACCGCCAGAACCAGCGCCAGCCGGACGCCCGCGTGCTGTTCCTGAACTACTCGGCCGTCGATCCGACGCTGACCAACGAGAATTGCAGTTTCTGGCATTTCCGGTTCGACGCCAGCGCCGACATGCGGATGCAGGCGCTGACCGAGGCCATCCGCGCCGAGCACGGCGTGCGCAAGGTCTACCTGATCGACCAGGACTACAGCTTCGGCCACCAGGTGGCGCGTTCGGCACGCGAGATGCTGGCGGCCAAGCGGCCGGACATCCAGATTGTCGGCGACGAATTCCATCCGATCGGCAAGATCAAGGACTTCGCGCCGTACGTGGCCAAGATCAAGGCCAGCGGCGCCGACGCCGTGGTCACGGGCAACTGGGGCAACGACCTGACGCTGATGGTCAAGGCGGCCCGCGAGGGCGGCCTGAAGGCACGGTTCTATACGTTCTACGGTAACGGCCTGGGCGCCCCGGCGGCGATGGGCGATGCCGGCGTGGGCCGGGTGCTGGCCGTGGCCGAATGGCACCCGAACGTGGGCGGCGCGGCGTCCGACGCGTTCTACCAGGCGTTTCGCACGCGCTACCCCGATCCGCGCGACGACTACGTGCACCTACGCATGCAGATGATGGTCGAGATGCTGGCGCGCGCGATCGAGCAGGCCGGATCCACCGAGGCTGCCGCCGTGGCCTACGCGCTGGAGGACATGCGGTTCACCAACGGCTTCCACGAGGCCACGGTGCGCGCCGACGACCACCAGGTCCTGCAGCCGCTGTACGTGTCGGTGATGGCCCGGCAGGGTGGGGAGGTGCGCTTCGACAACGAAGGCTCGGGCTACGGGTTCCGCACCGTGAAGAAGCTCAAGACCGCCCAGACCACGCTGCCCACCACGTGCCGGATGGAGCGCCCGCCGCGCAATTGAGCGCGGCAGGCGCGCGGATTTCGCCGCGGGAAGGAATTCGGCTATAATGCGCGGCTGTCGTCCGTTGGCCCCCGGCCATGGGGCGGCAGATGCCAAGACAAGGCACGACGCAGGCGGCGCATTCCGCGCTGCAGCGATCGCAAGTGAAAGGAAATCATCATGGCAGTTGCCAATATCAACAAGTCCGAAGTCATCCAGAAGTTCGCCCGCGGTGCCAACGACACGGGTAGCCCCGAAGTCCAGGTCGCCCTGCTGACCACCCGCATCAACGAACTGACCCCGCACTTCAAGGCCAACATGAAGGATCACCACAGCCGCCGCGGTCTGCTGCGCATGGTGAGCCGTCGTCGCCGCCTGCTGGACTACCTCAAGGCCAGCGACGCCGACCGTTACCGCGCCCTGATCGAAGCCCTGGGCCTGCGCAAGTAAGGTCTGCGGATGGCAGCACGAGTCCTGCAAGCGTTGTTCGGGCACGACTTCCCGTGAGGCCGCGATGCCTGCGCCAGCACTGCTGGGGCAGGCATTTTGCTTTTCTGGTCCGGCGTTCGGTTGCCGGATCCAGCCGTTGATGTGATGTCTGTTTCACACTTGTTCCGGGCAACTGACCCGGGCGCCGTTGCGCCACGCCGCGTGACGGAGTAAGTTACCTCGCTCTTTCTGTAGCTCTGACACACCGGAGCCGGCCTAGGAAACGGGGTTTTGTGTCATTCCATCGCGTGGCGCGCCTGTCGCCTCGCATCGCCGGGAGCACCGGGCGGTGGCGCGATGGAATGGCATAGCACTTCCCTGCGACTGCGGACCGGGAACCATCCGGCAGTTCGCCTGCCGCTGCGAGCGCAGGCGTCCGCCCGCCGAATCTGTTAACGGCGGGCAAGCATGAATCAAGGAACGCTCATGACCATGTTCAACAAGATCGTCAAGGAATTCCAGTGGGGCCAGCACACGGTCCGCATGGAAACCGGCGAAATCGCGCGCCAGGCATCCGGCGCCGTGATCGTCGACGTGGAAGACACCGTGGTGCTGGCCACCGTGGTGGCGGCCAAGAGCCCGAAGGCTGGCCAGGACTTCTTCCCGCTGACCGTCGACTACATCGAGAAGACCTACGCCGCCGGCAAGATCCCCGGTGGCTTCTTCAAGCGCGAAGGCCGTCCGTCGGAAAACGAGACGCTGACGTCGCGCCTGATCGACCGTCCGCTGCGTCCGCTCTTCCCGGAAGGCTTCTATAACGACGTGCAGGTGGTGATCCACGTGCTGTCGATCAACCCGGAAGTGCCGGCCGACATCCCGGCCCTGATCGCCTCGTCGGCCGCGCTGGCCGTGTCGGGCATCCCGTTCAGCGGCCCGGTGGGCGCCGCCCGCGTGGGTTACAAGGACGGCCAGTACCTGCTGAACCCGACCCGTTCGCAGATCGCCGCGTCGGACCTGGACCTCGTGGTGGCCGGTACCGAGCGTGCCGTGCTGATGGTGGAATCGGAAGCCAACCAGCTGTCGGAAGAAGTGATGCTGGGCGCCGTGGTCTACGGCCACGAGCAGATGCAGATCGCCATCAACGCGATCCACGACCTGGTCCGTGAAGGCGGCAAGCCGGAATGGGACTGGGCGCCGGCCGCCAGGAACGAGGCGCTGATCGCCAAGGTCAGCGAGATCGGCCTGCCGCTGCTGCAGGAAACGTATCAACTGCGCCAGAAGTCGGCCCGCAGCGCCAAGCTGAAGGAAGTCTACGCCACGGTGCAGGACAAGCTGGCCGAAGCCGGCGTGGAAGCCGACAAGGTGGAAGTGGGCAACGTCCTGTTCGACCTGGAAGCCAAGATCGTGCGTGGCCAGATCCTGGCCGGCGAGCCGCGTATCGACGGCCGCGACACGCGCACGGTGCGCCCGATCGAGATCCGCTCGTCGGTGCTGCCGCGCGCCCACGGTTCGTCGCTGTTCACGCGTGGCGAGACCCAGGCGCTGGCCGTGGCCACGCTGGGCACCAAGAGCGACGAGCAGATCATCGACGCACTGGCCGGCGAGTACCGCGACCGCTTCATGCTCCACTACAACATGCCCCCGTTCGCCACCGGCGAGACGGGCCGCGTGGGCAGCCCGAAGCGCCGTGAAATCGGCCACGGCCGCCTGGCCAAGCGCGCGCTGATCCCGGTGCTGCCGAAGGAAGACGAGTTCGCCTACACGATCCGCCTGGTCTCGGAAATCACCGAGTCGAACGGTTCGTCGTCGATGGCTTCGGTCTGCGGCGGCTGCCTGGCACTGATGGACGCCGGCGTTCCGGTCAAGGCGCACGTGGCCGGCGTGGCCATGGGCCTGATCCTGGAAGGCAACAAGTTTGCCGTGCTGACCGACATCCTGGGCGACGAGGATCACCTGGGCGACATGGACTTCAAGGTGGCCGGTACCGACACGGGTATCACGGCGCTGCAGATGGACATCAAGGTCCAGGGCATCACCAAGGAAATCATGCAGGTGGCGCTGGCGCAGGCCCGCGAAGGCCGCATGCACATCCTGGGCAAGATGCAGGAAGCGATGGGCCATGCCCGCACCGAGCTGTCGGCGCACGCACCGCGCATGATCACGATGAAGATCCATCCGGACAAGATCCGCGAGGTGATCGGCAAGGGCGGCTCGACCATCCAGGCGCTGACCAAGGAAACGGGCACGACCATCGACATCCAGGAAGACGGCACGATCACGATCGCGTCGACGTCGACCGACGGCATGGCCGAGGCCAAGCGCCGCATCGAGGGCATCACCGCGGAAGCCGAAGTGGGCAAGATCTACGCCGGTACCGTGCTGAAGCTGCTGGACTTTGGCGCCATCGTGAACATCCTGCCGGGCAAGGACGGTCTGCTCCATATCTCGGAGATCGTCAACGAGCGCGTGAAGGACATCAAGGACTGGCTGAAGGAAGGTCAGCAGGTGCGCGTGAAGCTGATCCAGGCTGACGAGAAGGGTCGCCTGCGCCTGTCGCTGAAGGCGGCGCTGGCCGAAGAGGGCGGCAGCATCAGCCCGATCGTCCAGCAGGGCGACGCCCCCGCGTCGGCCTCGCCGGAGCAGCAGCAGTAAGCTGTAGCCCCTACAGGCAGTAACGGTAAAAGCGGCTGGCAATGTCCAGCCGCTTTTTTGTTTACACTGCCGGACAGTCTTCGATCCCCCTGCGCGCAGCACACTGGCGCGCGGCGTCCCCTATTAATAAGGAGTCATCATGAAAGCCATCGAGATCCGTGAATACGGCGGCCCTGAAGTCCTGCAGGAGACCCAGCGTCCCGATCCGGAACCGAAGGCCGGTGAGATCCTGATTCGTGTCGCGGCGGCGGGCATCAACCGTCCCGACGTGTTCCAGCGCACGGGCAACTATCCCGTGCCGCCGGGTGCTTCGGACCTGCCCGGCCTGGAAGTGGCCGGCGTGGTGGTGGGCGGCGACCTGTCGAACGCGGCCAACCGCTTTGGCCTCAAGGTGGGCGATCGGGTTTGTGCGCTGGTCCAGGGCGGTGGCTACGCGGAACTGTGCACCGCGCCGATCGAGCAATGCCTGCCGGTGCCCGAGGGCCTGAGCGACATCGAGGCGGCGGCGCTGCCCGAGACGTTTTTCACCGTCTGGAGCAATGTGTTCGACCGCGGCCAGCTCGGCAAGGGTCCGCGCGGGGCGGCGGAGACGCTGCTGATCCAGGGCGGGTCGAGCGGCATCGGCACCACGGCGATCCAGATCGCCAAGGCGATGGGCTTCAAGGTCTTCGTCACGGCCGGCAGCGACGACAAGTGCAAGGCGTGCGAAGAACTGGGCGCCGACCGGGCGATCAACTACAAGACGCAGGATTTCGCGGCCGAGGTGAAGGCGCTGACCGACGGCAAGGGCGTGGACGTGATCCTGGACATGGTGGCCGGCTCGTACCTGGCGCGCGAACTGTCTTGCATCGCCGACGACGGCCGGATCGTCATCATCGCGCTGCTGGGCGGCGCCAAGGCCGAGATCCCGCTGGGCGACATCCTGCGCCGGCGCATCACCATCACCGGGTCGACGCTGCGTCCGCGCCCGGCGTCGTTCAAGGGCGCCATCGCCCAGGCGCTGCACCAGAATGTCTGGCCGCTGCTGGCGTCGGGCAAGATCAAGCCCGTGATCTACAAGGTGTTCCCGGCCGCGCAGGCCGCGGCCGCGCACCGTCTGATGGAATCGAGCGAGCACACCGGCAAGATCGTGCTGACCTGGTAAGCCACGCGCGGGCGGCCCCGACTGCATCGGCAGCGATGCAATTGTGGGCCGCCGGCCACTGGCTGTCCGCAATTGACCGTCACGCGCTGGCGGCACCCCCTTGACCACGCTACAATAGCCGGTTTGATCGAGAGGGGGCCCTTGTGAGACAAAAGCTGGTCATCGGCAACTGGAAGATGCATGGCAGTCTGGCGGCGAACGCCGGCCTGCTCGACGCCATCAAGGCAGCGCCGGCCAAGGCGAAACTGGCTGTCTGCGCGCCGTTCCCCTATCTTGCCCAGTGCCAGTCGCTGCTCACCGGTTCCCACGTCGCCTGGGGCGCCCAGGACACTTCGGCCGAGACGCGCGGTGCGTTCACCGGCGAGGTCGCCGCGCCGATGCTGGCCGAATTCGGCTGCGCCTACGTGCTGGTGGGACACTCCGAGCGCCGTACCTATCATGGCGAGACGGATGCCACCGTGGCCGCCAAGGCGCTGCGGGCGCTGGAATCGGGCATCGTGCCGGTGGTCTGCGTCGGCGAGACGCTGGCCGAGCGCGAGGCGGGCCAGACCGAGGCCGTGGTGGGTCGCCAGCTCCAGGCCGTGCTCGATGCGCTGTCTATTGAACAACTGGGTCGCATTGTCCTGGCCTATGAGCCCGTCTGGGCCATCGGCACCGGCAAGACTGCGACCAGCGAGCAGGCCCAGGCCGTGCACGCCGCGCTGCGCGCGCAGGTGGCCCGCAAGGACGCCGGCGTGGCCGGGCGCGTGGCCATCCTGTACGGCGGCAGCGTCAAGCCGGACAATGCGGCCGAACTGTTTTCGATGTCCGATATCGACGGGGGGCTGATTGGCGGCGCCTCGCTGAAGGCGGATGATTTCCTCGCGATCGGCAACGCCTGAATGCCGGCTGCGACTGTCTGATCAGGCAAGTACGAAACGAATCTAACGAAATGGCAATTTTCAAGACTCTGTTGGTCATTGTGCAGGTCCTGTCCGCGCTGGGCGTGATCGGCCTCGTCCTGCTGCAGCATGGCAAGGGCGCCGACGTCGGCGCGGCGTTCGGCTCCGGCGCATCGGGCAGCCTGTTCGGTGCCTCGGGCTCGGCGAACTTCCTGTCCCGCACGACGGCTGTGCTGGCGGCGCTGTTCTTTGCCTCGACGCTGGGCCTGACGTTGCTGGGCAACTACAAGCCCCTGGCTTCGGTGGGCGTCATGGGCGCGGCCCAGCAGCCGCAGACGGCACCGGCTTCGGCCCCCGCAGCATCGGCCGCGGCAGCGTCTGCCGCTTCCGCGCCGGCTGCCCCGGCAGTGCCGAAGTAACGCGCCGGATCGGCGCAATAATCGAACAGTGTGTTCGCGGATTCCTGAGTTAATTTGCAGTTGTGCATTGAACAATTCGGGAATCATGAGTTAGAATGCAGGGCTTGAAACGATTCCCCAGCGCGGGGCAAAAGCGGGAGGAAAGACTTCTTCTGCCAAGCTTCGTAGGGCCTGAAAACCCGGCGCAAGGCAATATTGTTTCTCCCCCAGCCGACGTGGTGAAATTGGTAGACACGCTATCTTGAGGGGGTAGTGGCGAAAGCTGTGCGAGTTCGAGTCTCGCCGTCGGCACCAAACAATTGATCGGAAGTCATTGACGCATCCCTGTCATGCATGGGCTGCAGCATGGCTCTCCGGCAGTCCGCAAGGCGGCGCCGTAGCTAAGACGGGATGGCGCCTGGGGTGGGCAACAGGTCGCCGCTAGCTGGTGCTGTTGACAACATTCCAGATAAGGCTGGCCGTACCTTGACTCTCGAAGCCTACTTCCCCGTCCTCATCTTCATCCTGTTTGGCATCGTGCTCGGTGTGGCACTGATGTCGATCGGCAGGATTCTCGGTCCCAACAAGCCTGACGCAGCGAAGCTGTCGCCGTACGAGTGCGGCTTCGAAGCATTCGAGGACGCGCGCATGAAGTTCGACGTGCGCTACTACCTCATCGCCATCCTGTTTATCCTGTTCGATCTCGAAACTGCCTTCCTGTTTCCGTGGGGCGTTGCCCTCAAGGACATCGGCTGGCCGGGATTCATCGCCATGGGCGTGTTTCTGCTGGAATTCATCGTGGGCTTCGTCTACATCTGGAAAAAGGGCGCGCTCGATTGGGAGTGATGTGAAATGGCAATCGAAGGCGTTCTCAACGAAGGCTTTGTCACGACGACCGCTGACAAGCTGATCAACTGGACCCGCACGGGTTCTCTCTGGCCCATGACGTTCGGTCTGGCCTGCTGTGCCGTGGAAATGATGCACGCCGGCGCCGCGCGTTACGACATGGACCGCTTTGGCGTGATCTTCCGCCCGTCGCCGCGTCAGTCCGACGTGATGATCGTGGCCGGCACGCTGTGCAACAAGATGGCCCCCGCGCTGCGCAAGGTCTACGACCAGATGGCCGAGCCGCGCTGGGTGATCTCGATGGGCTCGTGCGCCAACGGCGGCGGCTACTACCACTACTCGTATTCGGTGGTGCGTGGCTGCGACCGCATCGTGCCGGTCGACATCTATGTTCCGGGCTGCCCGCCGACGGCGGAAGCGCTGATCTACGGCGTGATTCAGCTCCAGAACAAGATCAAGCGTACCAACACCATTGCGCGCAAGGGCTGACATGGCGAACCTCGACACACTCAAGGCCGCCCTCGAGAAAGTACTGGGCAAGCGCGTGCAGAGCCTGATCGAGGCGACCGGCGAACTGACGCTGATCGTCAAGGCCGCCGACTACCTGGACGCCGCGCGCCTGCTGCGCGACGACCCCTCGCTGCATTTCGAGCAAGCGCTGGACCTCTGCGGCGTCGACTATTCCGACTATGCCGAAGGCACCTGGGATGGTCCCCGCTTTGCCGCCGTCACCCAGCTGCTGTCGATCAAGCACAACTGGCGCCTGCGCCTGCGCGTGTTCGCGCCGGACGACGACATGCCGGTCGTGCCGTCGCTGATCGACGTCTGGAACTCGGTGAACTGGTTCGAGCGCGAGGCGTTCGACTTCTACGGCATCGTGTTCGAAGGCCACCCGGACCTGCGCCGCATCCTGACCGACTACGGTTTCGTCGGCCATCCGTTCCGCAAGGACTTCCCGGTGTCGGGCTACGTGGAAATGCGCTACGACCCCGAGCAGAAGCGGGTCATCTACCAGCCGGTGACGATCGAGCCGCGCGAAATCACGCCGCGCGTGATTCGCGAGGAAAACTACGGCGGCACGAAGCACTGAGAACGGCGTCATGGCAGATATCAAGAACTACACCCTCAACTTCGGTCCCCAACACCCGGCGGCCCACGGCGTGCTGCGCCTGGTGCTGGAGCTGGACGGCGAAGTCATCCAGCGTGCCGATCCCCACATCGGCCTGCTGCACCGCGCCACCGAGAAGCTGGCCGAGCAGAAGAGCTGGATCCAGAGCGTTCCCTACATGGACCGTCTCGACTACGTGTCGATGATGTCCAACGAACACGCCTACGTGATGGCGATCGAGCGGCTGCTGGGCATCGAGGTGCCGATCCGCGCGCAGTACATCCGCGTGATGTTCGACGAGATCACCCGCCTGCTGAACCACCTGATGTGGATCGGCGCCCACGCGCTGGACGTGGGGGCGATGGCCGTGTTCCTGTACGCGTTCCGCGAGCGCGAGGACATGTTCGACATGTACGAGGCGGTGTCCGGCGCGCGCATGCACGCGGCGTACTACCGTCCGGGCGGCGTCTACCGCGACCTGCCGGACACGATGCCGCAGTATCGCGCGTCGAAGATCCACAACGAGCGCGCCATCAAGGTCATGAACGAGGCCCGTTCGGGCTCGCTGCTGGACTTCATCGAGGACTTCACGAACCGTTTTCCGACGTACGTGGATGAATATGAGACGCTGCTGACCGATAACCGTATCTGGAAGCAGCGCCTTGTGGATATCGGCGTGGTCACGCCGGAGCGTGCCCTGCAGCTTGGCTTCACCGGCCCGATGCTGCGTGGCTCGGGCATCGAGTGGGACCTGCGCAAGAAGCAGCCCTACGAGGTGTACGACCAGCTCGACTTCGATATCCCGGTGGGCACGGCCGGCGACTGCTACTCGCGCTACCTGGTGCGGGTGGAGGAAATGCGCCAGTCGAACCGCATCATCAAGCAGTGCATCGACTGGCTGCGCCGCAACCCGGGCCCGGTGATCACCGAGAACCACAAGGTGGCACCGCCGTCGCGCGTGGACATGAAGTCGAACATGGAAGAGCTGATCCACCACTTCAAGCTCTTCACCGAAGGCATCCACGTGCCGCCGGGCGAGGCGTATGCCGCGGTGGAGCACCCGAAGGGTGAGTTCGGCATCTACGCGATCTCGGACGGTGCGAACAAGCCGTATCGCTTGAAGATCCGCGCCCCGGGGTATGCCCACCTGGCCGCGCTGGACGAAATGGCCCGCGGCCACATGATTGCGGACGCGGTCACGATCATCGGTACGCAGGACATCGTGTTCGGCGAGATCGACCGCTAAGGGATACCGGCAGGCACGCGGTATCCCGTCACAGGCCGTTGTCCGGACGACGTTTCCGGGCGTGTTCGGCCGGCCCCGGCGGTAACGGTGGCGGCAGGCGATGCCTGCGACGGACCGGCAAGGAATGCGCTGGAGCATTCCGGGCCGGCGGAACATGGCAGCGACGGCTGCAAACCAGTGGAGCCGCGCGACAGTCGCGACGGCTCCGCCGTATTACTGCAATGACCATGCTATCAGCAGAAGCTCTCAAGGAAATCGATCGCGCGATCGCGAAGTATCCGGCCGACCAGAAGCAGTCGGCCGTGATGGCGGCCCTCGCCGTGGCACAGGGCGAGGTGGGCTGGGTTTCCCCCGAAGTCATGCAGTTCGTCGCCAGCTACCTGGAAATGCCGCCCGTGTGGGTGGAAGAGGTGGCCACGTTCTACAACATGTATGACACCAAGCCGGTGGGCAAGTACAAGCTCACCGTCTGCACCAACCTGCCGTGCGCGCTGTCGGGCGGCGAGCGGGCCGGCGAATACCTGAAGCGCAAGCTCGGGATCGACTACAACGAGACCACCGCCGACGGCTGCTTCACGTTGAAGGAAGGCGAGTGCATGGGCGCCTGCGGCGATGCACCGGTGATGATCGTCAACAACACCCGCATGTGCAGCTTCATGAGCGACCAGAAGCTCGACGCCCTGGTCGACGAGCTCAAGGCCGAAGCCGCCGCCAAGGGGGACAAGTAACATGACCTCTCTGCACGACCGTCACATCAAGCCGCTGATCCTGGCCGGCCTGGACGGCAAGAACTGGCACCTCGAGGACTACGTCGCGCGCGGTGGCTACCAGCAACTGCGCCGCATCCTCGAGCAGAAGGTAACGCCCGAGCAGGTGATTGCCGACGTCAAGGCGTCGGGCCTGCGTGGCCGCGGCGGTGCGGGCTTTCCCACCGGCCTGAAGTGGAGCTTCATGCCGCGTTCGTTCCCGGGCCAGAAGTACCTGGTCTGCAATACGGACGAAGGCGAGCCGGGCACGTTCAAGGACCGCGACATCATCCGCTACAACCCCCATGCGCTGATCGAAGGCATGGCCATCGGCGCGTACGCGATGGGCATCACCGTGGGCTACAACTACATCCACGGCGAAATCTGGAACGAGTACAAGATCTTCGAGGAAGCCCTGGAAGAAGCGCGCCGCGCCGGTTTCCTGGGTGACAACATCCTGGGTTCGGGCTTCAGCTTCCAGCTCCACGCGCACCATGGCTACGGCGCCTACATCTGCGGCGAGGAAACCGCGCTGCTGGAGTCGCTGGAAGGCAAGAAGGGCCAGCCGCGCTTCAAGCCGCCGTTCCCGGCCAGCTTTGGCCTGTACGGCAAGCCGACCACGATCAACAACACCGAGACGTTCGCCGCGGTGCCGTTCCTGCTGGCCGTGGGCCCGGAGGAATACCTGAAGATGGGCAAGCCGAACAACGGCGGCACCAAGATCTTCTCGGTATCGGGCGACGTCGAGCGTCCGGGCAACTACGAAATCCCGCTGGGCACGCCGTTCTCCACGCTGCTGGAGCTGGCGGGCGGCATGCGCGGCGGCAAGGCGCTCAAGGCGGTGATCCCCGGCGGCTCGTCGGCCCCGGTGGTGCCGGCGGACCTGATGATGGCGTCGACCATGGACTACGACTCGATCGCCAAGGCCGGCTCGATGCTGGGCTCGGGCGCCGTGATCGTCATGGACGAGACGCGCTGCATGGTGCGGTCGCTGCTGCGCCTGTCGTATTTCTACTTTGAGGAATCGTGCGGCCAGTGCACGCCGTGCCGCGAAGGCACCGGCTGGCTCTATCGCATGGTGAATCGTATTGAACACGGAGAAGGCCGCCAGGAAGACCTGGACCTGCTCAACAACGTCGCGGAAAACATCATGGGTCGCACGATTTGCGCGCTCGGCGATGCCGCGGCGATGCCGGTACGCGGCATGCTCAAGCACTACTGGAAAGAGTTCGAGTATCACGTCGAACACAAGCAGTGCATGGTCCCGGCCCATTCCTGAAGCGTGGCAGAACATGGTTGAACTCGAGATCGACGGCAAGAAGGTGGAGGTTGCGGAAGGCAGCCTCGTCATGGAAGCGGCCCGCAAGCTGGGCACTTACATCCCGCACTTCTGCTACCACCGCAAACTGTCCATCGCGGCGAACTGCCGCATGTGCCTGGTCGAAGTGGAAAAGGCGCCCAAGGCGCTGCCCGCCTGTGCCACCCCGGTGACGCCCGGCATGAAGGTCTTCACGAACTCTGAAAAGGCCGTCAAGGCCCAGAAGTCCGTGATGGAATTCCTGCTGATCAACCACCCGCTCGACTGCCCGATCTGCGATCAGGGCGGCGAATGCCAGCTGCAGGATCTGGCGGTGGGCTACGGTGCATCGGAGTCGCGCTACAAGGAAGAAAAGCGCGTGGTGTTCCACAAGAACGTGGGCCCCCTGATCTCCATGGAGGAGATGACGCGCTGCATCCACTGCACTCGCTGCGTGCGCTTTGGCCAGGAAGTGGCCGGCGTGATGGAGCTGGGCATGCTGAACCGCGGCGAGCACTCGGAAATCACGACGTTCGTCGGCCAGACCGTGGATTCGGAGCTGTCCGGCAACATGATCGACCTGTGCCCTGTTGGCGCGCTGACCAGCAAGCCGTTCCGCTATTCGGCCCGTACGTGGGAACTGGCGCGCCGCAAGTCGGTGTCGCCGCACGACGGCGTGGGCGCCAATATCGTGGTCCAGACCAAGAACCAGCGCGTGATGCGCGTGGTGCCGCTGGAAAACGAGGACGTCAACGAGTGCTGGATCTCGGACAAGGACCGCTTCTCGTACGAAGGTGTGAACAGTGCCGACCGCGTGACCCGTCCGATGCTCAAGCAGGGCGGACAGTGGATCGAAACCGACTGGCAGACCGCGCTGGAATACGTGGCGAACGGCCTGGCCGGCATCAAGCGCGAGCATGGCGCCGACCAGATCGCCGCCATCGCCAGCCCGCACAGCACGCTGGAAGAACTGTTCCTGCTGGGCAACCTGGTGCGTGGCCTGGGCAGCGACAACGTCGACTTCCGCCTGCGCCAGACCGATTTCTCGGCGGCCCTCAAGGGTGCGCCGTGGCTGGGCATGCCGATTGCCGACGTGACCACGCTGCAACGGGCGCTGGTGATTGGTGCCTCGCTGCGCAAGGATCAGCCGCTGCTGGCGTCGCGCCTGCGCCAGGCTGTCAAGAAGGGTGCTCGCGTGGCCGTGATCGGCACCGGTGGTGAAGACCTGCTGATGCCGGTGGCTGCCCGTATCGACGTGGCCCCGTCGGGCTGGACCGCCGCACTGGCCGGTGTGGCCCGTGCCGTGGCCGCCGCCAAGGGCGTGGCCGCCCCGGCCGGCACCGATGGCTTCGATGGTGGCGATGCCGCCAAGGCCGTGGCCGACGCGCTGGTGTCGGGCGAGCGCCGTGCCGTGTTCCTGGGCAACGAGGCCGTGCGCCACCCGCAATTCTCGGCGCTGCACGCGCTGGCACAGTGGATCGCCACGGAAACGGGCGCCACGCTGGGCTTCCTGACCGAAGCCGCCAACACGGTCGGCGGCTACATCGCCGGCGCGCTACCGCAGCAGGGCGGCGCCAATGCGCAGGCCATGCTCGACACGCCGCGCCGGGCCTACATCGTGCTGAACGCCGAAGTCGAATTCGATACCGCCGATGCGCGCAAGGCCCTGGCCGCGCTGCAGCAGGCCGGTACGGTGGTGGTGCTGTCGCCGTTCCGTTCGGAAGCGGCCATGCAGTATGCCGACGTGATCCTGCCGATCACGCCGTTCACCGAGACCGCCGGTACGTTCGTGAACGCCGAGGGCCGTGCCCAGAGCTTCAACGGCGTGGTCCGTGCGCTGGGCGAATCGCGTCCGGGCTGGAAGGTGCTGCGCGTGCTGGGCAACCTGCTCGACGTGCCGGGCTTCGACTTCGACACCGCCGAGTCCGTGCGCGATGCCGCGCTGGTCAAGCTGGCGCCGGAGCAGCTGAACAACGCCACCGATGCCCCGATCCGCGTGACGGCCGCTGCCGCCGGCGGTATCGAGCGCATCGCCGACGTGCCGATCTATCACGCCGACCCGATCGTGCGCCGTGCCGATTCGCTGCAGCTGACCGCCGCCGCGCGCCGCGCGATGACGGTGGGCCTGTCGCCCGAGCTGTTCGACAAGCTCGGCGTGCAGGCGGGCGATCCGGTGCGCGTGACGCAGGACGGTGCCAGCGTGGTGCTGCCCGCGGCGCTGGAAAAGACGCTGCCGGCCAACGCCGTGCGCGTGCCGGCCGCCACCGTGGCCGCCGCGACGCTGGGCCCGCTGTTCGGCAACGTCACCGTTGAGAAAGCCATCGACCTGTCGGCCGGCCAGAACGCCGCCGCGACGGCCACCGTATAAGAAGAGCGAGATAGCAACATGATCGATCTCATTACCTCGCAAGGCCAGGCCATCTTCGGCAGCGCTTGGACGCTGATCTGGATCCTGGTCCGTGCCGTGGTCATTGTGGTGCCGGTGCTGCTGTGCGTGGCCTACCTGATCCTGTGGGAGCGCAAGCTGATCGGCTGGATGCACGTCCGTATCGGCCCGAACCGCGTGGGTCCGCTGGGCCTGCTGCAGCCGATTGCCGACGTGCTGAAGCTGCTGCTCAAGGAAGTCATGTTCCCGTCGCAGGTGAACAAGGGCATGTACCTGGTGGCGCCGCTGATGGTGCTGATGCCGGCCGTGGCCGTGTGGGCCGTGATCCCGTTCCAGCCCGAAGTGGTGATGGCGGACGTGAACGCCGGCCTGCTGTACGTGATGGCCATCAGCTCGGTGGGCGTCTACGGCGTGATCCTGGCCGGCTGGGCTTCGAACTCGAAGTATGCGTTCATCGGCGCCATGCGCGCCGCCGCGCAGATGGTGTCGTACGAAATCGCCATGGGCTTCGCGCTGGTCACCGTGCTGATGGTGGCGGGCAGCCTGAACCTGTCGGCGATCGTGAACGGCCAGAACGTCGGCTACTTCGCGGACAAGGGCATCAACATCCTGTCGTGGAACTGGCTGCCGCTGCTGCCGATGTTCGCCGTGTACTTCATCTCGGGCGTGGCGGAAACGAACCGCCACCCGTTCGACGTGGTGGAAGGCGAATCGGAAATCGTGGCCGGCCACATGATCGAATACTCTGGCATGACGTTCGCGCTGTTCTTCCTGGCCGAGTACATCAACATGATCATCATCTCGACGATGACCTCGTTGCTGTTCCTGGGAGGCTGGGCGCCGCCGTTCTCCAGCTTCATCACGAACGCGATCCCGGGCTTCTTCTGGCTGGTGATCAAGGTTTTCCTGCTGCTGTCGGTGTTCATCTGGATCCGCGCCTCGTTCCCGCGTTACCGCTATGACCAGATCATGCGTCTGGGCTGGAAGATCTTCATTCCGCTGACCGTGGCGTGGCTGATCATTGTGGCGATCTGGATCAAGTCGCCGTGGAACATCTGGCACTGAGAGGCCAGGCGATGGCGCGCCGCCCGAACGGGCAGGGCGCGCCGCGCGGAAATACTTAGGAAGCAATCGTCATGCTGCTCGCCATCAAGGACTTCTTCAACAGCCTGCTCCTGAAGGAACTCTTCAAGGGCATGGCACTGACCGGCCGTTATCTCTTCGCCCGGAAAGTGACCGTCCAGTTCCCCGAAGAGAAGACGCCGATGTCGCCGCGTTTCCGCGGCCTGCACGCGCTGCGCCGCTACCCCAACGGGGAAGAGCGCTGCATCGCCTGCAAGCTGTGCGAGGCGGTGTGCCCGGCGTTGGCCATCACGATCGAGTCCGACGTGCGTAACGACGGCACGCGCCGCACCACGCGCTACGACATCGACCTGACCAAGTGCATCTTCTGCGGCTTCTGCGAGGAAGCCTGCCCGGTGGACGCCATCGTCGAGACGCACATCTTCGAATACCACGGCGAGAAGCGCGGCGACCTGTACTTCACCAAGGACATGCTGCTGGCCGTGGGCGACCGCTACGAGCCGCAGATTGCCGCGGCCAAGGCTGCCGACGCGAAGTACCGCTGAGCGCAGCAAGCTGGACGGAAGCGGGGCACACGGTGCAGCGCTTCCGGCAACGAATTTGAAGTGGCCCCTCAGGGGCACGCAACCAAGAGAAGGATGCCGCGCCAGCGGCGGGCCGCCCCCGGGCAGCCTGCGGCAGCGCGGCCCAAAGAGGATCCGATAGGGACCATGGAACTCACGACAGCCATCTTCTATGCCTTTGCCCTGGTGCTGGTGCTTTCCGCACTGAAAGTCATCACGGCAAAGAACCCGGTGCACTCCGCACTGTTCCTCGTCCTGGCGTTCTTCACCGCCGCGGCGATCTGGATGATCCTGAAGGCCGAGTTCCTCGCCATCCTGCTGGTGCTGGTCTACGTGGGCGCCGTGATGGTGCTGTTCCTCTTCGTGGTGATGATGATCGACATCGACATCGAGCACCTGCGCCGCGACTTCTGGACCTACGTGCCGATGGCGTCGATCGTCGGTGCGCTGATCATCGCCGAAATGGCCATCGTGCTCGTGCGCAACTTCATCGGCACGACCAACGCGGTGCTGCCGCCGGGCGCGCAGGACCCGAACTACTCGAACACCCATGCGCTGGGCAAGCTGATCTACACGGACTACGTGTACGCCTTCGAAGTGGCGGGCGTGATCCTGCTGGTGGCGATCATCGCCGCCGTGGCGCTGACGCTGCGCCGCCGCAAGGACGTCAAGGCCCAGGACGTGGGCGCCCAGCTTCGCGTGCGCCGCGACGAGCGCGTGCGCATGGTGAAGATGCCGGCCGAGGGCCGGGCCCAAGCGGACGCAGCCTCCGCCAACAAGAACTAAGCCCGGAGAACCCGCTGTGTTGTCTCTCGCCCATTTTCTCGTCCTCGGTGCCATCCTGTTCGCGATCAGCATCGTCGGCATCTTCCTGAACCGCAAGAACGTCATCGTGCTGCTGATGGCGCTGGAACTGATGCTGCTTGCGGTGAACATCAATTTCGTCGCCTTCTCGCACTACATGGGCGACCTGGCCGGACAGGTTTTCGTTTTCTTCATCCTTACGGTGGCCGCCGCCGAGTCGGCAATCGGTCTGGCAATCCTGGTCGTGCTGTTCCGTAACCTGGACACGATCAACGTGGACGACATGGATACCCTCAAGGGCTGACATGACCGCTCACGACATGAACCAAGACTGCATCCCGACCGCACACCAATAAGCGTCCTATGGCAACCACGCTCAACCCCAACCTGCTGCTGGCCATCGCGCTGGCACCGCTCGCCGGTGCCGCGATAGCCGGTCTGTTCGGTACCAAGTTCTTCGGCACGTTTTCCTCGGAGTCGCGCGGCGGCCGGATCGTGGCCCATTCGGCGACGATTCTCGGCGTGGCCGTGTCGTTCGTCCTGTCGGTGATGGTGCTGCTCGACGTGATGCACGGCGCCGGCTACAACGGCACCGTGTACGAGTGGATGGCCATCGGCTCGCTGAAGATGGAAGTCGGCTTCCTGGTCGATTCGCTGACCGCGATGATGATGGTCGTGGTGACCTTCGTGTCGCTGATGGTGCATATCTACACC
Source organism: Cupriavidus sp. SZY C1 (assembly GCF_032190535.1). Lineage (NCBI taxonomy): Bacteria > Pseudomonadati > Pseudomonadota > Betaproteobacteria > Burkholderiales > Burkholderiaceae > Cupriavidus > Cupriavidus sp. SZY C1. The sequence continues at coordinate 405,406 of NZ_JAUANU010000002.1, forward strand.
GTCGGCTACATGGAAGGGGACCCCGGCTACAACCGCTTCTTCGCCTACATCTCGCTTTTCACCTTCTCGATGCTGATGCTGGTGATGAGCAACAACTTCCTGCAGCTGTTTTTCGGCTGGGAAGCCGTGGGCCTGGTGTCGTACCTGCTGATCGGCTTCTGGTACACGCGCCCGACCGCGATCTTCGCGAACCTGAAGGCGTTCCTGGTCAACCGCGTCGGCGACTTCGGCTTCATCCTCGGTATCGGCCTGCTGCTGGCCTACAGCGGCAGCATGAACTACACCGACGTGTTCGCGCAGCGCGAGCAACTGGCAACCGTGATCTTCCCGGGCACCGACTGGCTGATGATCACCGTGGCGTGCATCTGCCTGTTCATCGGCGCGATGGGCAAGTCGGCGCAGTTCCCGCTGCACGTGTGGCTGCCTGACTCGATGGAAGGCCCGACCCCGATCTCGGCGCTGATTCACGCGGCCACGATGGTGACCGCCGGCATCTTCATGGTGTCGCGCATGTCGCCGCTGTTCGAGCTGTCGGACACCGCACTGTCGTTCGTGCTGGTCATCGGCGCGATCACCGCGCTGTTCATGGGCTTCCTGGGCATCATCCAGAACGACATCAAGCGCGTGGTGGCCTATTCCACGCTGTCGCAGCTCGGCTACATGACCGTGGCGCTGGGCGCGTCGGCCTACTCGGTGGCCGTGTTCCACCTGATGACGCACGCGTTCTTCAAGGCGCTGCTGTTCCTGGGTGCCGGCTCGGTCATCATCGGCATGCACCACGACCAGGACATCCGCAACATGGGCGGCCTGCGCAAGTACATGCCGATCACGTGGATCACGTCGCTGGTGGGTTCGCTGGCGCTGATCGGCACGCCGTTCTTCTCGGGCTTCTATTCGAAGGACTCGATCATCGAGGCCGTGGCCGAGTCGCACCTGGCCGGCTCGGGCTTCGCGTACTTCGCGGTGCTGGCCGGCGTGTTCGTGACCGCGTTCTACTCGTTCCGCATGTACTTCCTGGTGTTCCACGGTGAAGAGCGCTTCGGCAAGGCCCATGCGCACGACCACCATGACGACCATCACGAAGAGGAAGACGGCCACGACGAGCATCATCACGGCCTGGCGCCGGGCCAGAAGCCGCACGAGTCGCCGTGGGTGGTGACGCTGCCGCTGGTGCTGCTGGCGATCCCGTCGGTCGTGATCGGCGCCATCGCCATCGAGCCGATGCTGTTTGGCGACTTCTTCAAGCATGGCCTGGCCTTCAAGGACGTGATCTTCGTCGGCGAGAACCACCACGCCATGGAAGAGCTGAAGCAAGCGTTCCACGGCTGGGTGCCGATGGCGATCCACTCGCTGACGACGCCGGTGCTGTGGCTGGCCATCGCGGGCGTGGTGCTGTCGTGGTTCTTCTACATGAAGCGCCCGGACATCCCCGAAGCCATCAAGCAACGCTTCTCGGGCCTCTACAAGCTGCTGGACAACAAGTACTACATGGATGCGATCAACCAGGCGGTGTTCGCCCGCGGTGCGCGCATGCTGGGTACGGGTCTGTGGAAGGGCGGCGACCAGAGCTTCATCGACGGCCTGTTCGTCAACGGTTCGGCCCGCGTGGTGGCGTCGTTCGCCGCGGCCAGCCGCTACCTGCAGTCCGGCTACATCTACCATTACGCTTTCGCGATGATCATCGGCATGCTGGTGCTTTTGACGCTGACGATCACTGGCGTGATAGGCACCAAGTGATAGGCACCGAGTAAGGAAAACAAACAAATGGTTCTGTCTCTCGCAATCTGGCTGCCTATCTTCTTCGGCCTGCTGGTATTGATGTTCGGCTCCGACAACAGCAAGGGCTTCGTGCGCTGGATGTCGCTGTTCGGCGCCATCGCCAGCTTCGTCGTGACGCTGCCGCTGGTCTTCCATTTCGATACGTCGACGGCTGCCATGCAGTTCGTCGTGCAGGCGCCGTGGATCGAGCGCTTCAACATCGCCTACCACCTGGGCGTCGATGGCATCTCGATGTGGTTCGTGGTGCTGACCGCGTTCATCACCGTGATCGTCGTGATCTCGGCCTGGGAAGTGATCACCGAGCGCGTGGCCGAGTACATGGCGGCGTTCCTGATCCTGTCGGGCCTGATGGTCGGCGTGTTCTGCGCGCTGGACGGCATGCTGTTCTACGTGTTCTTCGAGGCCACGCTGATCCCGATGTACATCATCATCGGCGTCTGGGGCGGCCCGAACCGCGTGTACGCCGCGTTCAAGTTCTTCCTCTACACGCTGCTGGGCTCGCTGCTGACGCTGGTTGCGCTGCTGTACCTGTACAACAAGACCGGTACCTTCGACATCCTGTCGTGGCACCAGGCCAAGCTGACGTTCGAAGAGCAGATCGCGATCTTCGTGGCGTTCTTCATGGCGTTCGCCGTGAAGGTGCCGATGTGGCCGGTGCACACCTGGCTGCCGGACGCCCACGTGGAAGCGCCGACCGGCGGCTCCGTGGTGCTGGCCGCGATCATGCTGAAGCTGGGCGCCTACGGTTTCCTGCGTTTCTCGCTGCCGATCGCGCCGGACGCCAGCCACTACATGGCCCCGTTCATCATCACGATCTCGCTGGTCGCGGTGATCTACATCGGCCTCGTGGCGCTGGTGCAGTCCGACATGAAGAAGCTGGTGGCGTATTCGTCGATCGCCCACATGGGTTTCGTCACGCTGGGCTTCTTCATCTTCAATGACCTCGGCGTCGAGGGCGGCATCATCCAGATGATCTCGCACGGCTTCGTGTCGGGCGCGATGTTCCTGGGCATCGGCGTGCTGTACGACCGTGTGCACTCGCGCCAGATTGCCGACTACGGCGGCGTGGTGAACGTGATGCCAAAGTTCGCCGCGTTCTCGGTGTTCTTTGCCATGGCCAACTGCGGCCTGCCGGCAACGTCGGGTTTCGTCGGCGAGTTCATGGTCATCCTGGCGTCGGTCAAGTTCAACTTCTGGATCGGCCTGCTGGCCGCCACCGCCCTGATCCTGGGCGCGGCTTACTCGCTGTGGATGGTCAAGCGCGTGATCTTCGGCGAGATCGTGCACCAGCACGTGCGCGAACTGGTGGACCTGAACAAGCGGGAATTCCTGATGTTCGGCCTGCTGGCCATCCTGACGCTGTACATGGGCCTGTACCCGAAACCCTTCACCGACGTGATGCACGCCTCGGTGGTGAACCTGCTGTCCCACGTGGCACAGTCCAAGCTGTAAGCGGGGGAGAGAAATATCATGCAATCGTCCTCTAGCCTGGCCCCGGTGGCGCCAATCATCTTCCTGGCGATCGCCATTGCGGCGATCAACTGGATCGACCTCGCGCGCGGCAAGGGCCGCACCAGCGTGGCCTACCCGCTCTCGCTGCTGACCACGCTGGTCCTGACCGTCTGGTTCGCGATCGATGCGGCCAACGGCCAGACGCACTACGCGTTCGCCAACCTGGTGGTCATCGACCCGATGGCCAACGTGCTGTCGGCGTTCTGCGCGCTGGGCATGTTCCTGACGCTGATCTACACGCGCACCTACCTGGGCAACCGGGACATGAACGCGGGCGAGTTCTACATGCTCGCGCTGTTCACGCTGGGCGGCCAGCTCGTGATGATCACCGGCAACAACTTCCTGACCCTGTACCTGGGCCTGGAACTGCTGTCGCTGTCGTCGTACGCGCTGGTGGCGCTGCGCCGCGATTCGCGCGTGACGTCGGAATCGGCCATCAAGTACTTCGTGTTGGGCGCGCTGGCGTCGGGCTTCCTGCTGTACGGCATGTCGATGATGTACGGCGCCACCGGTTCGCTGAACCTGGGCGAAGTCTTCCGCGTGGTGGAGTCGGGCCGCGTCAACACGACGATGCTGGCCTTCGGCGTGGTGTTCATCGTGGCCGGCGTGTCGTTCAAGCTGGGCGCCGCTCCGTTCCACATGTGGATCCCGGACATCTACCAGGGTTCGCCGACCGCGGTGACGCTGCTGATCGCAGCCGGCCCGAAGGTTGCCGCGTTCGCGCTGATCATGCGCCTGCTGGTGGAAGGGCTGCTGCCGCTGGCGTCGGACTGGCAGGTGATGCTGGTGGGCCTGTCGATCGTGTCGCTGGTGATCGGCAACCTGACCGCCATCGTCCAGACCAACCTGAAGCGGATGCTGGCGTACTCGACGATCTCGCACATGGGCTTCATCCTGCTGGGCATGCTGTCCGGCGTGGTGGCCAGCAAGGCCGATGGCGCCGCCAATGCTTACAGCGCGTCGATGTTCTACTCGATCACGTACATGCTGACCACGCTCGGCACGTTCGGCCTGATCCTGATCCGCACGCGCAAGGGCTTCGAGGCCGAGACGCTGGACGACCTGAAGGGCATGTCGCGCCGCCATCCGTGGTTCGCCTTCCTGATGCTGGTGATGATGTTCTCGATGGCCGGCATCCCGCCGACCGTCGGCTTCTACGCCAAGCTGGCCGTGCTGTCGGCCGTGGTGAAGGCCGGCATGAGCTGGCTGGCCATCCTGGCCGTGGTGTTCTCGCTGATCGGCGCGTTCTACTACCTGCGCATCGTCAAGCTGATGTACTTCGATGCCCCGGCTGGCGAAGAGCCGCTGGAAGCGTCGGCGGGCCTGCGCTCGGTGCTGAGCCTGAACGGCCTGGCGGTCATCCTGCTGGGTATTTTCCCGGCCGCGCTGATGAACCTGTGCTACCAGGCCATCCGCGCGACGCTGGCGTCGTAACGTAACAAGGTGGCGCGATGAGTTCCTCGGCGGGCGGTTGGTTTGTCATTCTGCTGGCACTGGTATGTGCCAACCTGCCGTTCGTCAACCAGCGCCTGTTCGCGGCGGTGGGGCTCAGGTGGGCCCGCAAGCCGCTGTGGCTGCGCCTGGTGGAACTCGTCGTCTGGTACGCGGTGGCTGGCGCCGCCGGCTTTGCGGTGGAATCGGGCCTTGGCAACGTGTTCCCGCAGGGCTGGCAGTTCTACGCCATCACGGCCTGCATGATGCTGGTGTTCGCCTTCCCGGGCTTCACCTGGCAATACCTGGTCAAACATCGCACGGCCTGAGGGCTTGCCTGCTCCGGCCCGTGCCACCCCCGGAGCGTTCATGACCGACAAGACTTCCGTACCCGCGTCCGACGACGCGGACGCCCATCTCCGCGAAACGCCGGTTGCCTCGGCGACCCTCCACCGCGGCAAGTTCCTTACGCTCAAGCAGGACATCGTGCGGCTGCCCGACGGCAAGCAGACCGGGCGCGAGTACGTGCTGCACCCGGGCGCGGTCATGATGATCCCGCTGTTCGACGACGGCACCGTGCTGATGGAGCGCCAGTTCCGCTATCCGGTGGGCGAGGTCATGCTCGAATTCCCCGCCGGCAAGCTCGATCCGCAAGAGGGCGCGCAGCGCTGCGGCGAGCGCGAACTGCTGGAAGAGACCGGCTACACCGCCAGGCGATGGGACTACCTGACGCGTATCCATCCCGTGATTTCCTACTCGACCGAGTTCATCGACCTGTTCCTGGCCCGCGACCTGACGGCCGGCGCGTCGAAGCTTGATGACGGCGAGTTCCTGGAAACCTTCATCACGCCGGTGGGGCAGGTAATCGACTGGGTGCGCCAGGGCCGCATCACCGACGTCAAGACGATCATCGGCGCGTTCTGGCTCGAAAAGATCGTCTCGGGCACGTGGCAGCCGGGCGAGCAGTCCGAGCCGCCGTTCCCGGCGAAGCGCGCGGCCGACTGACTGGTTGCCGGCTTCGGCCGTGACAGTTGCTGTCCGGGCAGTGTCACGTTGAAACAGGAATTTTATGTTCCTAGCATAGGGATGGCCTGCGGGTGCAATGCCTGCAGACCGGTGCGCCGCGCCGTCGTCGGCGCGGCGCATCCAAGGAGCCCCCTATGCTGATCCGGACCGTTTCCCAGATTGCCCGGCTGGTCGCGCTTGCCGTTGCCATGCTCGTCCTGGTGGTGCCGGCATCGGCACGCGCCCAGCCCTCGGACTACGCGCAGACCGACGCGCCGATCATCCTGGTCCACGGGGGGCTCGGCACCTCGCAGTATCTCGGGCTGGCCGACTACTTCTACGGCATTCCGGACGACCTGCGCAGCCACGGCGCGGAAGTCTTCGTGGTGCACCTCAGTGCCGTGAACGGCGAAGGGCCTGACCGGCGCGGCGGGCAGCTCGTCCAGTGGATGCAGGATTTCATGGTGGTCAACGGCCCCAGCCGGTTCAACCTCATCGGCCACAGCATGGGTGGGCTGAGTTCGCGCTATGCGGCCACGGTACTGCCAGAAAACGTGGTCTCCGTGACGACCATCGGCACGCCGCACAAGGGCATGGAACTGTTCGACTTCACGGGCGAACAGCCCGTGCCCGTCCAACTGGCGCTCATCGCGGCATTGAACCTGATGGGATACGCCATTGGGGTGACGTCGGGTCAGCCGCTACCGCAGGATGCGGCAGCGTTGCAGCAGCAACTGTCGACCGAGGGCTCCGCCGCCTACAACGCCATGTATCCCAGCGCCGGCCTGCCCGCAGATTGCACCGGGCCCACCGCCGAGGTGGACGTTCGCAACGGCGAGACCCAGTTACTGTATTCCTGGACCGGCAATGCGTCCGCCACCAACGTGCTCGATCCGTCGGACCTCGTGTTCGTGCCGGTGGGCCTGCTGATCGAGTCGCGCAATGGCGGCAGCCACGACGGGTTCGTCTCGGTGTGCAGCGCGCGGTTCGGCAAGGAGCTCGGCATCTACGACTGGAACCACTTCGATGAAGTGAACCAGATCCTCGGGCTGCGGGGGCTCTGGTCGGCGGATCCCGTGGCCGTGATCCGGCAGCACGCCAATCGCCTGAAGCTGGCCGGCCTGTGAATCGGCCCGGGCTGAGATGGGCGGCCGGTGCGGTAGGGCTTGCCGCAGCCATCGCCATCGCGGCCTTCTACCGTGCCGATGAGATCACGCGTGGCGACGCCGCACCCTCGACAGGCGCCGGTGTCGGGGTGCCGGCAAGGATCGAGGCGGCCGGCAACGTCCCTGATCGCGGTGCCGAAGCGGCGCGCGATGACACCGTTGCCCCGGATGGGCTCCACACCGATGCGAAGGGACGGTTGCGCGTCACGCGCCAGACCCGTGACCTGTTCGAATACTTCCTGGCCAGCGCGCCCAGGGCCAACCGGGAGCGCCAGATTGCCCTGTTGACTGCCCACATCAACAAGACGCTGGGCGCCGCCGCACCGGTCGCGCGCAACGAGGCGCTGGACCTCGCCAGACGTTTCGTGTCCTACATGGACGCTCACGACGCCATGCTGCGGACGTATGGATTTGCCCGCAATGCCAACCTGGCCGATACCGCCGAGCTGCCGCGCATCGCGGAATTCCTGCGCAAGCGATCCGATCTGCGGCGGCAGCATCTGGGTGCCAATGTTGCGCGGCTCTGGTACGGCGACGAGGAAGATCGCGAGCAACAGTTGCTCGCCCGGCTACGGTCGGGGCAGGGCGCCCCGGAGCCGGCACCGGTGCCCCGGGCGCAGGCGCTGACCCAGCAGTTGCAGGACCTGCGCGCCAAGGGGGCGAGCCCCGAGGCATTGCGCGAATTCCTGCGCGCCAATGTCGGCGAGGACGCCGTGCAACGGTTCGACGCCCAGCGCCGCGCCGATGCCGCATGGGCCGCCAAGTACGCGAGCTACCGCGCCGACGTGGCCGCGGTTGCCAGCCATGGCGGGCTCGATGCCGACGAAGTCCGCCGCCAGTCGGACGCCATCCGGACGCGGCACTTTCCCGATGCCCGGGACGCGGCACGCGCCGCGATGCTCGACGGGCAGCCGCCCCCGGCACCCCGCGCCCCATAGCATCCGCCGGGCGCCGTCAAATCCGACGCCAATCCTGTAAGCTTGCTTCCCCGCCGGTCGGGGTTTTCCCTCGGTCCGGCGCGGCCTGGCTACGCCGCCACGGCAATTGTGTTTTGCGCGTATCCTGCCAGGTGGAAAACGGTCCGAAAAAAATTAGCACGACCGTTCACAAAATTTCGATTCACGGCTAACATTGCCCGACGGGCTGGAAAGATCATGAAGGTGCTCGACCTGCGCTGTGCGCAAGACCATCGATTCGAGGGCTGGTTTGCCTCGGCGGAAGACGCGCAGTCGCAGATGTCACGCAACCTCGTCCAATGCCCGGTCTGTGGCGACCATGCGGTCAGCCGCCTGCCCAGCGCGCCGCGCCTGAATCTTTCGGGTGCCACCGCCAGGCCGGCGCCGACGCAGGCCCGCGCGGAACCAGGCAACGCCGAGGCGCAGCAACTGATGCAGGCGCTGCAGGCGCGCTACCTGAAGGCCGTGCGGCAGGTGCTGGCGCAGACCGAGGACGTGGGCGAGCGCTTCGTCGAGGAAGCGCGGCGCATGCATTACGAGGAGGCGCCCGAACGCGGCATCCGCGGTTCGGCCACCCCCGAGGACGTGCAGGCGCTGGCCGAAGAGGGCATCGACACCTTTCCGCTCATCGTGCCGGACGCCTTGAAGCAGACGGCCCACTGAACAAGCATCCTGTGCCCGGTTTTTCCGCGCAGCGATGCGCAGGGAAAACAATCGGCCGGCGCCCGCCGGCACCACCAATGGAGACGGGCATGGATCTCAACTACTCGGCGGCCGACAACGCCTTCCGTCAGGAAGTGCGTAGCTGGCTCGAAGCCAACCTGCCGGCGGATATCCGCGACAAGGTTCTCAATCACCGCCGTCCCAACCGCGACGACCTCGTGCGCTGGCACAAGACGCTGGCCGGCAAGGGCTGGTCGGCGCCGCACTGGCCGGTGGAATTCGGCGGCACGGGCTGGAACGCCACGCAGCGCCATATCTGGGACGAGGAAAACGCCCGCGTCGGCGCGCCCGGCGTGCTGCCGTTCGGCGTGGCCATGGTGGCGCCGGTGATCATGAAGTACGGCAATGCCGAGCAGAAGTCGTACTACCTGCCGCGTATCCTCGACTGCACCGACTGGTGGTGCCAGGGCTATTCCGAGCCGGGCTCGGGTTCCGACCTGGCGTCGCTGAAAACGCGCGCCGAACTGACGACGGACGGCAAGCACTACATCGTGAACGGCCAGAAGACGTGGACCACGCTGGGCCAGCACGCCGACATGATCTTCTGCCTGGTGCGCACCGATCCGGAAGCCAAGAAGCAGGAAGGCATCTCGTTCCTGCTGATCGACATGAAGACGCCGGGCATCACCGTGCGGCCGATCATCATGCTCGACGAAGAGCACGAGGTGAACGAGGTGTTCTTCGACAACGTGAAGGTGCCGGTGGAAAACCGCGTTGGCGAGGAAAACCGCGGCTGGACCTACGCCAAGTACCTGCTGGGCCACGAGCGGACCGGCATTGCCCGCGTAGGCGCGTCCAAGCGCGAGCTGGGCTTCCTGAAGCGCGTGGCGCGCCAGCAGCAGAAGAACGGCAAGCCGCTGCTGGAGGACCCGGTGTTCGGCGCCAAGGTGGCCGCGCTGGAGATCGAGCTGATGGCGCTGGAGATCACCGTGCTGCGCGTGGTGTCGAGCGAGGCGGCCGGCAAGGGCCCCGGCCCCGAGGCATCGATGCTCAAGATCAAGGGCACCGAGATCCAGCAGATGCTCACCGAACTGATGGTAGAGGCCGTGGGCCCGTACGCGCAGCCGTTCGACACACCGTACCTGGAGTGCGAGACGGAGCACGCCGTGACCGGCTACGACGACGCCGCACCGCTGGCCGCGTACTACTTCAACTACCGCAAGACGTCGATCTACGGTGGTTCCAACGAAATCCAAAAGAACATCATCAGCCAGATGATTCTGGGGCTGTGAGGAGACACGCGACATGAACTTCAATCTCAGCGACGAACAGAAGCAACTGTCCGATGCCATCCGCCGCTTCGTCGAGAAAAGCTACGACTTCGAATCGCGCAAGAAGAACATCAAGACCGATGCCGGCTTTGGCGAGCAGGCCTGGGGCGCCCTGGTGGAACTGGGCCTGACGGCGCTGCCGGTGCCGGAGGCGCAGGGCGGGTTCTCGGGCACGGCCGTCGACATGATGGTGGTGCAGGAACAACTGGGCCGTGGCCTGGTGGTCGAGCCGTACTTTGCCACCGTGGTGGCCACGCAGGCACTGAAGCTGGCCGGCCGGCAGGACGCGCTGCTGGAACAGGTGGCCGGCGGCGAACTGAAGCTGGCCACGGCGTTCAACGAGCCGCAGGCGCGCTACGAGCTGAACAACGTGACCGTGACGGCCAAGGGCGGCAAGCTCAACGGCCGCAAGGTCGTGGTGATCCACGGCGCGCAGGCTGACAAGCTGGTGGTGTCGGCCCGTACGGCCGGCGGCCAGTCTGACCGCGATGGCATCTCGCTGTTCCTGGTCGACACGCAGGGCGCGGGCGTCAGCGTCAAGGACTACCGCACGATCGACAACCTGCGCGCGGCCGACGTGACGTTCACCGACGCCCCCGCCACGCTGCTGGGCGCCGAAGGCAAGGGCTGGGACGTGCTGGAGGCCACGGCCGACTACGCCGCCGTGCTGCTCTGCGCCGAGGCCGTTGGCGTGATGGATACGCTGAACGCCGCCACGCTCGAATACGCCAAGACGCGCCAGCAGTTTGGCGTGCCCATCGCCCGCTTCCAGGCGCTGCAGCACCGCATGGTCGAGATGTTCATCCATGCCGAGCAGTCGCGCTCGATCACGCTGCTGGCCGCGGCGCGCTTCGAGGAGGCGTCGCCCGAGGAGCGCCGCCGCTACGTGTCCGCCGCCAAGGCGCGCGTGGGCCAGGCGGCCCGCTCGGTCGGCCAGGAGGCGGTGCAGATCCACGGCGGCATGGGCGTGACCGACGAACTGCCGGCCGCGCACATGTTCAAGCGGCTGACGCTGATCAACACGACCTTCGGCGACGTGGACCACCACCTGGGACGCTTTGCCAGCCAGCCCGGCTTCCAGGAAGCCGCCTGACCGCATCGATTGACCCGAACCGCGCCGGCCACCCCGAGCGCGGTTTTTTGCTTTGGAGCCCCCGATGTCCAGCAAGATGTATTTCGAAGACTACGTCGTCGGCAGCGAGATCCCGCTCGGCAGCTACCACGTGACCGAAGAGGAAATCGTCGCGTTCGCCAGGCAGTACGACCCCCAGCCGTTCCACATCGACAAGGCCGCCGCCGAGCAGAGCATCTACGGCGGGCTGATCTCCAGCGGCTGGATGACCTGCGGCATCATCATGCGGCTGCTGGTACAGTCGATGGGCGACCGTTCCACCAGCATGGGCTCGCCCGGCGTGGACGAAGTCCGCTGGATCAAGCCGGTCTATGCCGGCGACACGCTGACCGCGTCGCTGAAGATCCTGGACGCCCGGCCGTCCAGCTCCAAGCCTGACCGGGGCGTGGTGATGACCCAGTGGGTCGGCACGAACCAGAAGGGCGAGGTGGTCTGCACGGTCAAGGGCATGGGCATGTACAAGCGGCGCCCGGCGTAAGGCAACGGCCGGCAGCAGGGCATCCGGCCGACAGGAACACAGCACCACAGCACCACAGCAGCACCTACCACAGCACGACAGGAGACAACGCATATGCGCACCATCGCATCGCTGGAAGAACTGGAATCCCTCCAGGGCCAGGAAGTGGCCGTCAGCGACTGGTTCGAGATCACCCAGCAGCAGGTGAACCTGTTCGCCGAGGCGACCGGCGACCACCAGTGGATCCACGTGGACGTCGAGCGGGCCCGGCGCGAGTCGCCGTTCGGCGCCCCGGTGGCGCACGGCTTCCTGACGCTGTCGCTGCTGCCGCAGTTCATGCACAGCGCCATCCACATGGAAGGCGTCAAGATGGGCGTCAACTATGGCCTGAACCGGGTGCGATTCACCGCCCCGGTGCCGGTGGGCAGCCGCCTGCGCGCGCGCGTGAAACTGCTCAAGGTGGAGCGGCTGGACCCGGCGCCCAACGGGCTGGCCGGGGCGCAGTCCACCTGGGAGGTCACGGTCGAGCGGGAAGGCAGCGACCGGCCGGTCTGCGTGGCAGAATCGATCACCCGCCGCTACTCCTGAGCGCGCCGTCAGCGCAGCGCCAGCGGGGCCGCTAGAACGCGGCCCCTTTCTTTTGTCCAGCAGATTCGCGTCGTCCATCGCTTCATGACATGATCTGTTTCCTTTGTGCGACAGCTGAAACATTGTCCGATTAAAAGAACAGTGTTTCCGTTGTGTTTGGGTTTACCCGCAATGTTGCGTTGCGGTACATTCGCGGCCAACGATGTTTTAGGTAATGCGATATCCGCTCGGAGACCGTTCTCGCTGCGCTGGCGAGGCGGTCAAATGCAGGCGGATACCGCGTAGGCATCGTTGCACAACGCTTGTCCCGGTGGCTGCTCCGAACCGGGACCGATCGCAGTAGGCAGTCGGTTACCTCAGCGCACGCTTGGCGCCCCCCCGCGTTTCGCGCACGCAGTCGTCAGTTGCTGTCCAGCCGCGCTCATGGCGTTGCCCGGCCGCATGGTCCGCCGGCGCTTGCACGCCCCATTTTCCGCACGCGCCAGCTTAGGACACGTCCCCGGTTTTCCCCAGCCCAGCCAGCCCGTTGCCCCGTGCAGCAGGCGGCAGTGCCTCGCTTGTGCACAGGCGTGGCGCAACCAGACCGTCGTGACATGAAGACACCAACAATGCCGCGCCTGATGCGGTACCTGCCTTGCCTTGGCCTGCTCCTGCTGGCCGGCTGCGACTTTGCGCTGATGAACCCGAAAGGGCAGGTCGGCGTGGACATCAAGGGCATCATCCTGATCGCCACCTGGCTGATGCTGCTGGTCGTCGTGCCAGTCATCATCCTGACGCTCGTGTTCGCGTGGAAGTACCGCGCCAGCAACACGTCGGCCACCTACGACCCCGACTGGTCGCACTCGACGAAGATCGAAGTGGTGGTCTGGCTGATCCCGTGCCTGATCATCATCGCGCTGGGCATCATTACGTGGAAGTCTTCCCACGACCTCGATCCGTACAAGCCGCTGGAATCCAGCGTCAAGCCCGTGCAGGTGGAAGCCGTGGCGATGAACTGGAAATGGCTGTTCATCTATCCGGAACTGAAGATCGCGACGGTCAATCAGCTGGCGCTGCCGGTGAACACGCCGGTGAACTTCAAGATCACGTCGGATTCGATCATGAATTCGTTCTTCATCCCGCAACTGGGCAGCCAGGTGTACGCCATGGCCGGGATGGAGACCAAGCTGCACCTCATCGCCAATGAAGCCGGCACGTACGACGGCATGTCCGCCAACTACAGCGGCGGCGGCTTCTCGGGCATGAAGTTCAAGACCATCGCCATGTCGAACTTCGAGTTCGACAAGTGGGTGGAGCAGGTGCGCGCGTCCAGCAAGCAGCTCGCCGCCGCGGACTACAAGGTCCTGGCCAAGCCGAGCGAGGCAGAACCGGTGACGTACTTCGGCAAGGTCGAGGACAACCTGTTCACCGGCATCCTGCATCAGTACATGGGGCACGACGGCCGTGCAATCGCCCGCGAAGGTTTCGATGGCGGTCCGGTCTGCACGTCGCGTAACACGCTCGGCGAAGAGCGTGTGTCCCTGACCACGCCGGCCACCCCGGCCGTGGGCGCGCAAATCTAGGAGCAATGATGTTTGGCAAATTGAGTTTGTCGGCGATTCCGTTTCATGAGCCGATCATCATGATCACGCTGAGCTGCGTGGCCCTTGGCGGGCTGGCGCTGCTCGGCGCGATCACGTATTTCAAGAAGTGGGACTACCTGTGGACCGAGTGGATTACCTCGGTCGACCACAAGCGCATCGGCGTGATGTACTCGCTGGTGGCGCTGATCATGCTGCTGCGCGGCTTTGCCGACGCCATCATGATGCGTACCCAGCTTGCCGTGGCCACCAACGGTGCCACCGGCTTCCTGCCGCCCGAGCACTACGACCAGGTGTTCACGGCCCACGGCGTGATCATGATCTTCTTCGTGGCCATGCCGCTGATGACGGGCTTGATGAACCTCGTGGTGCCGCTGCAGATTGGCGCGCGCGACGTGGCATTCCCGTTCCTGAACACGCTGAGCTTCTGGCTGTTCGTGGCCGGCGCGATGCTGGTGAACGTGTCGCTGGGCGTTGGCGAGTTCGCGCGCACCGGCTGGCTGGCCTACCCGCCGCTGTCGGGCCTGGACTACAGCCCTGGCGTGGGGGTGGACTACTACCTCTGGTCGCTGCAGATTTCAGGGTTGGGCACGCTGCTTACCGGCGTGAACTTCCTGGTGACGATCCTGAAGATGCGCGCCCCGGGCATGACGCTGATGCGCATGCCGGTGTTCACCTGGACGGCCCTGTGCACCAACGTGCTGATCGTGGCCGCCTTCCCGGTGCTGACCGTGTCGCTGGCGCTGCTGGGCCTGGACCGCTACTTCGACATGCACTTCTTCACGAACGATGGCGGCGGTAACGCCATGATGTACGTGAACCTGATCTGGATCTGGGGCCACCCCGAGGTGTACATCCTGATCCTGCCGGCCTTCGGCATCTTCTCGGAAATCATCTCGACGTTCTCGGGCAAGAAGCTGTTCGGCTACAAGGGCATGGTCTACGCCACGGCCGCGATCATGGTCCTGTCGTTCATCGTGTGGCTGCACCACTTCTTCACGATGGGTTCCGGTGCCAACGTCAACGCGTTCTTTGGCATCACGACGATGATCATCTCGATCCCGACGGGCGTGAAGATCTTCAACTGGCTGTTCACGATGTACCGTGGTCGCGTGCAGTTCACGTCGCCGGTGCTGTGGACGCTGGGCTTCATGATCACGTTCGTGATCGGCGGCATGACCGGCGTGCTGATGGCCGTGCCGGCAGCCGACTTCGTGCTGCACAACTCGCTGTTCCTGATTGCCCACTTCCACAACGTGATCATCGGCGGCGTGCTGTTCGGCTACCTGGCCGGCGTCACCTACTGGTGGCCGAAGGCATTCGGCTTCAAGCTGAACGAGCGCCTGGGCAAGTGCGCCTTCTGGTGCTGGCTGGTGGGCTTCTACTTCGCGTTCATGCCGCTGTACGTGCTGGGCCTGATGGGCATGACGCGCCGCCTGAACCATACCGACAACCCGGAATGGACGCCGTGGCTGCACCTGGCCGTGGTGGGCGTGGTGTTCGTGGCGATGGGCATCGGCTTCCAGGTGCTGCAGATCGTCGTGTCGATCCGCGACCGCAAGAAGCTGGCCGACGTGACCGGCGACCCGTGGGGTGGCCGCACGCTGGAATGGGCCACGTCGTCGCCGCCCGCGTTCTACAACTTCGCGCACACCCCGGTGGTGCGTGACCTGGACGCGTTTGCCGACATGAAGGCCCGTGGCGAGAAGATGCCGACCAGCGGGTTCGAGCAGATCCACATGCCGAAGAACACGGCAGCCGGCTTCTACATGGGTGCCTGGAGCCTGGCGCTGGGCTTTGCGCTGACCTGGCACATCTGGTGGCTGGCCGCCGTGGGCCTGGTCGGCATGGTCGTGGCGTTCATCCGCCGCGCCAACGATGACCACATCGACTACTACGTGCCGGCCGCCGAGGTTGAGCAGATCGAAACCCGCTACCAGCAGCGTGTGGCTGCCCAGGGCTGATAACCATGTCGACAGAAGTTCTTGACCGCTTCGGGGCGCAAGCCCCCGCGCATGCGCACTCGCACGACGAGGCGCACGACCACGCGCATCACGACACCAGCGAGAACACGATCTTCGGGTTCTGGCTGTACCTGATGAGCGACTGCATCCTGTTCGCGTGCCTGTTCGCCGCGTTCGCCGTCCTGCGCGGCGAAGTGGCGGGCGGCCCGTCGGGCAAGGAGCTGTTCGAGCTCAACTACGTGCTCGTGGAAACCGCCATCCTGCTGTTCTCGTCGATCACCTACGGCTTTGCCATGGTGTCGATGCAGAACCAGCAGCGTGGCCGCGTGATGTTCTGGCTGGCCGTGACGTTCCTGCTTGGCGCGGGCTTCATGGCGATGGAAATCAACGAGTTCGCCCACCTGATCCACGAAGGCGCCGGCCCCAGCCGCAGCGCGTTCCTGTCATCGTTCTTCACGCTGGTCGGCACGCACGGCCTGCACGTGGCAAGCGGCATGGTGTGGATGCTGGTACTGATGTACCAGTTGTCGAAGAAGGGCCTGACGCCGGTGGTGGCCAAGCGCCTGAACTGTCTCAGCCTGTTCTGGCACTTCCTGGACGTGGTCTGGATCGGCGTGTTCACGGTCGTCTACCTGATGGGAGCAATGTAAATGGCACAGCAACACGCTACGAGCGCCCACGGCGCCTCGCACGGCCACAGCAGCGTCAAGTCGTACGTCATCGGCTTCGTGCTAGCCGTGATCCTGACCGTGATCCCGTTCAAGATCGTGATGGACGGCTCGATGGACCGCGCCACCACGCTCTGGATCATCCTGGGCATGGCCGTCGTGCAGATCGTCGTCCACCTGAAGTACTTCCTGCACCTGGACGGCTCTGATGGCCAGAAGTGGAACGTGATGGCGCTGCTGTTCACGGTCCTGATCCTGTTCATCGTGCTGGCCGGTTCGCTCTGGATCATGCACAACATGAACGCAAACATGATGCCGTGGATGAGCAAGTAACCGCCATCGCCGGTATCTGACGAAACGGGGCCTTCGGGCCCCGTTTTTTATTGCCCGCGGTGCGCCATGCACCGGCGGCGCACGGTCCTGCACCGTGCCGCATCGATGCACGGCATCGGTGCATCCTCCTGCCGCCTGCCGCGCGCGGCACGCGCACCGTCCTGGTGCGCCGCGATTCCCTTTCCGCCGATTTGTCGCGTCGCCGATGCCTGGCAACGGTTTGCGGGCGATGCGCCCGATGGCACGCTAGTTGCAGAAGCATCACCCGGGGTGCGTAGTCCCTACCAAACACGACAAACTGGGAGCTGCAATGAAACGACGTGACATGCTGAAGCTGTCGGCGGTGGCCGCCGCGGCGATGATCGGTACCAGCCCGCTGATGGCGCAGACCAAGGAGCCGATCAAGGTCGGCATCCTGCACTCGCTGTCCGGCACGATGGCCATTTCCGAGACGTCGCTGAAGGACGTGGCGCTCATGACGATCGACGAGATCAACAAGAGCGGCGGCCTGCTGGGCCGCAAGCTTGAGCCCGTGGTGGTAGACCCCGCCTCGAACTGGCCGCTGTTCGCCGAGAAGGCCCGCCAGCTCGTCACCAAGGACAAGGTCGCGGTCACGTTCGGCTGCTGGACGTCGGTGTCGCGCAAGTCCGTGCTGCCGGTCTACGAGGAACTGAACTCGCTGCTGTTCTACCCGGTGCAGTACGAGGGCGAGGAAATGTCCAAGAACGTGTTCTACACGGGCGCCGCGCCGAACCAGCAGGCCATCCCGGCGGTGGAATACCTGATGAGCAAGGAAGGCGGCGGCGCCAAGCGCTTCTTCCTGCTGGGCACCGACTACGTCTACCCGCGCACCACCAACAAGATCCTGCGCGCGTTCCTGAAGAGCAAGGGCGTGGCCGACAAGGACATCGAGGAGGTCTACACCCCGTTCGGCCACAGCGACTACCAGACCATCGTCGCCAACATCAAGAAGTTCTCGCAGGGCGGCAAGACCGCCGTGATCTCCACGATCAACGGCGACTCCAACGTGCCGTTCTACAAGGAACTGGGCAACGCCGGCCTGAAGGCCAAGGACGTGCCGGTGGTGGCGTTCTCCGTGGGCGAGGAAGAACTGCGCGGCATCGACACCAAGCCGCTGGTGGGCCACCTGGCCGCGTGGAACTACTTCATGTCGGTCAAGAACCCGCAGAACGATGCGTTCAAGAAGCAGTGGGCGGCATGGGTCAAGGCCAACAACCTGCCCGGCGGCGACAAGCGCGTGACCAACGACCCGATGGAAGCCACCTACGTGGGCATCCACGTGTGGGCCCAGGCCGTCAAGAAGGCCGGCACCACCGACGTGGACAAGGTGCGCGCCGCCATGTACGGCCAGACCTTCAAGGCCCCGGACGGCTTCACGCTGACCATGGGTGACAACCACCACCTCTACAAGCCCGTGATGATCGGCGAGGTGAAGGGCGACGGCCAGTTCAACGTGGTGTGGAAGACGGCCAAGCCGGTCCGCGCCCAGCCGTGGAGCCCGTTCATCGCCGGCAACGAAGGCAAGGCCGACAAGGTCAACTAAGCCGGCCCCGGCTTGGTCATGCATCCCCTTTCCCGCCCGGCGGGAGAGGGGGCGCCCGCAGGTCATCCGAACGAACAAAAGACGCGATCCATCGCGCTACACCAGACTCCTGAATGCACCGACCACATGCGTCATGGCTGGCATGGCTGCGCGCCGTGCTTGCCGCCTTGCTGCTGGCCGCCGCCCCGCTCTGGGCCGCCACGCCGCTGACCCAGGCGGACCTGAAGCCGCTGGCCGAAGACGACTTCGATGCGAAGACCGCCGCGCTGACCCGCATCACGCAGGCGCCGCCCGCCCAGGCCGAGCCGATCCTGAAGGCGCTGCAGGACGATGCGCTGCAGTACGCGCCGTCCGTGGGCATGGTGCGCACCGACGGCGACAAGACGCTCGACGCGATCACCGGCCAGCCGGTCACCGTGCCGGCCGATTCGCTGGAATCGCTGACGCTGAACAACAGCCTGCGCGCCATCGTCGACAGTGCCGCCAGCAGCCTGCTGCTGCAGTCGGCCGACATCGCCGTCCGCACGCAGGCCATCGCCACGCTGCTGGACCAGCCCGAAAGCGCGTCGCGCCCGGCGGTGGAGGCAGCCCGCAAGGCCGAGGCCGACGCCGGCCTGCGCGCCCGGCTCGACGTGATCTGGGCCAGCACGGTGCTGGCCGAGGGTACCGACGCGGCGCGCGGCGACCGCATCGAGGCCATCCGCATCCTGGCCAGCGACAGCAACCCGCAGTCGCGCCAGAAGCTGGCACCGCTGATGGAAAAGGACGACGCCGGCAAGTACCGCGAGCCCGACGAGGGCGTGCGCGTGGCCGCCCAGCAGGCCATCGACCAGTTGCGCAGCGGCGAGCGCCGCGCCGAGGTGGTCGGCAACCTGTTCGCGGGCCTGAGCCTGGGCAGCGTGCTGCTGCTGGCCGCGCTGGGCCTGGCCATCACGTACGGCCTGATCGGCGTCATCAACATGGCGCACGGCGAATTCCTGATGATCGGCGCCTATGCCACCTACGTGGTGCAGACGCTGTTCCGCGCCTACGCGCCGCCCGAGGCGTTCGGCTGGTACCTGCTGGCCGCGCTGCCGGCATCGTTCCTGGCCGCCGGCCTGGTCGGCTTCGCAATCGAGCGCATCGTGCTGCGCCACCTGTACGGCCGTCCGCTGGAAACGCTGCTGGCCACGTTCGGTATCAGCCTGCTGCTGATGCAGGCCGTGCGCACCATCTTCGGCGCGCAGAACGTGGAGGTGGCCAACCCGGCGTGGATGAGCGGCGGCTTTACCGCGATGGCCGGGCTCGTGATCCCGTACAACCGCGTGGTCATCATCCTGTTCGCGCTGGGCGTGGTGGCCGTGGCCTGGGCCGTGCTGAACCGCACGCGGCTGGGCCTGTTCGTGCGCGCCACGACGCAGAACCGCACGATGGCCGCCTGCGTGGGCGTGCGCACCTGGAAGGTGGACAGCTACGCGTTCGCGTTCGGCGCCGGCATTGCCGGGCTGGGCGGCTGCGCGCTGTCGCAGATCGGCAACGTGGGCCCGGACCTGGGCCAGGCGTACATCATCGACTCGTTCATGGTCGTGGTGCTCGGCGGCGTGGGCCAGCTGGCCGGGACGATCGTCGGCGCCTTCGGCCTGGGCATCATCAACAAGTTCATCGAGCCGTTCTACGGCGCGGTGCTGGCCAAGATCTTCGTCCTCGTGCTGATCGTGCTGTTCATCCAGAAACGGCCACAGGGACTTTTCGCGCTCAAGGGGCGCAGCGCGGAGGCCTGACATGCGCAGTTTTTCCTCTGAATCCGGCAAGACGTTCCGCCTGGCCGTGCCCGAGCGCCCGCCGCTGTTCTCGGGCCGCGTCTGGACCCTGCTGGTGGCGCTGACCGCCATCGTCGGCATCGGCGTGCCGGTCTGCGCGCTGCTGCTGCCCGAGGGGCATCCGCTGCACCTGTCGGCTTACGCGCTGACGCTGGTCGGCAAGATCATGTGCTTTGCGCTGGCCGCCATCGCGCTGGACCTGGTCTGGGGCTACTGCGGCATCCTGAGCCTGGGCCACGGGCTGTTCTTCGCGCTGGGTGGCTACGCGATGGGCATGTACCTGATGCGGTCCATCGGCCGCGAGGGCGTCTACAAGAGCGACCTGCCCGACTTCATGGTGTTCCTTGACTGGAAGGAACTGCCCTGGTTCTGGCAGGGCACCGAGCACCTGCCGTACGCGCTGCTGCTGGTGGTGCTGGTGCCGGGCGTGCTGGCTTGGCTGTTCGGGTACTTCGCGTTCCGCTCGCGCATCAAGGGCGTCTACCTGTCGATCATCACGCAGGCCATGACCTACGCGGCGATGCTGCTGTTCTTCCGCAACGAGACCGGCTTCGGCGGCAACAACGGCTTCACGGACTTCAAGCGCATCGCCGGCTACGCCGTGGCCGCGCCGGAGACGCGCACCGCGCTGTTCGTGCTGACGTTCCTGGCGCTGGTCGGCGGGTTCGTCGCGTGCCGCTACATCGTCACGTCCAAGCTCGGACGCGTGGTTACCGCCGTGCGCGACGCCGAGATGCGCGTGATGTTCTCCGGCTACAACCCGCTCGGCTACAAGCTGTTCGTCTGGACGTTCTCGGCCGTGCTGTGCGGCATTGCCGGCGCGCTGTACGTGCCGCAGGTGGGCATCATCAACCCGGGCGAGATGTCGCCGGCCAACTCGATCGAGATGGCCGTCTGGGTGGCCGTGGGCGGGCGCGGCACGCTGATTGGCCCGATCGTCGGCGCGTTCCTGGTCAACGGTGCCAAGACGATGTTCACGGCCTACTTTGCCGAGTACTGGCTGTTCCTGCTCGGTGCGATGTTCGTGCTGGTAACGCTGTACCTGCCCGACGGCGTGGTCGGCCTGGTGCGCCGCCTGCGCGGCCGGCGCACCGCCGCGCAGAAGATCGACGCCGCGGCGGCCGAGGAACCGGTGGCCGCGCCGCAACAAGGGAGCAACGCATGAACGCCGCACTGGGAGTGGAGCATGCCGAAAGCGGCGACGCCACGGGCCTGGGCCGCATCGTCGAGCCGGGCGTCATCGACACCACGCACGGCCCGATCCTCTACATCGAGGACCTGACCGTGCAGTTCGACGGCTTTCGCGCGCTGAACAAGCTGTCGCTGTCGATCGACCACGGCGAGCTGCGCTGCGTGATCGGCCCCAACGGCGCCGGCAAGACGACGATGATGGACGTGATTACCGGCAAGACCGGCCCGCGCAACGCCAACGTCACGGGCCGCGTGTTCCTGGGCCAGACCATCGACCTGATGCGCATGACCGAGCCGAAGATCGCCCAGACCGGCATCGGGCGCAAGTTCCAGAAGCCCACGGTCTTCGAGCAGCACGAAGTCTGGGAAAACCTGGAACTGGCGATGAAGGCCGACAAGCGCTGGTGGTCGTCGCTGCGCGCGCGGCTGACCGGCGACGGCCACCGCCGCATCGAGGAAACGCTGGCGCTGACCGGGCTGGAGGACGAAGCCTACCGCCCGGCGGGCCTGCTGTCGCACGGGCAGAAGCAGCGGCTGGAGATCGGCATGCTGCTGATGCAGCAGCCGCAGCTGCTGCTGCTCGACGAGCCGGTGGCCGGCATGACCGACGAGGAAACGATGCAGTTGGCCGGCCTGCTGAACAGCCTGCGCGGCACCTGCTCGATGATGGTGGTGGAGCACGACATGGAATTCGTGGCCGCGCTGGCCGGCGACGCCGGTAAGGTCACCGTGCTCGCCGAAGGCAGCCTGCTGGCCGAGGGCACGCTCGACGCCGTGAAGCGCGACGAGCGCGTGATCGAATCCTACCTGGGAAGATAACGATGCTGCAGGTCAATGCACTGAACCAGTTCTACGGCGGCAGCCACATCCTGCGCGACGTCTCGTTCGACGTGCCGCAGGGCCGGCTGACCACGCTGCTGGGCCGCAACGGCGTGGGCAAGAGCACGCTGCTGAAGTGCCTGATGGGCGTGGTCCCCACGCGCAGCGGCACGGTCCACTGGGACGGCAAGGCGCTGGAGAAGAAGGCGCCGTACGAGCGCGTGTCGGCCGGGCTGGCCTATGTGCCGCAGGGGCGCGAGATCTTTCCGCGCCTGACGGTCGAGGAAAACCTGCTGATCGGCGCCGCCAGCCGCGGCAAGCCGGCCGGCGTGCCGGACCGCATCTACCAGTTGTTCCCGGTGCTGCGCACCATGCGCCAGCGGCGCGGCGGCGACCTGTCGGGCGGCCAGCAGCAGCAACTGGCCATCGGCCGCGCGCTGATGAGCGAGCCCAGCCTGCTGATCCTGGACGAGCCCACCGAGGGCATCCAGCCGTCGATTATCCAGGACATCGGCCGGGCGCTGCGGCTGCTGGTCGACGAGTACGGCATGACCGTGCTGCTGGTGGAGCAGTACTACGAGTTCGCGCGCCACCTGGCCGACCACTACGTGGTGATGAGCCGCGGCGAGGTGGTGGCCAAGGGCGCGGGCGCGACGATGGAGCAGGACGGCGTGCGCGAGCTGATCGCCGTCTGACGCCGCGCCGCCTGCGCCGGCCGCCGTGCCGCCTTCCGGTGGAGGCGGCCGCGCGCTATGATCGCCGCCAACGCCCCCGCGCCCCCGCGCCCCCTGAACCCGCCGAATCCGTTTCGATGCGTCACCCCGATTTCCCTTCGTCGCTTGCCGCCCCGTCCACATGGCACGCCAGCCTGCGCCTGCGCTTTGCCGTGCGCGCGGGCCGCACCGCCATGGTCGAGCGCCGCCACGAAGGCCCGCTGCGCGTGCAGAAGCCGCTCTATCCCGAGGGCGACATCTGCCACGGCGTGGTGCTGCACCCGCCGGCCGGCGTGGCTGGAGGCGACCGGCTGGACATCGACATCGCCGTGGCGCCGGGCGCCCATGCGGTGCTGGCCACGCCGGGCGCCACCAAGTGGTACAAGTCGCTCGGCCGCGACGCCGCGCAGCATGTGCGCATCGACGTGGCCGAAGGCGCACGGCTGGACTGGCTGCCGCAGGAGAACATCGTGTTCGACGATGCCCGCGCGCGGATCGGCACCGACGTCGACGTGGCGCCCGGCGGCAGTGCCATCGGCTGGGACGCCGTCGTGCTGGGCCGGCTGGCCTCGGGCGAGCGCTGGGCCAGCGGATCGCTGTGGCTCGACACGCGCATTGCCTGCGCCGGCCGCGCGCTGTGGATCGAGCAGTCGCATTTCGACGCCGCGTCGCCGTTGCGCGGCGCGGTGGCCGGCCTGGACGGCCTGCCCATCCTCGGCACGCTTTGGGCCGTGGGGCAGGGCGCCACACAGGAGCTGGCCGAGGCACTGGCTGCGTCGCTGCCGTACCGGCCCGACCTGCGCGCCGGCGTGACCTGCCTGGCCGCCGCCGGGCCGGCATCGATGCCGATGCTGCTGATGCGCGTGCTGGGCCGCGACATGGAGGCCGTGCGACACCTGATGATCGACGGCTGGCAGGCCCTGCGCCAGCCCCTGCACGGCGTGCCGGCCCGCCCGCTGCGGCTCTGGGCCACCTGAACAACCACGAAGAACTGGATCCGACACATGGAACTGACACCGCGCGAGAAAGACAAGCTGCTGATCTTCACCGCCGCGCTGCTGGCCGAACGCCGCCGCGCGCGCGGGCTCAAGCTCAACTACCCCGAGGCCGTGGCGCTGATCACGGCCGCCATCATGGAAGGCGCGCGCGATGGCCGCACCGTGGCCGAACTGATGCACGAAGGCACCACCGTGCTGGCGCGCGAGGACGTCATGGACGGCGTGGCCGAGATGATCCCCGAGATCCAGGTCGAGGCCACCTTCCCGGACGGCACCAAGCTCGTGACCGTCCACCACCCGATCGTCTGACGCGCCCATGCCGCGCCAGCCCCGCCCATCCGACATGCACAACAAGAGGAACCACCCGATGCGCCATTCCGCCCATTCCCTCGATACCGTCCGCCGCCGCCTGCGTACGCTGGCGCCGCGCGTGGCCACCGGCGCCGCGCTGTCGCTGGCCGCCGCGTCGGCCCTGGCCCATCCGGGTCACGACGCCGCCACCGTCGGCGCCAGCCTGTTCGCCGGGCTGGCCCACCCGTTCACGGGCGCCGACCACCTGCTGGCCATGGCCGCCGTGGGCGTCTGGAGCGCGCTGGCCGCGCCGCCCCAAGGCGCGTTCGGGCAGGGCGATGCGAAGCGCGCGCTGCTGCGCCTGCCGTTCGCGTTCGTGGCGATGATGCTGGTGGGCGCGGTGCTGGGCCTGGCGGGCCTGTCGCTGCCGGCCGTGGAGCCGATGATCGCCGCCTCGCTGCTCGTGATCGGGCTGCTGGTGGCCGCGCGCGCCCGGCTGTCGGCGCCGGCCGGCATGGCCATCGTCGGCGGCTTCGCGCTGTTCCACGGCTACGCGCACGGCGCCGAGCTGCCCACCACGGCCGCCGCGCTGCCGGCCGTGCTGGCCTACGTCGGCGGCTTTGCCGCGAGCACGATGGCGCTGCACGTGATGGGCATCGGCGCCGGCACGTTCCTGCGCCGCCATGCGGGCTGGATCGCGCGCGTGGCCGGGGCGGGCGTGGCGTTGTACGGCGCCGGCCTGCTGGTGGCCTGACCCATCCCAAGGAGCCAGGCGATGATTCCCGGGGAACTGATGCCGCTGGACGGCGAGATCGAACTGAACGCGGGCCGGCCGACGGTCAGCGTGACCGTGGCCAACACGGGCGACCGCCCGGTGCAGGTGGGCTCGCACTTCCATTTCTACGAGACGAACGCGGCGCTGTCGTTCGACCGCGAGGCCGCACGCGGCTTCCGGCTGGACATCGCGGCGGGCACGGCCGTGCGCTTCGAGCCCGGCCAGTCGCGCACGGTGCAGCTCGTGGCGCTGGACGGCGACCGCATCGTCTACGGCTTCAACGGCAAGATCATGGGAGCGCTGTGATGAGCGTGAAGATTTCGCGGCAGGCGTATGCCGAGATGTTCGGCCCCACCACGGGCGACCGCCTGCGGCTGGCCGACACGGGGCTGGTGATCGAGGTCGAGCGCGACTTCACGATCTACGGCGAGGAGGTCAAGTTCGGCGGCGGCAAGGTGATCCGCGACGGCATGGGGCAGAGCCAGCGCATGTCGCAGGACTGCGTCGACACGGTCATCACCAACGCGCTGATCGTCGACCACTGGGGCATCGTCAAGGCCGACATCGGGCTCAAGCACGGCCGCATCGCCGGCATCGGCAAGGCCGGCAACCCGGACATCCAGCCGGGCGTGACCATCGTCGTGGGCCCCGGCACCGAGGTCATTGCCGGCGAGGGCATGATCGTCACGGCCGGCGGCATCGACACCCACATCCACTTCATCTGCCCGCAGCAGATCGAAGAGGCGCTGATGAGCGGCGTGACGACGATGATCGGCGGCGGCACGGGGCCGGCCACGGGTACCTACGCCACCACCGTGACGCCCGGCCCGTGGTACATGGAGCGGATGCTGCAGGCCGCCGACGCCTACCCGATGAACATCGGCTTCCTGGGCAAGGGCAACGCCAGCCAGACCGGCCCGCTGACCGAACAGGTGCAGGCCGGCGCCATCGGGCTGAAGCTGCACGAGGACTGGGGCACCACGCCGCAGGCCATCGACACCTGCCTGACCGTGGCCGACGACACCGACACCCAGGTGGCCATCCACACCGACACGCTGAACGAGGGCGGCTTCGTCGAGGCCACCATCGCCGCGTTCAAGGGCCGCACGATCCACACGTACCACACCGAGGGCGCCGGCGGCGGCCACGCGCCCGACATCATCAAGGTCTGCGGCGAGGCCAACGTGCTGCCGTCGTCGACCAACCCCACGCGGCCGTACACCGTGAACACGCTGGACGAGCACCTGGACATGCTGATGGTCTGCCATCACCTGGACCCGTCGATCGCCGAGGACATCGCCTTTGCCGAGTCGCGCATCCGGCGCGAGACCATCGCCGCCGAGGACATCCTGCACGACCTGGGCGCGTTCTCGATGATCTCCAGCGATTCGCAGGCCATGGGCCGCGTGGGCGAGGTGATCCTGCGCACCTGGCAGACCGCGCACAAGATGGCGGCGCAGCGCGGCAAGCTGCCGGGCGACCCGCACGACGCGCGCGGCGGGCACGACAACTTCCGCGTGCGGCGCTACATCGCCAAGTACACGATCAACCCGGCGCTGACGCACGGCATCGCGCACGAGGTGGGGTCGATCGAGGTGGGCAAGTGGGCCGACCTGGTGCTCTGGAAGCCGGCGTTCTTTGGCGTGAAGCCGAGCCTGATCCTGAAGGGCGGCATGATCGCCGCGGCGGCCATGGGCGACCCCAACGCGTCGATCCCGACGCCCCAGCCGGTGCACTACCGCCCGATGTTCGCATCGGCCGGCGGCGCGCTGCCCAGGTCGTCGCTGACGTTCGTCTCGCAGGCCGCGCTGGCGGCCGACGTGGGCGGGCGCTACGGGCTGGCCAAGACGCTGGCCGCCGTGCGCGGCTGCCGCACCGTCAGCAAGCGCGACATGGTGCACAATGACTGGCAGCCCCACGTCACCGTCGATCCCGAGACGTACCAGGTGGTGGCCGACGGCCAGTTGCTGACGTGCGAGCCCGCCACCGTGCTGCCGATGGCGCAGCGCTACTTCCTGTTCTGACCCGTGATCAAGATCGACAAAGTCCTGCCCGCGCCGCATGGCATCGCACCGGTACTGGTGCGCCGCGCCCCCAAGCTGGTGCTGCCATTCGGCGACCGCAGCAAGAGCCGCCTGCGCGCGGTGCTCGATAACGGCACCGAGGCCGCGCTGTTCCTGCCGCGCGGCACCGTGCTGCGCGGCGGCGACCTGCTGGTGGCCGAGGACGGCACCTTCGTGGAAGTCCAGGCCGCCGCGGAATCGGTGCTCGAAGTCAGCGCCACCGATCCCCAGGCGCTGATGCGCGCCGCCTACCACCTGGGCAACCGCCACACCCCCGTGGAAGTGGGCCGCGACTACCTGCGGCTGGAATACGACCCCGTGCTGGCCGACATGCTGGCCCGCCTGGGCGTCCAGGCATCCCGCGCCAACGCCCCCTTCGAACCCGAAGCCGGCGCCTACGGCGGCGGCCACAAACACGGCCACGACGCCACGTTCGCCGAAGACTACGCCACGGCGCAGGCGGTGTTCCACGAGCACCATGGGCATGATCATGGGCATGGGCATTCGCATGGGCATGGGGGACACTGTGGGCATGAGCATTGACGGGATGTGATCAATGGTTGAACGGCTGGCCCTCTCCCCCAACCCCTCTCCCGCTAGCGGGAGAGGGGAGACCACCAACGGAACTGACAACGCCCCCGCCAGCACCGGCAAGGCTGCTGGTTTGCTTACCCCCACCAGCGCTGGCGAGGCTGCTGGTTTGCTCCCCTCTCCCGCTGGCGGGAGAGGGGCCGGGGGAGAGGGCCGGCGCCTGAGTCGCTACGCGTTCGCAAAGTCCCTCCGCACCCGCCAGACCAATGCCGAAGAACGCCTCTGGTACTTCCTTCGGGCTCACCGATTACTCGGGCTGAAGTTCAAGCGGCAGGTGCCACTGGGACCCTACGTCGCGGACTTCGTCTGCATGCAGTACCACCTCATCATCGAAGCCGACGGCAGCCAGCACGGCACGCCGGCAGACATGGCCCGCGATCGCTGGCTGCAGGCGCAGGGCTACACGGTCCTGCGCTTCTGGAACAACCAGATCGACCACGAGATCGACGGCGTGCTGGAATCGATCCGCCTGGCCGTGCTGGCACGCGGTTTCGTAGAGCCGCCGTCCCCGGTCACCGACCATGCGGTCCCCCGTCCCGCCGGCGGACAGGGCCGGCGCATCCAGGGCGCCCCATGACAACCCTCCCACAGCTCATCTCCCTGCTGCACCTGGCCTCGCCGGCGCTGCCGATTGGCGGGTTCAGCTATTCGCAGGGGCTGGAGGCGGCCATCGACTGCGGGCTGGTGGCCGATGCCGGCACGGCGGAGCGGTGGATTCACGACAACCTTTCGCACGTGCAGGCCCAGTGCGAGGCGCCGGTCTGGCTGTTGCTGCATCGCGCGTGGCGGGCTGGCGATCACGGCGCGGTGGCGCACTGGAACGGCTGGTTCCATGCCACGCGCGAGACGGCCGAGCTGCGGCTGGAGACCGAGCAGATGGGATGGTCGCTGGCGAAGCTCGTCGCGCAGATGGGCTGGGGCGACGACGCCATGCGCGGCGTGCTGCGCGACCTGTCGCCGCTGTGCCTGCCCACGGCGTTCACGGCGGCCTGCGTGGCGCTGGGCATCGACGGGCGCGACGGCCTGGCGGCCTATGCGTTCAACTGGGCCGAGAACCAGGTGGCCGCCGCGATCAAGGCCGTGCCGCTGGGGCAGGTGGCCGGCCAGCGCATCCTGCTTGGGCTGCATGGCGCCGTGCAGGCGACCGTCGACGAAGCCGTACGCCGCGCCGATGCCGAGCCGCCGCGGCTCTCCACGTTCTCGCCCATGCTCGGGCTGCTGTCGGCCCGGCACGAGACCCAGTATTCCCGGCTGTTCCGCTCGTAGGCGGCCGGCCCAACTCCTGAAGCTTTCGATCATGACCCGTACCAAGAAGAATCCTCCCCTGCGCGTCGGCGTGGGTGGCCCGGTGGGCTCCGGCAAGACCACGCTGCTGGAAATGCTCTGCAAGGCCATGCGCGACCGCTATGACCTCGTGGCGATCACCAACGACATCTACACGAAGGAAGACCAGCGCCTGCTGACCATCTCGGGCGCGCTGCCGGCCGAGCGGATCATGGGCGTGGAGACGGGCGGCTGCCCGCACACGGCGATCCGAGAGGATGCGTCGATCAACCTGGAGGCCGTGGACCGCATGCTGGCGAAGTTTCCCGACGCCGACGTGGTGTTCATCGAGTCGGGCGGCGACAACCTCGCCGCCACGTTCAGTCCCGAGCTGTCGGACCTGACGATCTACGTGATCGACGTGGCCGGCGGCGAGAAGATCCCGCGCAAGGGCGGGCCGGGTATCACCAAGTCAGACCTGCTGGTGGTCAACAAGACCGACCTGGCGCCGTACGTGGGGGCGTCGCTGGAAATCATGGAAAGCGACACGCGCAAGATGCGCGGCGAGCGTCCGTTCGTGATGGGCAGCGTGAAGTCGGGGCAGGGGCTGGACCAGGTCATCGCCTTCATCGAGCAGCAGGGCATGCTGAACGTCTGAGCGCGCGCGGCGCGGCTGGCGAAGGGCGCCCGGCCTGGGCGCCGGGGTGGTGCTTCAGCGCGTGTGGCGCCGGGCCAGCGCGCGGGCCACGCCGGCCACGACGTCGCGGTCCACGTCGTTCAGTTCCGCCATGTACCGCAGCGTGGCCTGCACCGACGGCGACTGCTCGGCGTCGAACGGCGACCGGGGCGCGTCCTGGCTCTCCTCGGCACGATGCTTGGAAAAGTCAAGCATCTCGGTTGGCGCAACACCGAGCGTATCCGCGAGGGTACATATGTTGTATAGCGCAACATTGCGCGTGCCGCGTTCGATGCCGCTGAGGTACGATCGGGCCAGGCCGCTTTCCAGCGACAGCGCTTCCTGTGACCAGCCGCGCTGCTTGCGCAACCAGGTCAGGTGCCGCCCGAACAGCTTGAGTGGGTCTGCTGTCATATGCTGCTGTGTGGATACTAAGTCGCTAAGTCGATCGAGCCTAAGGGTTCGACCTATGCACAACGACAACTTATAGTTCGTCGTTCTATCGGTGCCAGATCGCAATCCTAAGCGCGCTGACTATCGCGATGGCGGCACAGATGCCGGCCTGTCCGTCGAACACAGGGGCATCGAAAACGGCCCCGCCCGGCATGGGCGGCGGGGCGGAAAACCGCGCCACGCCGTCCATTGCGGATACCGGGGCGCCGGGCACACCCGGCCTGCCTGGCGGGTTCCGCAAGGCCGTGCAGCCGGCCCCCTTGCCACCCCGCAGCCAACCTCCGTCACACCCCGCCGGCCGAAACCGAGGCCGGCATCGGTTGACGGGGATGTGTCATTCCGGCAACGGCCGGCGGCGCTCAGCGGCGCTGATATTGCGTGGCCCCGAACAGGATCTCGCGTTCCTTGTCCGATTGCAGCGGCTTGCGCTCCTTGGCCAGCACCTCCACGCCGCGCTTGACGGCCGGGCGCTCGGCAATCTCGTTGAACCAGCGCTTCAGGTGCGGGTAGTCGTCCAGCTCCACGCCCTGGTTCTGCCAGCTGCGCAGCCACGGGAAGGTGGCGATGTCCGCGATGGTGTAGCTGTCGCCGGCCAGCCAGGCGTGGCGGGACAGCTGCTTGTCGATCACGCCATACAGGCGCCGGGCCTCGTTGGTGTAGCGGTTGACCGCGTATTCGATCTTTTCGGGCGCGTAGATGCGGAAATGGTGCGCCTGGCCCAGCATCGGGCCCACGCCGCCCATCTGGAACATCAGCCACTGCAGCGCGTCGTACTTGCCGCGCACGTCATCGGGCAGGAATTTGCCGGTCTTGCCGGCCAGGTAGAGCAGGATCGCGCCCGATTCGAACAGCGAGATCGGCGCGCCGTCGGGGCCGTCACTGTCGACGATCGCCGGGATCTTGTTGTTGGGGCTGATCTTGAGGAAGTCGTCGCCGAACTGGTCGCCGGCGCCGATGTTGATCGGATGCACCTTGTACTCGAGACCGCATTCCTCGAGCATGATGTGGACCTTGTGGCCGTTCGGGGTGGCCCACGAATAGACGTCGATCATTTTGCAACGCGCTCCATGGTGAATTGGCGGAGGCATTACAGCACAGAGTGAAAAACCCTGCTGACGGGAGATCTAACGCGCCGGGCCGGGCCCCCTGGAGTGGGGGCGCCGGCCCGGGCGGCAGGTCAGGTCAGGGCGGGGCAGGTCAGGAACCGCGCGTGACCGGCATCTGGATGCTGTCTGCGCTGACGTTCATGTGCTTGGCCAGTTCCAGCTTGGCGATGGCGTTGCGGTGCACCTCGTCCGGACCGTCGGCCAGGCGCAGCGTGCGCTGGTGGGCCCACCAGTTGGCCAGCGGGAAGTCGCTGGACACGCCGGCGGCGCCATGCACCTGGATGGCCCAGTCGATCACGCGCAGGGCCACGTTGGGCGCCACCACCTTGATCATCGCGATCTCGGCCTTGGCCACCTTGTTGCCCACGGTATCCATCATGTATGCGGCCTTCAGCGTCAGCAGGCGCGCCATCTCGATATCGCAGCGGGCCTCGGCGATGCGCTCCTGCGTGACGCCATGGCGGGCAATCTGCTTGCCAAAGGCCACGCGCTCCAGGCTGCGCTTGCACATCAGTTCCAGCGCGCGCTCGGCCACGCCGATGCTGCGCATGCAGTGGTGGATGCGGCCCGGGCCCAGGCGGCCCTGCGCGATCTCGAAGCCGCGGCCTTCGCCCAGCAGGATGTTCTCGGCCGGCACGCGCACGTCCTTCAGCTCGATCTCCATGTGGCCGTGCGGCGCGTCGTCATAGCCAAACACCGGCAGGAAGCGCTTGATCGTGATGCCCGGCGTGTCGGCCGGCACGACGATCATCGACTGCTGCTCGTGGCGGCCCGCCTCGGGGTCGGTCTTGCCCATCACGATGTACACCTTGCAGCGCGGGTCGCCGGCGCCCGACGACCACCACTTGGTGCCGTTGATCACGTAGTGGTCGCCGTCGCGCTCGATGCGGCAGGCGATGTTGGTGGCGTCCGACGACGCCACGGCCGGCTCGGTCATCAGGAACGCCGAGCGGATCTCGCCGCGCAGCAGCGGCTCCAGCCACTGGTCCTTGAGCGCCTCGGACGCGTAGCGTTCCAGCGTCTCCATGTTGCCGGTGTCCGGCGCGGCGCAGTTGAAGACCTCGGCCGACCAGGGCACGCGGCCCATGATCTCGCACATCGGCGCGTATTCGAGGTTGGACAGCCCCTCCGGCGCCCGCTTGGAACGCGGCAGGAACAGGTTCCACAGGCCGGCCTCGCGCGCCAGCGGCTTCAGTTCCTCCACTACCTTGGTGGGCACCCATGCATTGCCGGCCTCGCGGTTGGCCTGCACTTCGGCATAGAAGCGCTTTTCGTTCGGATAGATGTGCTTGTCGAAGAAGGCCAGCAGCCTGGCCTGCATCTCCTTGACCTTGGGCGAGTATTCGAATTGCATGAGGTCTCCTCGGGGGTTTGGTGGGCACGCGCGTGCCGACTGTGGCTACTCTAGCGGAACGATTCAAATTAGAAAAATGAATTTTCTGGATTGGTCAGTATCAATGTGCTGCATTCCGTGCCAGAATGCGCGACATCGGCGCCGGGGTGTCGCGCCAGTCCATTGTTCGTGCAGGAAGGTGCCATGCAACTGAGCCGGATCGACCTTAATCTGTTCGTCGTCTTCGACGCCATCTACAGCGAAGGCAGCATCACCGCCGCAGCCCGCCAGCTCAACCTGACCCAGCCGGCCGTGAGCCACGCGCTGGGCCGGCTGCGCACGCTGTTCGACGACCCGCTGTTCGAGCGGCGCGGGCAGGGCATGGCGCCCACGCCTCTGGCGCGCTCGCTGGCCGGCGAGGTGCGCGGCGCGCTGCAATCGTTTGCCCGCACGCTGCAGGACACGCCGCACTTCGACCCCGCCAACACCACGCGCCGCTTCACCATCGGCATGCGCGACGCGCTGGAAAGCACGCTGCTGCCGCCGCTGATGGCCCGCGTGACGGCCATGGCGCCGCACGTGGAAATCGCCGCCATCCGCTTCGACCGCCGCGAGATGGAGTCCGAGCTGCTTGCGGGCACGCTGGACACCGCCATCGACATCCTGCTGCCGGTCTCGCCGGCGATCCACCATGTCGCGTTCATGTCCGATCCGATGGTCGTGCTGGCCCGGCGCGACCACCCGCTGGTCAAGAAGGAACTGACGCTGGAACGCTACCTGGCTGCCGAGCACGTCCACGTCTCGTCACGCCGGCGCGGCGCGGGGCTCGAAGACCAGGCGCTGCACCGGATGGGCCTGACGCGCCGCGTGCGGCTGCGCTGCCAGCACTATGCGGCGGCCTGCCGCGTGGTGAGCTGTACCGATCTGCTGGCCACGCTGCCGCTGCGCTACGCGCGCATCGCCAACGAGCCGTACGCCAACCGGCTGCTGTCGCTGCCGTTCAAGGTGCCGTCGCTGGAGCTGCACCTGTACTGGCACGCCGGCGGCGAGAACGACGGCGCCAACCGCTGGCTGCGCGAGCAGTTGATGGCGGTCATGACGTCGCTGGGCAACGGCATGGCCGATGTGGCCGGCGAGGCGCCTCCGTCCGCCTGAAGCGCCGGCCGGGCCGCCACGTGCAGCGCGCCCGGATCACACCGTAAGAAAATGTTCGCAGGCTGGACGGGTCCGGGATGCCTCCCTACCATCACCCCGTTCCATCTGCCCCGGACGCCTCCCATCGCGGCGCTGCCGCGCCCTGGTTGGCGTTGTGACGGCCCGCGCGGCCGCCATGCGGGCAGTTTCCCCATTCCTAGATTGCCATGCACCGAGACGATTCCATGTCAGGGAAACCCTTGCCCTTTGCCTTTCTGAAGCTGCGCCCGCTGGCCTGCGGCGCCATGGCCGCCGGCGCGGCGCTGACGTTGGCCGCCTGCGGTGGCGGCGATGGCGGCAGCAGCAGCACGGCGGCGTCGGGCAGCCCGGCGCAATCGGCCGCGCAGCCCGCGACGGGCACCGGCACGCAGCCGTCGACGGGCACGGGCGCCACGGCCACCGCGCCCACGGCCGGCGGCACCGACCGGGGCTGCTACACCGTGTCCGGCAGCGCGCCGGCCCCGGTCACCGGATCGGTCGCGCTGCTGCCCGCGCGCGGCACCGGCGTGTCTGGCTATCGCGTGCTGGCCGATGCCCGCAGCGCGGGCCTGTGCTACGCCAACTATCGCCGCGAGCAGGTGGGCCTGGCGCCGCTGACCGCGCGCGATGCGCTGAACACCGTCGCGCAGAACCACACGGCCTACATGCTGGCCAACAACACGCTCACCCACGACGAGCAGTCGGGCAAGACCGGCTACACCGGCGCGGCGCCCAACGACCGCATCCAGGCCGCCTATCCGACCAACGCCACGGCCGAAGTGGTGGCCGGCGCCAACCGCTGGACGTCGCAGTCGGGCGCCAGCCTGTCGATGACGCCGAAGGACCAGCTTGTGGTGGATCTGGTGGACGCGCCGTTCCATCGCGCCGCGCTGCTGGGCAGCTACGGCTCGGCCGGCAGCGGGTTTGCCGAGAGCGTGGGCGCCGGCAGCAGCGGCGGCACGCAGGCGTACTACTACCAGACGATCGACCTGGCCGACCGCAGCCAGGGCGGTGCCGACAACCAGATGGTGGCCTACCCCTACAACGGCCAGGCCGACGTGCCGGCAAGCTGGGTCAACAACGAAAGCCCGAACCCGGCACCGGCCTACGCGGGCCAGACCATGGGCTATCCGGTGACCGTGCAGGCCGTGAACACCAATCTGGCCTTCAACGCCGACACCTTCACGATCACCGACGCGGCCGGCAACGGCGTGCCGTGCGAGAAGGTGGACGCGCGCACCGCGGGCATGTCGGGCGCCGCGCGCGGCCTGGCGATCTGCACGCCGCGCGCGCCGCTGGCCGCCGGCACGCGCTACAACGTCACCGTCAGCGGCACGCTGAACGGGCAGGGCGTGAACCTGAGCTGGGCGTTCACCACGCGCTGACGCGGTCGTCGGAAGTCGACACAAAGCAAGGACGGGAGGCATGGGCCTCCCGTTTTGCCATGTGACGGCTGGGCTGGCTGGGGGATTGGCGGCAGGACTGGCGGCCGGACTGGCGGCTCCAGCCGCGGTGGCCGCCCGGGTGCCGTTTTCAGACTATTCGCAAGTCCGGGCGCTCCGTTCGCCGCTACAATCGCCGAAGCCTTCCCCCAGGAGACACCGCATGACTGACGACGTTGCAGCAACTTCCCAGGTTTCCGGTTTCCAATCGCCGCGCTGGCGCGCCACGCTGGCCGTGGCGCTGACGGCGCTGCTTGCCGCGTGCGGCACGACCGCCAAGGACGCCGGCAAGCCGGCTGCCGCCCAGGGCCCGGCCTCGGCGCCGGCCGCCCAGGCGGCCATGCCGCCCGCACCCGAGGTGTCGTCGGGCTACCGGCCCGGCATGACCACCACCTACGCGCAGAAGCACATGGCGGCCGCGGCCAACCCGCTGGCCACCGAGGCCGGGCGCGAGATCCTGCGGGCCGGCGGCTCGGCCATCGACGCGGCCGTGGCCATGCAGGCCGTGCTGACGCTGGTGGAGCCGCAGGCCACCGGCATCGGCGGCGGCGCGTTCATCATGTACTGGGACGGCAAGCGCGTGCAGGCGTACGACGGCCGCGAGACCGCGCCGTCCGGCGCCACCGAGAACCTGTTCATGCGGCCCGACGGCAAGCCGATGGAGTTCTCCGAAGGCCAGATCGGCGGACGCTCGGTGGGCGTGCCGGGCGTGCTGCGCGCGCTGGAAATGGCGCATCGCGAGCATGGCCGGCTGCCGTGGGCGCGGCTGTTCCAGCCCGCCATCCGGCTGGCCGAGAAGGGCTTTCCGATGTCGCAGCGTCTCTACACGCAGGTCGCGGCGGACAAGTTCATGGGCGGCTCGCCCGAGATGACCGCGTACTTCCTTGACGCGCAGGGCAAGGCCAAGCCGGTCGGCACGCTGATCCGCAATCCGCAACTGGCGCAGACGCTGCGCGAGATTGCCCGCAACGGCCCGAACGTGTTCTACAACGGCCCGATCGCGCGCGACATCGCCGCCAAGGTCAACGCGCATCCGAACCCCGGCAGCCTCTCGGTGGCCGACCTCAAGGGCTACAAGGCCAAGGTGCGCGTGCCGGTCTGCACCGACTACCGGCAGTGGAAGGTCTGCGGCATGCCGCCGCCGTCGTCGGGCGGCATTGCCATCGCGCAGATCCTGGGCACGCTGGAGGCGCTGGAAAAGCGCGACCCGCGCTATGCGCTGGCCAGCCTGAAGCCGTCGCGCGTCGACCTGCCGTCGCTGATGGAGCCGAACCCGCTGGCGGTGCATGCCATCGCCGAGGCCGACCGGCTGGCCTATGCCGACCGGGGGCTCTACGTGGCCGATGCCGACTTCGTGCCCGTGGACGTGGCCGCGATGGTCAATCCGAACTACCTGGCCGAGCGCGCGCAACTGATCGGCGACAAGAGCATGGGCAAGGCCCAGCCCGGCACGCCGCCCGGCGTGAAGGTGGCGTTCGCGCCGGACCGCTCGCCGCCGCGCATTTCCACGTCGCAGATCGTGGCCGTCGACAACCGGGGCGGGGCGTTGTCGATGACGACGACGATCGAGTCGTACTTCGGCTCGCACATCATGGTGCGCGGCTTCATGCTCAACAACCAGCTTACCGATTTCTCGTTCACCCCGACCGAGAACGGCAAGCCCGTGGCCAACCGCGTGCAGGCCGGCAAGCGGCCGCGCTCGTCGATGGCGCCGACGCTGGTGTTCGACCGGCAGTCCGGCAAGCTGGTGGCCGCGCTGGGGTCGCCGGGCGGGTCGCAGATCATCGAGTACGTGTCGAAGACGCTGGTCGGCCTGCTCGACTGGGACATGGACGTGCAGCAGGCCGTGGGCATGGCCAACTTCGGCAGCCGCAACGGCCCGACCGAGGTGGAGCGCGGACTGGTGACGCCGCGGCTGGTGGATGCGCTGCGCCAGCAGGGCCATCAGGTGGCCGAGATCGAGATGACCAGCGGCACGCAGGCCATCATGCGCAAGACCGTGGACGGCAAGGCCGTCTGGGCCGGCGGCGCCGATCCGCGCCGCGAAGGCGTGGCGCTGGGCGACTGACCGTGGCCCATCGCGGCGGCGCGCGGGCATAAAAAAACGGGCGCGAAGATCGCGCCCGTTCCAGTGCTGCATGTTGTTGGTCTGGACTCAGGCGTCCAGCTTGACCCCTGCCGCTTTCACGACTTGTGCCCAGCGCTTCTCCTCGGCCTGGAACCACTTGTTGGTCTCGGCCGGCGACATCGTCACCACTTCCGCCCCCTGGCCGGCCAGGTTGGCGCGGATTTCAGGCGTGCGGATGATCTTGACCAGCTCGGTGTTGATGCGCTGGACCAGCGCGTCAGGCATGCCGGCCGGCGCCATCACGCCCTGCCACGTGCCCGATTCGAAGTTCGGCACGCCGCTTTCGGCAATCGTCGGCGTCTGGCCGACCAGCGCCATACGCGTGCGCTTGGATACGGCCAGCAGCTTCAGCTTGCCCGACTGCACGTGCGGATAGGTCGCCAGCATGCCGTTCATCAGCACCTGGGCGGTACCCCCGACCGTGTCGGCAATCGCCTGCGCGCCGCCCTTGTACGGCACGTACTGCCACGCGGCCTTGGTGGCCTGCTGCACGGCCACGCCGGCCAGGTGCGGGGCGCTGCCGATGGCCGTCACGGCGAAGTTCAGCGACTGCTTGTGCGACAGCTCGACCAGTTCCTTGAGGTTGTTGGCCGGCACAGAGGGGTGCACGACCAGCAGGTGCGGCGAGTAGGCCAGCATCGCCACGCCCTTGAGGTCCTTGTCCGGATTGAACGTCAGCTTGGTGTAGACCGACGGGGTGATTGCCAGCGCGCCGACGTCGCACAGCAGCAGCGTGTGGTTCTCGGATCCGGCCTGCGCCACCATGGCGGCGCCGATATTGCCGTTGGCGCCCGGGCGGTTGTCCACCACGATCGGCTGGCCCAGCGCTTCGCCCAGCTGCTTGCTGATCAGGCGCGCGATGATGTCCGACGATCCGCCGGCGGGGTAGGGCACCACGAGCCGGATCGGCTTGGTCGGCCATTTGTCCTGCGCCCACGAGGTGGCCGGGGCAATGATGCCGGACGTGCCCACGGCACCGAGAGCCGCAAGGCCCGGAAGCTGGCCAAGGAATTGGCGGCGGGAAGAGGTCATGCTGTGTCTCCAGTCAACACTTATCATCAGTCGTCGTACAACGATGGATGGGAGTGTAGGCTGGGATCGCGGCCGGGTCTATCGGGAAAACACGTAGAAGGGAGGGGGTGAATGTTGGGACATTAGGGTGGGGGCGGGTGTTGGGGTGGGGCGTTCAATGTCTCGGCGCAGGCGGAGCCATGTGGATCGGCGTGCTCAGTTGTCTGATGACTTGAGCCTGGGTTTGCTCCCTTCTGCCGCGCGCCTGTGTAGGGGCCGGGGATGAGGGCAGGCCGTCGGGCACTGACAAGCGTTCTTCGCAGGCGACCCGCTTGGCCCTCACCCCCAACCCCTCTCCCGCAGGCGGGAGAGGGGAGCCAACCGGTGGCAATCGACCGCCAACGCCGCAACGTGGCCTCGACGACAGCTCTCCGGCGTCACGCCCCACCACCTCAGCCCTACGCCCCCGACTTCTTCGCGTACTCCCAGCCCATTTCCGCCATCGGGCGGGCGCGCTTGCCGGCGTCCAGGGCCTGGGCGGACGATGCCGTGCCGTCCACCACGCGCTTCATGATGCCCTGCAGGATGCCGGCGATGCGGAACATGCTGAAGGCCAGGTAGAAGTTCCAGTCGCCGGTGATCTGGCGGCCGGTGCGTTGTTCGTACAGGCGGCGGTACGCGGCTTCGTCGGGGATGCCGAGCGCCTGGTGGTCCAAGCCGGCGATGCCGCGGAACTGGCCGGGCTGGATGTGCCAGCTCATGCAGTGGTAGCCAAAGTCGGCCATCGGATGGCCCAGCGTGGACAGCTCCCAGTCCAGCACGGCCAGCACCTTTGGCTCGGTCGGGTGGAACATCAGGTTGTCGAGCCGGTAGTCGCCGTGGACGATGCTGGTCAGATCCACGTCTTCCTGCGGGATGTGATCGGGCAGCCACGCCATGAGCTGGTCCATGGCCGGGATCGATTCGGTTTCGGACAGCTTGTACTGCTTGCTCCAGCGCTCGATCTGGCGCTGGAAGTAGTTGCCGGGCTTGCCGTAGTCGGCCAGCCCGATGGCCTGGTAGTCGACCGTGTGCAGCGCGGCGATGACACGGTTCATCTCGTCGTAGATCGCGCCGCGCTGGGCGGGGGTCATGTCCGGCAGCGACTGGTCCCACAGCACGCGGCCGCTGACGAATTCCATGATGTAGAAGGCGCGGCCGATGATGGCCTCGTCCTCGCAGAGCGCGAACATGTGCGCGACCGGCACGTCGGTGCCGGCCAGCGCCTTCATGACGCGGTATTCGCGCTCGATGGCGTGGGCCGACGGCAGCAGCTTGGCCTTGGGGCCCGGCTTGGCGCGCATCACGTAGGTCTGGCCCGGCGTGACCAGCTTGAAGGTGGGATTGGACTGGCCGCCCTTGAACTGCTCGACGCTCAGCGGCCCGGCAAAGCCGGCCACGTGCTGGCGCATCCAGTCCTCCAGCGCGCCGACGTCAAAGCGCTGCTGGTCGGCCACAGGGCGCGTGCCTTCGAAATGCGAAACGTTGCTGCTGCTCATGTGTGTCTCTCTCCGCAATGTGTTTTGTCGTCGTTGTCGGAATTGTCGCCGCCGGATATGCCCGGGCGTCAGCGATAGTTCGGCTTGCGCTTTTCCAGGAAGGCCGTGATGCCCTCGCCCCCGTCGCGGTGGTGCAGCGCGGCCACGAAGCTGTCGCGCTCGGCGGCCAGGTGTTCGGTCAGCGTGGCGGTGCCGGCATGGTTGATCAGCGATTTCATGCCGCGCACGGCGTTCGGCGATTCCTTGGCCAGGTTGTCGGCAATCCGCAGCGCCTCGGTCAGCGCGTGGCCCGGCTGGACCACGCGGTTGACGATGCCGAAGTGTGCCAGCCGCGCCGGGTCCACCGGTTTGCCTTCCATCAGGATCTCGCTGGCCAGCTGGCGCGGCAGCATGCGGGCAATCTCGTACGAGCCGCCGCCGTCCGGCGTCAGCCCGACCTTGACGTAGGCCATCACGAACTTGGCGTCGCTGGCGGCCACCACGAAATCGCAGGCCAGCACCAGCGAGAAGCCGGCGCCGGCGGCCGGGCCTTCCACGGCGGCGATGATCGGCTTGGGAAACGCGTGGAACGATTCGATCCAGTGGTGCAGCGTCTCGATGCTCTCGGCCTGCACCGCCGGCGGCTGCGAGCGGTTGCCAAGCAGCCGGTTCAGGTTGCCGCCGGCGCAGAACACGCCGTTGGCGCCGGTCAGCACCACGGTGCGGATCGAGTCATCGCGCGCGGCCACTTCCAGCGCCTCCTGCGAGGCGGCGTAGATGTCCGGATGCAGCGCGTTGCGCGCCTCGGGGTTCGAGATGGTCAGGACGAGCGTCGCGTCGACGCGTTCGGAAAGTAGCTGGGCGGTCATGGCGGCCTCTGTTCTGATAAGGATTGCCGGGGGATACGAAACGGGCGCCCCGTGTCTCGTCGGGGCGCCCGTGCGGGGGTCAGGCTTCTTCGGTCAGCAGCGACAGGCCCAGGCCCGCGCGGCGCCACAGCCACGGGCTCGGGCGGTAGCGCATGTCGCCGGTCAGGCGGTTCATGTTGCGCAGCACTTCCAGGATCACGCCGGGGCCGATCGTGTCGCCCAGCGCCAGCGGGCCCTTGGGGTAGCCCAGGCCCAGGTTCACGGCCAGGTCGATGTCGGTCGGCGTGGCAATGCGCTGCTGGGCGATGTCGCTGGCGATGTTGACGATGCAGCCGATGATGCGCTGGGCGATGAAGCCGGCCGAGTCGCGGATCACGGTCACCGGCACGCCGTCGCTGGCCAGCAGGCCGTGCGCGGCGTCGCGGGCGGCGGCGCTGGTGGCCGGCGTGGTCATCAGCGTGCGGCGCTTGGTGGCTTCGAACGGCAGCAGCGTGTCGATGGCGACCACGCGCGTGGCGTCCAGCCCTTCCTCCAGCGCGGCGGTGGTGGCGTCCAGGCCCAGCGGCGTCACCACGATCAGCGCGTCGGCCGACGGGGCGTTGCCGCCTTCGACCGTCGCGCCCAGCGCGCCCAGCAGCTTCACGGTCATCGCGTGGCCGCGCGCGTTGGCGCGGCTGACCCAGACGCTGGCCGGGCGGGCGTCGGGCACGGGCTGGGCGGCCGGCACCTGCTTCTGGCCGTCCGGATAGGCGTAGAAGCCCGCGCCGGTCTTGCGGCCCAGCAGGCCGCCGGTGTAGCGCAGCTGCGTGATCGGCGACGGGCGGTAGCGCGCTTCCTGGTAGAACTGGTTGTAGATCGACTCCATCACCGGGTGCGACACGTCGAGCCCGGTCAGGTCCATCAGCTCGAACGGGCCCATGCGGAAGCCGGCCTGCTCGCGCATGATGTTGTCGATGTCGACGAACGCGGCCACGCCTTCCTGCGCGGCCTTCAGGCCCTCGATGTTCATGCCGCGGCCGGCATGGTTGACGATGAAGCCCGGCATGTCCTTGCAGCGCACCGGCGTATGGCCCATGCGGCGCGACAGCTCCATCAGGCGGTCGCCGACGGCCGGGTCGCCAGAGAGGCCGTCGATCACTTCCACGACCTTCATCAGCGGCACCGGGTTGAAGAAGTGATAGCCGACGATGCGGCCCGGCTGGCGGGCGCCCACGGCGATGGCGGTGATCGACAGCGACGACGTGTTCGACGCAATCACCGCGTCGTCCGGCAGGATCGCCTCTAGCCGGGCCACGAGGTCGCGCTTGACGTCGAGCTTTTCCACGATGGCTTCCACGACCATGTCGCAGCCGGCCAGGTCTTCCAGCGCGGTGCACGCCTTCACGCGGGCCAGCGCGGCCTCGCTGTCGGCGGCGCTGATCTTGCCCTTGTCGGCCAGCTTGGCAAAGGTATCCTGCAGGTACTGGCGCGCAGCGGCCACGGCCTGGGCGTTGGTATCGAACAGGCTGACGGCAAGGCCCGCCTGCGCGGCGACCTGGGCGATGCCGCGGCCCATGGCTCCGGTGCCAACGATGCCGAGCGATTGGATAGTGGAATTGCGCATTGTCGGTCCAAAAAAGTTGTGGCTAAATTAGCACGATCGTACGTTTTCTGCACCTTCAGCGACAGAGGCGCCGCGCATGCGGCGTGCGCTGATCGGCCATGCAAGGCGGGGCAGACGGCGGCGGTGCGGCCTGGGGTCGACACCGGCGATTCCACCTACCTGGAGAGACACACACATGCTGAAGCTCTGCGGATTTTCCGCCAGCAACTACTACAACAAGGTCAAGCTGGCCCTGCTGGAAAAGAACCTGCCGTTCGAGGAAGTGCTGGCCTGGATTGGCGAGACCGACCTGGCGGCGTCCCCGCTGGGCAAGGTGCCCTACATCATCACCGATGCCGGCCCGCTGTGCGAGTCCGAGGCGATTGCCGAGTACATCGAAACCACCTACATCCAGGCCCCGCTGCTGCCAAAGGACCCGTACCAGGCCGGCAAGGTGCGCGAACTCGTCACGTTCATGGAGCTGTACCTGGAACTGACCGCCCGCGAGCTGTACCCGGAGGCGTTCTTCGGCGGCAAGGTCAGCGACCGCGTGAAGGAACGCCAGCGCGCGCTGCTGGACAAGTTCATCCCCGCCTTCGGCAAGC
Organism: Cupriavidus sp. SZY C1; assembly: GCF_032190535.1. Classification (NCBI taxonomy): domain Bacteria; kingdom Pseudomonadati; phylum Pseudomonadota; class Betaproteobacteria; order Burkholderiales; family Burkholderiaceae; genus Cupriavidus; species Cupriavidus sp. SZY C1. The sequence continues at coordinate 447,933 of NZ_JAUANU010000002.1, forward strand.
TGGCGAAGTTCTCGCCGTATGTCGCCGGCGACACCTTCACGCTAGCCGACTGCGCCGCCGTCTGCCACCTGCCGCTGGTGTCGTCGTGCACCAAGATCATCTACGGCGAGGACCTGCTGGCCGGCCTGCCGGTGAAGGACTACCTGAAGCGGATGGCCGAACGGCCGAGCGTGCAGAAGGTCAATGCCGACCGGAAGGCCAACACCGAGCTGATGCTGAGTCGGAATCGGTAACCATCGTTTTCCGCTTGTTTGCTCCTCTCTCCGTCGTGCGGAGAGGGGCCGGGGGTGAGGGCGTTGAGGTTCTGCTTGCCGACGGGTGGCAATTTGCACCGCTGGCCCTCACCCCCGACCCCTCTCCCGCAGGCGGGAGAGGGGAGCTACAACCGTCAGCGATTCACACCCCTCACTGTTGCACTCCCCATCACAGCTTTGCCAGCCGCTCCAGCGCCAGCTTCAGCGTCTCTTCCTTCTTGGCGAAGCAGAATCGCACCACGCCGGACTCGCGCGGGGCCGAGTAGAAGGCGGAGACCGGGATCGCGGCCACGCCGATTTCGCGCGTCAGCCACATCGAGAAATCGGCCTCGCTCATGTCGGAGATGGCCGAGTAGTCCACGCACTGGAAGTACGTGCCGTCCGAGGGCAGCAGCTTGAAGCGCGTGCCGGATAGTCCGGCGCGGAAATAGTCGCGCTTCTTCTGGTAGAAGGCGGCCAGGTCCAGGTACGGCGCGGGATCGGCCATGTAGTCGGCCAGGCCGTGCTGCACCGGGGTGTTCACCGTGAACACGTTGAACTGGTGCACCTTGCGGAATTCGTTCATCAGCGCGGCCGGCGCGGCCACGTAGCCAACCTTCCAGCCCGTCACGTGGTAGGTCTTGCCGAAGCTCGACACGACGAAGCTGCGGCGCGCCAGCTCGGGGTGGCGCGATACCGACGCGTGCGGCTGGCCGTCGTAGACCATGTGCTCGTAGACCTCGTCGGACAGCAGCAGGATGTCGGTGCCGGCCAGCAGGTCGGCCAGCTGCTGCATGTCCTCGGCGCGCCAGATCGTGCCGGTCGGGTTGTGCGGCGTGTTGATCATGATCATGCGCGTCCTGGGCGTGATCGCGGTGGCCAGCTTGTCGAACGGAATGCGGAACAGCGGCGCCTCCAGCCGCACGGGCACGGCCGTGGCGCCGGCCAGCTCGATCGACGGCAGGTAGCTGTCGTAGCACGGCTCCAGCACGATGACCTCGTCGCCCGGGTGCACCGCGCACAGGATCGACGTCAGCAGGCCCTGCGTGGCGCCGGCCGTGACCGTGATCTCGGTGTTCCAGTCGTACTGGTGGCCGTACAGCGTGGCGATCTTGGCGGCGATGGCTTGGCGCAGCCGCGGCACGCCTGCCATCGGCGGGTACTGGTTGTGGCCAGCGCGCATGGCGGCCGCCACGGCGTCGACGATGCGCGGGTCGCAGTCGAAGTCCGGAAAGCCCTGGCCCAGGTTCACGGCGTTCTTCTCGGCGGCCAGCGCCGACATCACGGTGAAGATCGTGGTGCCCACGTTGGGCAGGCGGGACAGCGGCGGATTCAGCGGGGCAAGGGTCGATTCGGACATGTGGGACGAAGGCGGAAAAGGTCTCGGGCAGGCAGGCAGAGCGTCATTCTAGCGGGGTTCCGGCGGCGGCTGCGGGCGCCCGCCCGCTGGCCTGCCAGCCGCCGAGCCAGCCGGCAAAGGCCAGCGGCGGCAGCACGTCCACGCCGCTGGTGCGGCGCAGGCGGCTCCTGAGCTTCAGCACGGCCTTGTCCTTCGACACCAGCAGCACGGCGCGCGCGAAGTGCGCCAGTTCGATGAACTTCTGGTCGTCGGTGTCGCGGCACTTCGGCAGGCGGACGGCGTCGGCCTCGGCGGCCGGCGGCAGGGGTTCGAGCGTGGCCAGGCGGTCTACCTCGGCCAGCGCCGCGTCGATGTCGACCGCGAACCGCGCAAACTGCGGATAGGCCAGCACGCGGCGCAGTTCCTCGCGGCAGTCGGCCCGGATCACCGGCGCGATGGCGCCCGCGGCCAGCGCGGCGCGGATCGGCTCGACGTGGGGGTCCCGGAAGACCAGCAGGTCCACCCAGACGTTGGAATCAAGCACCACGCGCGGCGCGCCGGCGGGGGTGTCGGAGGTGGCGCCGGGGGCAGGCGCGGGGGTGCGGGGCAGGGCGCCGGCGGTGGCTTCGGTGGGCATTCGCTACAATCTCAGCTTTGTTTCTGCCCGCGATTTTGCCATGCTCATCGTCCTGTCTCCCGCCAAGTCCCTGGACTACGAGACACCGCCGCGCGTCAAGACCCACACGATGCCGCGTTTCATCGACCGTTCGGCCACGCTGATCGACCGCCTGCGCAAGCTGGCGCCGCAGGACGTGGCGTCGCTGATGGACATCTCCGACAAGCTCGCCGTGCTCAACGTGACCCGCTACGCCGACTGGTCGCCCGAGTTCACGGCCGCCAACAGCAAGCAGGCGGTGCTGGCGTTCAACGGCGACGTCTACGACGGGCTGGACGCGAAATCGCTGTCCACCGACGACCTGGCGTTCGCGCAGAAGCACCTGCGCATCCTGTCCGGGCTGTACGGCCTGCTGCGGCCGATGGACTGGATGCAGCCCTACCGGCTGGAAATGGGCACCCGGCTGGACAACGCCGCCGGGCGCGACCTGTACGCGTTCTGGGGCGACGACGTCACCCAGCTGCTCAACAAGGACATGGCCGCGCTCAAGCACGAGGGCGCGCCGACGCTGGTGAACCTGGCGTCCGAGGAATATTTCAAGGTGGTGCGTCCGAAGGTGCTCGACGCGCGGGTCATCACGCCCGTGTTCGAGGACTGGAAGGGCGGCCGCTACAAGATCATCTCGTTCCATGCCAAGCGGGCGCGCGGTACGATGGCACGCTACGCGGTCACGCACCGCGTGACCGACGCCACCCGGCTCAAGCGCTTCAACGAGGACGGCTACGCTTTCGACAAGGCCGCCTCGGACGACGCGCGCTGGGTGTTCCGCCGCCGCCTGGAAGACTGACCCGAGACAAACAGGACCCTATCCCCATGACCTCGGCACTCCATATCTCGTCAATGTTCGATTCCGGCGCGATCGAAGTCGAATCGATCGACCGCGCCGACGACATCCGCCTGCGCATCCGCGCCGATTCCCACGCCGACTTTCGCCAGTGGTTCCACTTCCGGCTGCAGGGCGCGGCCGGGCAGGCCTGCCGGCTGCGGTTCCTGAACGCGGGCGAGTGCACGTACCCGGACGGCTGGCGCGACTATCGCGCCGTGGCGTCGTACGACCGCGCGCACTGGTTCCGCGTGCCGACCCAGTACGACGGCCAGACCATGACCGTCGACTTCACGCCGGCGCACGACAGCGTCTGGTTGGCCTATTTCGAGCCGTATTCCGATGAGCGGCACCTGGCGCTGCTGGCGTCGTGCCAGCGCTCGCCGGTGGCCAGGCTGTCGCACCTGGGCAGCACCGTGGACGGCCGCGACCTGACCTGCGTGACGCTGGGCGAGCCCGGGCCGGGCAAGAAGACCATCTGGATGATTGCGCGCCAGCACCCGGGCGAGAGCATGGCCGAATGGTTCTGCGAAGGCGTGCTGCAGCGCCTGACCGGCACCGGCGCGTGGCACGGCGACCCGGTGGCGCGCAAGCTGCTGGAGCGCGCGGTGTTCCACATCGTGCCGAACATGAACCCGGACGGGTCGTCGCGCGGCAACCTGCGGACCAACGCGGCCGGCGCGAACCTGAATCGTGAATGGATGCAGCCGAGCCTGGAGACCAGCCCCGAGGTCTACCACGTGCGCCGCGCCATCGAACGGACCGGCGTGGACCTGTTCTTCGACATCCACGGCGACGAGGCGCTGCCCTACAACTTCGTGGCCGGCAGCGAGATGCTGCCCGGCTTCACCGAGGCCCAGCGCGCACAGCAGTCGCGCTTCATCGACGCATTCAAGCGCGTCTCGCCCGATTTTCAGGACGTGCACGGCTACGCGGCCAGCAAGTACAACGCCGACGCGCTGAAGCTGGCCTCGAAGTACATCGGCCACACCTTCGGCTGCCTGGCGCTGACGCTGGAAATGCCGTTCAAGGACAACGCCGACCTGCCCGACCCGGAAGTGGGCTGGAACGGCGCGCGCAGCGCGCTGCTGGGCACGGCAATGCTGCAGGCGGTGCTGGAGTATCTAGGCTAGGAAAGATTCAGGATGGTTTGCTCCCGCCTCCCACACGGTGGGAGACGGGTTGGGGGTGCGGGCCCGGCGTTTCAGATCGCTGTGGTCGGCAACTTGAGCCGCTTGCCCTTACCCGCGGCCCCTCTCGGGCGTGCGGGAGAGGGGAGCGACAAAGCTACTGCTTCTTCTTCGTCTTCGACGACGCCGAGCTCTTTGTCGATGACGTGGACTTGGCCTTCGACTTCGATGTCGTCGACTTGGCGCTGCTCTTGCCTTTCTTCTTGCTCTGCGTGGCCGATGTGGCCACGGCCGGTGCGGCGGCGGGTTCGATGATCGTGTCGCCGTTGCTGTCCAGCAGTTCGTACGCGAGCATCATGCCGTCGTTGTAGCCGCAGCGGACGCGCACGGGCTGCCATTGGGCCTCGCCGCGGCGCTTGTGCGCGGTGGCGTTGAACGTGACCACGGAGCTGACCGGCACGGCCTGCTTGCCGGGCGAGAAGCGGCCTTCCCAGCGTTCTTCCATGGCCTGGCCGGCGGACAGCGCGCCGGTGGGGATCTTCAGGGCGTCGTAGGTGGCCGATCGCGGCACCACCCAGCTCGCATGGGCGGCGCAGTCGGCCACATCGGCCGCGGCATTTTCCGATTTCATCAACTGCTGGCGCATCTGGGTCCGGTACTCGGCCAGGCTGACGCGGCCCTTGTCGGGCAGGGTGACCGTGGTGGTCGGCGGTGGCGTCTTGTTGACGATCGGAGGCGGCTTGACGGCCGATGCCGGGGTGGGTGCGGTGTTGGGTGTGGCGGTGGGCGAAGCGGCCGGCGTGGCGGCCGTGGCGTTGTCGTCGGTCGGCGCGGTGGCGCAGCCGGCCAGCGCGATGGCGCCTGCCACTGCGGCAGTCAGCATGCGGAGCTGGCTGCCAAACAGTTCGGAAATTCGTCTGATCACGGGAACGTCTTTGCTCGTGCAAGCAAGGAGGGTGGGTGAAGGATTGCCATGATAGAGGAATCCCCCGCCGTGAAGTTCCTAAATGTTGTTACCCTTCGTTCTAATTGCTTACATCTTGCGCGCATTGGATGCGATTATCCGCGCGCAATAGCAGAAGTGTCCGGGATGTTGCAACTGAGAGGAACCCCGAGACACGCATGCAGCGTGTCCCGGAGTGTGCAGCGGGCGCCCTTGCGGCGCCCGTTCCGTCGATGACCGCCGGTCAGAACGTGCGCGCGAAGCGCAGCAGGTCGTCCATCAGCGCGTCGAGGTTGCGCTGGAGCTTGTCGAAGCCGGCCGATTTTACCAGCCCCACCTCGTCCATGTAGAGCTTGCGGTTGACCTCCAGCTGCAGGCTGTGGCGGCTGGCCTGCGGCTGGCCCACCACGCGCACGATCTCCACGCCCTTGTACGGGTGGTTGCGCCACACGTCGTAGCCCATCTCCTTGAGCACGGCCTCCACGCGGTCGGTGAACCGGGTGTCGCAGGTGGTGCCGTCGCGGTCGCCCACGACGAAGTCCGGATGCTGCAGCCCCGGATGCTCGGTGGCAAACTTCGCGGCCTCGCTGGGCATCGAGTGGCAATTGATGTGGAACACATGCCCGTGGCGCGCCACGGCCGCGTCCGACAGCCGCTGCAGCTGGGCGTAGTACGGCAGGTAGTACGTGTCGATGCGCGCCTGCAGCTCGGCCACGCCGAGCTTGCGGTCGTAGATCGGCTCGCCGGTGTCCAGCACGCGCCAGACCAGGCCCTTGCCCAGTCGCGTCTTGGACGTTTCCTGCTTCAGGCCCGGCCACGGCGCGTCCAGCAGCGCCTCGTCGATCTCCGTCAGGCCGCGGTTGGCGTCGAGGTAGCTGCGCGGAAAGCCGGCGGCCAGCAGCGGAATACCGCGCGCGGGCGCGCCGGCGTAGAGCTCGTCCACGAACGTGTCTTCCGCCTGCCGCAGCAGCGGCAGGGGCAGGTTGGCCGCAAAGCGGAAATCGGCCGGGTACGTGGTGCAGCTATGCGGGGAATCAAGAAAGAGCGGGCCGCACTCGCCTTCCGGCATCTGCAGGAAGTACGGGCTTTCCGCGGTCTTTCGGTCTGCTTCGGTCATACGGACTGCCAGTCGTGGATCGGGTTAGTCGAGCGAGATCTTGGCGGCGGCGGCCACCTTCTTGTTCTTGGCCACTTCGGCGGTGATCTGCTGCGCGAAGTGCTGCGGCGTGTCGCCCACCGGGGTCGCGCCGAGCTTTTCCAGCTTGGCCTTGACCTCGGGCATGGCCAGCACCTTGATCGCGGCCGCGTTCAGCTTGGCCTGGATGTCGGCCGGCAGCTTGGCCGGGGCGATCAGGCCAAACCAGGCGGCGTCATTGACCTCGGGCAAGCCCAGTTCGGCAAAGGTGGGCACGTTCGGCAGGGCGGCCACGCGCTTCGGGGCGGCCACGGCCAGCGCGCGCAGCTTGCCGCCTTCGATGAACGGCAGCGACGACGGCAGGTTGTCGAACAGGATCTGGACCTGGCCGGCCAGCGCGTCGTTCAGCGCCGGGCCCACGCCCTTGTACGGCACGTGCAGCAGTTCGGTCTTGCTGCTCATCTTGAACAGCTCGCCCATCATGTGCGACACGCTGCCGTTGCCGGCCGAGCCATAGGCCAGCTTGTTCGGCTCGGACTTGGCCAGCGCGATGAACGACTTCATGTCGGTGGCCTTGACCGCCGGGTTGATGCTCATCACGTTCGGCACCGAGGCCAGGTTCGTGATCGTCGTGAAATCCTTGGTCGCGTCGTACTGCAGGCGCGGGTAGACGGCCGGGTTGATGCCGTGCGTCGATGCGGTGGCGATGCCGAGCGTGTAGCCGTCCGGCGCGGCCTTGGCCAGGTAGCCCGTGCCGATGCTGCCGCCGGCGCCGCCGCGGTTGTCCACGACCACGGCCTGGCCCAGTTGCTGGCCGAGCTTGTCGGCCACGATGCGCGCGACGATGTCGGTGGTGCCGCCGGCCGGGAACGGCACGACGAGCGTGATCGGCTTGGTCGGATAGCCCTCGGCAAAGGCGGGCAGGGTCAGGCTGGCGGCCGCGAAGGCGGTGGCGGCGGCAAGGACTTTCAGCAGGGGACGGCGTTGCATCGAAGGGATTCCGTTGAAAGAAGAGAGGAAGAACGGTCTCTGGCGGACCTGGCGACCGGATGGATCGCGGGACGCGGCGGGCCGGCGGGCCCATCGGCATCGTAGGAAATCCATGTGTCGAGCGCTTTTCGATTCTGCGCGCCCGAGCACGCGGCTGGCAAACGATTTAAAATCCCAGGCTCATTCCATTTGGTATTGAAGTAGGAGTGCATCATGCGGCGCTTATGTCCGTCGATGACCGAACTGGTGGCTTTCGAGGCGGCGGCGCGGCATAGCAGTTTTACGGTGGCGGCCCGCGAGCTGCATGTGACGCAGGGCGCCGTCAGCAAGCAGGTACGAAGCCTGGAGGCGTTCCTGGGCGTCGAGCTGTTCGAGCGGGTGCGCCAGCGGCTGCTGCTGACCGAGGCCGGCGCCCGCTACCTGGAGCGGATCGGCCCGAGCCTGGCGGCCATCGAGTCGGCCAGCGTGGAATTGATCGCGCGGCAGGGGCGCGGCGGCATCCTGCATATCGCCAGCATGCCCACACTGGGCGCCAAATGGCTGATCCCCCGGCTGCCGCAGTTCTTTGCCCGGCATCCCGAAGTCACGCTGGAATTCGTGCCGCACGCCCAGGGCTACGACTTTTCCCAGCCCGATCTGGACGCGGCCATCCGCTTTGGCGACGGCGTCTGGCCTGGCACGCAGGCCGACTACATGACCGGGCGCGAAGTATTGCCGGTCTGCCGGCCCGGCCTGCTCGTGCACGAGCCCGACGGCGTGGCCAGAACGCCAGCGGCGCTGCTGCGCTATCCGCTGCTGCACCATACGACGGTGCCCGAGGCGTGGCCCGACTGGCTGGCCGCGCTGGGCATTTCTACGCGCGAAGCCTGGGCCGGCGCGCGCTTCGACCAGTTCACGCTGCTCACGCAGGCGGCCATGTCGGGACTGGGCATCGCGCTGATCCCGCGCTGCCTGATCGAGGAGGAACTGGCCACCGGCACGCTGATCGTCGCGCATCCGGCGCGCGTGCTGGCCCGCAAGGGGTATTACCTGTGCTATCCGGAGCAGAAGGCGCACCTGCCGGCGCTGCAGACGTTCCGGCAGTGGGTGATGGAAGGCGTGGACGTCGTCGCGTGACCGGGCGGGCGGCCCGGTGCCCGGCTACTTGGTCAGCACCTTCATGGCTTCTTCCAGCCCGGCTGGCGTTACCGGATACATCCGGTTCTTCATGATCTGGTTGATGACCGTGATCGACTGGCGGTACTGCCACAGGCCCTCCGGCTCGGGGTTGAGCCAGACGAAGCGCGGGAACTGCTCGATCATCCGGTTCAGCCAGACCGCGCCGGCCTCCGGATTGTTGTACTCGACCGATCCGCCCGGCTGCAGGATCTCGTAGGGGCTCATCGTCGCGTCGCCGACGAAGATCACCTTGTAGTCGGGCGTGTACTTGTGCATCAGGTCCCACGTGGCGATCTTCTCCGCGTGGCGGCGCCGGTTGTTCTTCCAGACGTAGTCGTACAGGCAGTTGTGGAAGTAGTAGTACTCCAGGTGCTTGAACTCGGTCTTGGCGGCCGAGAACAGCTCCTCCACGCGCTTGATGTGGTCGTCCATCGAGCCGCCCACGTCCATCAGCATCAGCACCTTGACCTTGTTGTGGCGCTCGGGCCGCAGCTTGATGTCGAGCAGGCCGGCGTTGGCGGCCGTGGCGTGGATGGTGTCGTCCAGGTCCAGCTCGGTGTCGGCGCCCTCGCGCGCAAAGCGGCGCAGCCGGCGCAGCGCCACCTTGATGTTGCGCGTGCCCAGTTCCACCTGGTCGTCGTAGTCCTTGTAGGCGCGGCTTTCCCAGACCTTGATCGCGGTGCGGTTGCCCTTGGACGGCCCGCCGATGCGGATGCCCTCGGGGTTGTAGCCGCCGTGGCCGAACGGCGACGTGCCGCCGGTGCCGATCCACTTGTTGCCACCCTCGTGCTTTTCCTTCTGCTCGTCCAGAAGCTGCCTGAGCCGCTCCATGAGCTTGTCCAGGCCGCCCATGGCCTCGATCTTCGCCTTCTCCTCGGCCGACAGCTCGCGTTCCAGCGTCTTCTGCAGCCAGTCCAGCGGGATGTCGCTCTTCCCGTCCACCAGGCTCTGCACGCCCTGGAAGTACGCGGCGAAGGTCTGGTCGAACTTGTCGAAGTGTTTCTCGTCCTTGACCAGCGTCATGCGCGACAGGTAGTAAAACTCGTCGATCGACGGCGAGATCACCTGGGCGCGCAGCGCTTCGAGCATCGTCAGGTATTCCTTGACCGATACGGGCAGCTTGGCGTGGCGCAGCGAGAAGAAGAAGTCGATCAGCATGGCGGGCCTCCGATCAACGCGGGCGGTCGAGCTGGAATTGCAGGTGGGCGCGCACGGCCGGCCACTCGCTGGCGATGATCGAGAAGACCACCGTGTCGCGGAACGACCCGTCGGGCATGCGCTGGTGGTTGCGCAGCACGCCGTCCTGCCTGGCGCCCAGCCGGGCGATGGCCGTGCGGCTCTGGTGGTTCATCCAGTGCGTGCGGAATTCCACGGCGATGCAGTCCAGCGTCTCGAACGCGTGGCGCAGCAGCATCAGCTTGCATTCGGTGTTCAGCGCGGTGCGCTGCACGCGCTGCGCGTACCAGGTGGAGCCAATCTCGACGCGGCGGTTCTTGCCGTCGATGTTCATGTACGTGGTCATGCCGGCCACACGGCCGGCGGCGTCCAGCACCGTGAACGGCTGCATCGTGTCCTGCGCCTGCAGGCCCAGGCGGCGCTCGATCTCGGCGGCCATCGCCTCGGGCGTCGGCACGCTGGTGTACCAGAGCCGGTGCAACGCGCCATCGGCGGCGGCCTCCTGCAGGCCGGCCAGGTGGTCCGTCGACAGCGGCGCCAGCGTGGCGTGTTGCCCGGTCAGCGTGACGGGCTGGACAAACTTCGTCATCGTGCCGGCTCCGCTCAGCGGTTGGCGCGGTTCATGAACACCAGCCGCTCGAACAGGTGCACGTCCTGCTCGTTCTTGAGCAGCGCGCCGTGCAGCGGCGGGATGGCGGCCTTGCGGTCCGGGCTGCGCAGCGCCTCGGCCGGGATGTCCTCGGCCATCAGCAGCTTGAGCCAGTCGATCAGCTCCGACGTGCTCGGCTTCTTCTTCAGGCCCGGCAGGTTGCGCATCTCGTAGAACGCCTCCAGCGCCGCGGCCACCAGTTCGCGCTTGATGCCGGGGTAGTGGACGTCGACGATCTGCTGCATCGTCTCGGCGTCCGGAAACTTGATGTAGTGGAAGAAGCAGCGGCGCAGGAAGGCGTCGGGCAGCTCCTTCTCGTTGTTCGACGTGATGATCACGAGCGGGCGGTGGCGGGCCTTGACCAGCTCGCGCGTCTCGTAGACGTAGAACTCCATGCGGTCCAGTTCGCGCAGCAGGTCGTTCGGGAATTCGATGTCGGCCTTGTCGATCTCGTCGATCAGCAGCACCACGGGCGCGTCGGCCTCGAACGCCTGCCAGAGCACGCCCTTGACGATGTAGTTGCGGATGTCGTGCACGCGGTCGTCGCCCAGCTGGGAGTCGCGCAGGCGCGACACGGCGTCGTACTCGTACAGGCCCTGCTGCGCCTTGGTGGTGGACTTGATGTGCCACTGCAACAGCGGCATGCCCAGCGCGGCGGCCACTTCCTCGGCCAGCATGGTCTTGCCGGTGCCGGGCTCGCCCTTGATCAGCAGCGGCCGCTGCAGCGTGCGCGCGGCGTTGACGGCGAGCTTCAGGTCGTCGGTGGCAACGTACTGGGCGCTGCCTTCGAACTTGGCCTGCTGGGACGGATTGGCGTTGGCGTTGGCGGTGGTGGACATGGGCAACCTGGCGGAACGCGGCCGGCCTGCCTGGCAGGCCGGTCGAATGACAATGGGAAGCGACAACCGGCGGGGCCGGAGCGCGCCGACAACGGGCCTCGACAACCCGAAATCCGGCCGGAATGGGCCAGTATAAGAGCAGATCGGCATTCGTGTTCAGTGGGGCACACCCGAAGGCGGGTGGCGTGGACCGCCGCGTGCACGCTGCGGTACAATGCGCCGGTTTGACGCGCCCCCAAGTCAATATCCTCCTCAAGCCCGGCAGTTCTGCCACCAGAGACATGGCAGAGCATCGGGAGGCGGCAACAGCGCGAGATGGTTGCAGAATGGTGTTCGAGCACCGCGGCACATCAGCACACGCCCCGGCTGCGCCCCGGGCCCGACCGGCAATGCCCGGCCGGCCCAGCGGCGATCCGCTCCATATCCCCATTTCCGCCCGGCCGTCTGGCGCCCCAAACGAGGGCAGGTCACACGCGGTTTAACACTTCCCAATCAGCTACGACAATGAAAAAGCTCCTCACGACGGTAGTGTTGGGCGCTGCCGCAACGGCCGCGCATGCCCAGGACACGGGCACTGTCGACGCCGCCAAGGACAAGGTTGCCATGTGCATCGGCTGCCATGGCATTCCCGGGTATCGCGCCTCGTTTCCGGAGACCTACGAGGTACCGATGCTGGGCGGCCAGAGCGCCAAGTACATCGAGAATGCGCTCAACGGCTACAAGAAGGGCGATCGCAAGCATCCGACCATGCGCGCCATCGCGGCCAGCCTGACCGACAAGGACATCGCCGCCGTGGCGGCGTACTACGCGCAGCAGAAGCCGGGTACCCAGAACAACACGCTCAAGTAGGAAGGCCGCAAACCATGAAGAAGCTGAACGTTGTGTCGTACGCGCTGGCCGCCGCGGTGCTGGGCGCCGCCGCGCTGTCCGCGCAGGCCGCCGATATCGCGGCGGGCAAGGCGCTGGTCGAGAAGGGTGGCTGCGTGGCCTGCCACGGCAAGGACATGAACGCGCCGATCTCGCCCGATTACCCGAAGCTGGCCGGCCAGCATCCGGACTACCTGTACCACGCGCTGACGTCGTACCAGGTCAGCGGCAACCCGCTGGTGGGCCGCACCAACGCGATCATGGCCGGGCAGGTCAACAGCAACCCGGCCGTGACCGGCAAGGACGGCAAGCCGCGCCCGTTCACCAAGGCCGAGCTCAAGGACATCGCCGCCTATATCGGCTCGCTCAAGGGCGACCTGGTGCTGAAGAAGTAGGCGGCCGGCGCGCTGGCCGCGCCAGCCCCATGAAAAACGCCGACCCGTGGGTCGGCGTTTTCGTATCCGGGGCCAGGCTCAGTTGCCGCTGCCGGACACGAGCCGGCGCTGCTTGACCGCGTTGGCCAGCGTTTCCAGGATCCCGATCGAATCGTCCCAGCCGATGCAGGCGTCGGTCACGGACTGGCCGTAGGTCAGGTTCTCCACGGGCGTGCCCTGCACATGGTCCTGGCGGCCGGCCACGAGGTGCGATTCCACCATGACGCCGACGATGCGCTGGTCGCCGCCGGCGATCTGGTTGCCGATGTCCTGGCACACCGGCAACTGATTCTCGTGCTTCTTGCTGCTGTTGGCGTGCGAGGCATCGATCATCAGGCGGGCGGCCAGGCCGGCCTTGGCGATGGCGTCGCAGGCTTCCTGCACGCTGGCGGCGTCGTAGTTCGGCGCCTTGCCGCCGCGCAGGATGATGTGGCAGTCCTCGTTGCCCGCCGTCGACACGATGGCCGAGTGGCCGCCCTTGGTCACCGAGAGGAAATGGTGCGGCTGCGACGCGGCTTTGATGGCGTCGACCGCGATCTTCACGTTGCCGTCCGTGCCGTTCTTGAAGCCGACCGGGCAGGACAGCCCCGACGCCAGCTCGCGGTGCACCTGCGACTCGGTCGTGCGCGCCCCGATGGCGCCCCAGCTCACCAGGTCGGCAATGTATTGCGGGCTGATCATGTCCAGGTACTCGGTGCCGGTGGGCACGCCCATCTCGCTGATGTTCAGCAGCAGTTCGCGGGCCGTGCGCAGGCCGTCGTTGATCTTGAAGCTGCCATCCATGTGCGGGTCGTTGATCAGGCCCTTCCAGCCCACCGTGGTGCGCGGCTTTTCGAAGTAGACCCGCATCACGACCTCCAGCTCGCCCGCAAACCGCTCGCGCTGCACCTTGAGCAGCTTGGCGTATTCCAGCGCCGCGCGGGTGTCGTGGATTGAGCACGGCCCGATGATCACGATCAGCCGGTCATCCATGCCGTGCAGGATGCGGTGCATGGCCTGGCGGGCGCCATAGATCACGTCGGACGCGGCTTCCGAGCAGGCGAACTCGCGGATCAGGTGCGCCGGGGGCAGCAGCTCCTTGAGTTCTCGAATACGCAGGTCGTCGGTGTTCTTCAGCATGATGGCTCCGGGTCTTGTGAGGTCTTGATTCTGTTGGGATGGTGCGTCGCGGTCGTGGCGGACATAAAAAAACCGCCAGGGTCGCTGGCGGTTTCTCTTGCATTCGGGGTCTGCCTACAGCCGTCCCTCTCTATCCGCCAGCGGTGTGAGATGCCAAAAGAAGTAAAAGTAAAACTTGGCGGACATGGCGGGAAACGGTCTGGCTGTAGCGAGCTTGTGTCGGTTTGACGCCGAGGCGTGGAATTAATGCTGCGGCGCGGGGTGGCGTGGCATTTAATTGCGCCGCGGCCTGCAGATTCTGCGGGCGCGGTCGCCGCCCGTGCGACAACGAAGCATCTTTATAGCGCTTTTCCCGGGGCCTTGCAAGCGGCAACCGCAACAGTTTTAAGCCGATGCAGGATATTCCGGCTGCCTATATTACAAAGGCAAGCCCTGGTACGAAGGGGCGGCGAACAATAATCAGCAGGCGGAGGTGCCGATCATGTCAGTCGATGAAGCAAGGCTGAATGCCTTTATGGAGAAGTTCGTGCATGACATCGGGGCCGTGATGCACGCGGCCACCGTGGTGGTGGGTGACGAGCTGGGCCTGTACAAGGCGCTGGCCGAAAAACCGATGACCAGCGACACGCTGGCCGCCAAGACCCGGACCGACGGGCGCTACGTGCGCGAGTGGCTGTCCGCCCAGGCCGCGAGCGGCTACGTGGAGTACGACCCGGCGACCGACCAGTTCTCGCTGACCGAGGAACAGGCGTTCGCGCTGGCCCAGGAAGGCAGCCCGGCCTTCATCCCGGGCGCGTTCCAGATTGCGGTGGCGCAGTTCCGGGCCATCCCGCGCATGATCGAGATCTTCCGCAACGGCCGCGGCCTGGGCTGGCACGAGCACGATCCGGCGCTGTTCCACGGCACCGAGCGGTTCTTCCGGCCCGGCTATGCCGCGCATCTGGTCAGCGAATGGATTCCGGCGCTCGAAGGCATGGCGGCCCGGCTCGCGGCCGGGGCCGTGGTGGCCGACGTCGGCTGCGGCCACGGCGCGTCGACGATCATCATGGCCCAGGCGTTCCCGCACGCCACGTTCCGCGGCTTCGACTACCACGAGCCGTCGATCCGCTACGCCACCGAGGCCGCCCGCCGCGCCGGCGTGGCCGACCGCGTGCAGTTCGAGGTGGCATCGGCCAAGGACTACCCGGGCCGCGACTACGACCTCGTGGCCGTGTTCGACTGCCTGCACGACATGGGCGACCCCGTGGGCGCGGCGCGCCACGTCCGCGAGACGCTGAAGCCCGATGGCTGCTGGATGATCGTCGAACCGTTTGCCAACGACAGCCTGCAGGACAACCTGAATCCCGTCGGCCGCGTGTTCTATTCGGCGTCGACGTTCATCTGCACGCCGGGATCGCGGGCGCAGGACGGCGCGATGTGCCTGGGCGCCCAGGCCGGCGAGGCCCGCATGCGCGGCGTGACCGAGCAGGGCGGCTTCGGCAGCTTCCGCCGCGCGGCGCAGACGCCGTTCAATCTGGTGTATGAGGTGAGGCCGTAGAAAAAGGCCGTCCGGTGTGCTCCCCTCTCCCGCAAGGCGGGAGAGGGGTCGGGGGAGAGGCCCGGCGCATCAGGATGCCATGGCGGCAGTTTGAACCGCTTGCCCTCTCCCCCAGCCCCGCACCCGCGCGGGAGAGGGGAGAAAGACGTCAACCCATCAGGCCGTGCCGCCGACCGTCATGTTTTCGATGCGCAGCGTCGGCTGGCCCACGCCCACGGGTACGCTCTGGCCTTCCTTGCCGCAGACGCCCACGCCCGAGTCCAGGCGCATGTCGTTGCCGATCATCGTCACGTCCTTGAGCGATTCCGGGCCGTTGCCCACCAGCGTGGCGCCCTTGACCGGGTACGTGATCTTGCCGTCCTCGATCATGTACGCCTCGCTGGCCGAGAACACGAACTTGCCGTTGGTGATGTCCACCTGGCCGCCGCCGAAGTTCACGGCGTAGAGGCCGCGCTTGACGCTGGCAATGATTTCCTGCGGGTCGCGGTCGCCGTTGAGCATGTACGTGTTGGTCATGCGCGGCATCGGCAGCGCGGCGTAGCTTTCGCGGCGGGCGTTGCCGGTGACCGGCATCTTCATCAGGCGCGCGTTGAGCGTGTCCTGGATGTAGCCGGTCAGGATGCCGTCCTCGATCAGCGTCGTGCACTGGGTCGGGTTGCCCTCGTCGTCAAGGTTCAGCGATCCGCGGCGGTTCTCGATCGTGCCGTCGTCCACCACGGTCACGCCCTTGGCGGCCACGCGCTCGCCCATGCGGCCGGCGAACGCCGACGAACCCTTGCGGTTGAAATCCCCCTCCAGGCCGTGGCCCACCGCCTCGTGCAGCAGCACGCCGGGCCAGCCCGGGCCCAGCACCACGGTCATCGCGCCGGCCGGGGCGGGGCGCGCCTCCAGGTTGACCAGCGCCGATGCCACGGCTTCGTCCACGTACTTGCGCAGCAGGTCGTCGGTGAAATAGCCGTAGGCGTAGCGGCCGCCGCCGCCCGACGAGCCAATCTCGCGCCGGCCGTTCTGCTCGGCGATGACCGT
This sequence comes from Cupriavidus sp. SZY C1, assembly GCF_032190535.1. NCBI lineage: Bacteria > Pseudomonadati > Pseudomonadota > Betaproteobacteria > Burkholderiales > Burkholderiaceae > Cupriavidus > Cupriavidus sp. SZY C1. The sequence goes on from NZ_JAUANU010000002.1 coordinate 464,007, forward strand.
CACCGACACGCGCACCAGCGGGCGGACGTCGGCCGCGATGATGCCGTCGCTGCGCGCCACCAGCACCACGTCGTACTCGCCGGCCAGCCCGGCCATGACCTGCACCACGCGCGGGTCCTTGGCGCGGGCCATCTTCTCGATCTTTTCCAGCAGCGCCACCTTCTCGGTGGCCGTCATCGAATCCAGCGGATCGTTCGGGGCGTACAGGCTGCGCCCGCCCTGCGACGCCATCGCGCTGGCCACCTTGACGCGCCCGCTGCCGGCGCGGCCGATCGTGCGGGTGGCCGCCGCGGCCTGCGACAGCGCGGCCAGGCTGATGTCGTCGGAATAGGCAAAGGCGGTGCGGTCGCCCGACACGGCGCGCACGCCCACGCCCTGGTCGATGCTGAAGCTGCCCGACTTGACGATGCCTTCCTCCAGGCTCCACGCCTCGTTGCGCGTGTGCTGGAAGTACAGGTCGGCGTAGTCCACCTTGTGCGTGAAGACGTCGGCCAGCACGCGCTGGAGCGCCGCCTCGTCCAGGCCGTAGGGCGCCAGCAGCAGCTCTTGCGCCGTGGCCAGGTTGCGAATTCCGAGATCTCCGGCGTTCATGATTGTCCTTGGTCTTGAAGCGCCACGGCGCGCAGCCATGGCGAAAAGCAAACGGTAATGCCCTGCATGCTACAGCACGCGATGCCGCAGCGCCGGCAGGTTCTGACGCACCTCGGCCAGCCGCGCCGGGTCCACCAGGCCCGACACCACGCCCTCGCCCTCGGGCAGCACGCCCATCAGCTCGCCCCATGGGTCCACCAGCATCGAATGGCCCCAGGTGCGCCGGCCATTCTCGTGCCGCCCGCCCTGTGCCGCCGCCAGCACATAACACTGGTTCTCGATGGCGCGGGCGCGCAGCAGGATTTCCCAGTGGGCCTGCCCGGTGGTGTAGGTGAAGGCGGCCGGCATCAGAATCAAGCTCACGCCGTTGGCGCCGCGCGCCAGCCCCCGGTACAGCTCGGGAAAGCGCAGGTCGTAGCAGACCGACATCGCCACGCGGCCGCAGGGCGCCTCGAACGTCACGGGCGTCTTGCCGGCCAGGATGGTGCGCGATTCGTCGAAGTTTTCCTCGCCCTTGGTAAAGCCGAACAGGTGGATCTTGTCGTAGCGGGCCACGCGTTCGCCGTGCGGGTCGAATGCCAGCGAGCTGTTGTAGACGCGGTTGTCGTCGCCGCACCACATCGGCAGCGTGCCGCCCACCAGCCAGAGCCGGTGCCGGCGGGCCGCGTCGGCCAGAAAGCGCTGCACGGGCCCGTCGCCGTCGCGCTCGCGGATGGCCACCTTGTCCGATTCATGCCGGCCCATCATGCAGAAGTACTCGGGCAGCAGCACCAGCTCGGCGCCGCCGCGCGCGGCATCGGCGATCAGCGCGTCGGCGCGCGCGAGGTTGTCGTCGAGCGACGTGCCCGTCACGGTCTGGATGGCGGCGACGCGGAACGGATGGGCTGCGGTCATCGTGGCTTCCTTTCTCGGCGGGTGGGGCGGGGGCGCGGGGGCGGGGCGATCAGCGCGGGAACACGCTGGAGCGGTCCTGCACCGGTGCCGGGCGCGACTTATTGTCCTCCACTTTGCTGACCTTGGGGTCGGCCCACGATCCGCTCACGTGGTAGTGCTGGGTGAACACCTTCGAGAACTCGTCGGCGAACAGCAACTGCGCGGCCAGCGTGCCGATGCCGAGCACCGGGTTGATGAACGCGGCCGCCACCGACGTGGTGGTGGCGTTGATGCGCGGCACCACGTCCACCTGCACGTCCTGCGTCTCGCGCAGCAGGTCGGCCGTGCCGGTCATCGACGCCATCACCTGGCTGCTCTTGAAGCGGAACTCGTCGATCTTGCCCACGCCGTTCTCGATCGTGCCCGAACCGCTGATGTCGTCGAACACCAGGCCCTTGCTCGACAGCGACCGGAAGTCCAGCGTGGCAAAGCGCAGCAGGCTCTGCAGGCTCAGCACGCCCAGCAGCCGCGCGGCGCCCGGCTCCACGCTGAGGATCTGGCCGTTTTCCAGCTTCAGGTTCAGCCGGCCGGACAGCGTCGGGTAGTCGATCGACATGGGCGACCCGCGCCACGCGATGCGGCCTTCCAGCGCGCCGTTGCCGTCGCGCACGGTGTGCGGCAGGCCAAAGCGGTCCAGCACGTCGCCGGCGTTGCGGATGTCGAGCTTGAAGTTCAGCAGCGTGCGGCGGCCTTCCGTGGGCGACACATTGCCCTGCGCGGCGGCCTCGCGCAGCCGGCGCGGCAGGCGCCAGCTACCGCTGCCGGTCAGCGTGGCGCCGGGCTGCTCGATGCTCAGGCTGTCCAGCGTCCAGACCGGCTGGTTGTCGGTGTGGCTGGTGTGGGCCTTGACCGCCAGCTTGCCGAAGTCGCGGCCGTGCAGCACGAAGCGGTCGACCACCAGGTCCAGCGCCGGCATTTCCTCGACGCTGCGCGTGATGGCCTCGGCCGCATGGCCGTCGTCGGTGGCCTCGGGGATGTCCAGGTGCGACAGCCGCACCGTCAGCGCGCCGGTCGGGTTGCTGCTGTCGCGGCGCCACTGGCCGTTGCCGGTGATCTGGCGCGACGCCATCTGCAGGTTCCAGCCGGCGGCCTCGCGGGCGGCGTCGATCGACACGTCATCCAGGCTGCGGCCGAACGCGTCCAGCGTCCGCGCGCGCACGCCCACGCGCTCGGGCAGGAACGGCGACGAGCGGTCGACCGTATCGGCAGGCTTGCGCTCGCCCGAACCCGTGTCGAGCACCATGCGCCAGCCGTCAAGGTCGAGCTTGTCGGCCGTGATCGCGGCGGTCACGCCGCTGGCCGGCTGCGGCGCGGGCTGGCCGATGCCGATGCCGCCCGACACCACGTCGGTCGTCTCGCCCCGGCGCAGCACGTAGCGCACGCTGGCGACGTTGCCGGCCTGGATCGTCATGTCGTCCAGCGCGGGCCGGCTGGCCGATGGCCGCAGGTCGAAACGCAGCGGCAGGTCCTGCCCGGCCGGCTTGCCCAGCGGGGAGGGCAGGTTCAGCGCCAGCCCGTTGAGGTCGGACGCCACCTGCACCTGCAGGCGCTTGTCGCGCACGCCCACCACGGCCGTGTAGGGCGTGGTGCCGTCGATCCGGGCGCCCAGCCCGCCGGCGCCGGCGCCCAGCGCATCGCGCAGGCCCTGCGCCGTGGCCGTGCCGCCAATCGCCACGCGCGTCGTGCCGTCCGGCTGGGTGCCGCCCGTGATGCGCGTCTCGCCGCCGACAAAGCGGCCGCGCACGTTGTGGAGCTGGAAGCCATGCTCGTCGAAGGCCACCGCGCCGGTGGCGCCGAACAGCGTCGGCAGCTCGGGCATCAGCGTCACGTCGTTGCCGGGAAAGCGGAACTCGCCGTTGACCTTCGCGCCCGCCGCGTGGCTCAGCGGCAGGTCCAGCTTGAGCCGCAGCTCGCCCTGGCCGGGCGCGTGCGCGGCTTCGGTGACGTTGCCGGTCCAGCCCTTGACCGGGGTGGCCGCGACGTAGCGCAGGAAGCCCTGCACGGGCCCGGTGGCGCCGCCATCGACCATCAGGTGGCCGTGGTCGCTCAGGTCGTCGATCTGGCCGTTGACGTCGCGCAGCACGATGCCGGGGATGCCGCGCACGCCGGCCTGCTTTGCCTGGAACGACATCGTGCTGCGCTCGAACAGCAGCGTGCCGGAGATGTCGGTGAAATCGGGCCACGCCATGCCGGGGGTGCCATTGCCATTGCCGGTGCCGTTGCCGGTGCCATTGGCCGCGCCGCCCACGTTGGGGCCGGTCTCGTGCGGGGCGATCTGGTAGCTGACGTTGCGGATCGGCACTTCCACGCGGAAGTCGCCGGCCTTGGCGAACGGCGGGTGGAACGGAAAGTGGTACAGGTCGCCCTTGACCAGGAACTTGACGTTGTAGGCTTCGCCGCCCACCAGCGCGCCTTCCAGGTAGTGACGCGTGGCCGGCATCGTCGACGGCAGGTAGCGCGGCACGCGGTGCGCCAGCGCGCGGTCCAGCTCGCCGGACAGGTCGGCGATGCCGCTGTGGCCGTCGCCGCCCTCGCGCCAGTTGCCGCGCACGGTGCCGGCCGTGTCGGCATTGGCAAAGCGGATGCCGTCGGTGGTGACCACGAGCTTGCCGTTGTCGCGGCGCCAGCGCACCTCGCCGCGCAGTTCGTCGAACGGCACCAGCGGGTCGTCGAACACGCCCGGAAAGCTCAGCGTGGCGCCGGTGCTGTCCACGCGCGCGCTGCCCTGGCGGTCATCGAAGCTGAAATTGCCGGACAGCCGGGTAAAGCCGGGCGTGCCAGTGTGCGGCTTGCCGTCCGGGCCCACGGCCGGCACGGCCGGCTGGCTGTTGACCGATACCCCGCGCAGCGTGCCCTGCACCGTGTAGTGCGGCGTGCCGGGCGCGCGCGCCAGCAGCCCGGCGCGCTCGCGGGCCCATGCCACGTCGAGGTTGTCGATATGGCCGGCCGGCTGCAGCGCGCGTAGCTGGCGCAGCACGGCCGTGTCGATCGGCAGCGACGTGGCCAGCGCGCGCACCGTGTTCAGGTCGAACGTCGGCGCCCGCAGCGCGAACTTGCGGAGCTGGCCGTCGTTGTCGCGCGCCCAGTCCATGGTCACCTTGCGCATGCCTTCGCGCCACGACGGATCGGTGGCGGACGGCGGGCCGGCCTGGGGCTCGGCCTGCCACAGCAGCGTGTCGATGGTCAGCGAATGGTTGCCGTTGCGGTCGCCTTTGTGCAGCAGCAGCGCCTGCGCGTTGGCCAGCTTCAGCGGCTCCGGCGCGCCGGTCAGCCGCAGGTCCACGCCGCTGGCGCGCAGCCGGGTCTGGCTGCGCAGCACGTGTCCGCCGCGGAAGTCGATGGTGCCGTCGGTGCTGAACACGCCGCTGTCGACGCGATCGAAGATGGCCAGGTAGCGCTGCACCACGGGCAACTGCAACTGGTTGAAGGCCCAGTTGGCCTGGCCGGTCCAGTGCTGCCAGTTGCCGGCGCCGTACAGGTAGTCGTGCCGCAGGCTGGCCTGGAATACCAGCGGCTGGGGCGCCAGCGACGTGCTGCTGGCATCGAGCCGCACCGTGTGCTGGGCGCCGTGGCGGCTGGCCAGGAAGTGGATGTCGGCCACTTCAAGCTGTGGCAGGCCGGCTTTCTCGTCGAGCCAGCGCAGGTTGCCGCTCTTGAGTTCGATGCGGCCCTGCGACAGCAGCCAGTTCAGGAATGGGTCGTTGTCGGTCGACTGCTGCGATGCCTCGATCGGCATGCCGGCCACCAGCACCCGGCCGGCCGGCGTGCGGCGCACCAGCACGTCGGCGCGGTCGGCGGTCAGGCTGGCGAACTGCAGCGCCAGCGCGGGCACCGACTGCCACGACAGCCGGCCTTCCAGCGTGGCCGTCGACAGCAGCATGCGGCGCTGGTCGTCCACGGCCTGCACGTTGCTGGCGCGGAACGCGGGATGCCAGCCGTCCCAGTAGGTATCGAGCTGGCCGATTGTGAGCTGGGCCGACAGCGCGGCCGAACCCTGGCGTTCCAGCCACTGCCGCGCGGCATGGGCCTGTGGCCAGAGCACGAAGCGGATCAGCAGGACGGCGACGACGGCCAGCGCGGCCAGCACCGCGACGATGCGGGCGAGCATGCGCCAGAGCCGCCGCCAGGCGGGATGCCGCCCCAGCGTGCCCAGGCCGTCCCAGACGGCGCGCGGCCAGCGCCGGACGTGCGCCAGCGCCCGGCGGCCACGGCCGGGGACGTGCGGATGCGGGACTTGGGAAGCGGCCACCGGGGGCGCGACGGAAGCGGCGGCCGACGCGGTGCGGTCACCGCCCGCGCGTGGGGCTGTGGAACCGTCGTCGGGGGCGGTGGAGCGGCTGGACATGCGCAGATTATCCGACAATACTAGCCGCTCTCCAAAGTGGTGCGTGCAAGCGCCACGGCGGTTCCCCGGCGCCTGCCCAATTGCAACGTAACTGGAATGACTGTCCCTGATCCGACGAGTTCCGCCGAGGGCACCGCCCCGGCATCGACCGGCCCGCAGCACCCGATGGATGGCGCCGGCACCACTTCGCTGCCAGCCTCGGCGGGCGCCGCCGGACCGCTCGGCAACATGGCCCACGGGGCCTTTGCCACGATGACGGCGCAGGGACTGACCCCCGCCGACTGCGAGGGCCACACATTGTACTCGGCGGCGTACTCGCATTACGCGCGCCGCGTGCTGGCCGCGCGGCCCGGGCTGCCGGCCATCGTGGCGGACGCCGCCGTGGGCCCTATCACCCGCGACTGGATGGAAGCGCGCCTGCAGGCGCTGCACGCGCCGTCGGCCGACGCCGAGGCCGCCGCCGGCCAGGCGCTGCGCCGGCTGCGCGCCGAGGTGATGTGCACGGTCATCGAGCGCGACCTGCGCGGGCTGGCCACGCTGGCCGAGATCACCGGCGCGATGACCGACCTGGCCGAACTGGCCATCCAGTACGGCCTGCGCGTGCTGGGCGACGACCTGGCCGCCACCTATGGCCGCCCCACGGGCGCGCAGGGCGGCGAGGTGCAGGAGCTGGTGGTGGTGGGCATGGGCAAGCTCGGTGGGCGCGAGCTGAACGTGTCGTCCGACATCGACCTGATCTTTCTGTATGACGAGGACGGCGACACCCAGGGCGGGTCGCGCAGCCTGTCGAACCACGAATACTTCATCCGGCTGGGCCGGCGGCTGATCACGCTGCTGTCGGAAGTCACCGGCGACGGCTACGTGTTCCGCGTGGACATGCGGCTGCGGCCCAATGGCGATGCCGGCCCGCTGGTCTGCAGCTTCGGCATGCTGGAGGAATACCTGGTGGTGCAGGGCCGCGAATGGGAGCGCTACGCGTGGATCAAGGGCCGCGTGGTGTCGGCCGTCGACACGCCGCACGCCCAGCGCGCCGCCGCGCTGCTGGGCCGCATGACCACGCCGTTCGTGTTCCGCCGCTACCTGGACTATGGCGTGATTGCCGCCATCCGCTCGCTGCACGCGCAGATCCGCGCGGAAGCGGCCAAGCGCAGCGGCGGGCTGGCCGGGCACGGCGTGAACCAGCGCTCGTTCAATATCAAGCTCGGGCGCGGCGGCATCCGCGAGATCGAGTTCATGGCGCAGGTATTCCAGCTGATCCGCGGCGGCCAGGACCCGGCGCTGCGCGTGCGGCCCACGCTGGAAGTGCTGGACGTGGCCGTGGCGCGCAACCTGCTGCCAGCCGGCCAGGCCGAGCAACTGGCCGATGCCTACCGCTTCCTGCGGCAACTGGAACACCGGTTGCAGTACCGCGACGACGCCCAGACGCACCACCTGCCGACGTCCGACGACGAGCGCCAGGCCGTGGCCGAAATGATGGGCTGCGCCGACTGGGACGCGCTGGCCGCGCAGATGTCGGCGCTGATGGCGCCGGTGGCGCAGCAGTTCGAGGCCACCTTTGCCGATCCGTTCGCCGATGGCGAGTCGGGGCAAAGCGAGCCGCTCTGGCCGGCGCTGGTGCGCGAGGAGATGGCGTCGCGCGCCACGCAGGCCAACCCCGGCGACGAGGACGAGACCGATCCGCAGTCGTCGCCCTGCCAGGCGCTGCAAGCCGCCGGGTTTGCCGACTGCACCGGCCTGTACGACCGCCTGCGCGCCATCGGCACGTCGCTGCGCTACCGCGCGCTGTCGGAAACCAGCCGTGGGCGCTTCGACCAGCTGGTCAACCGCGCGCTGGACCTGGCCGCGCGCCAGGACGACGCCGACGCCACCATCGCCCGTTTCCTGGACTTTCTGGATGCGATCAGCCGGCGCGCGTCGTACCTGTCGCTGCTGTCCGAGTATCCGCAGGCGATGGACCGCGTGGCGCAGACGCTGCACGCGTCGCGCTGGGCGGCCACCTACCTGACGCGCCATCCGCAACTGCTGGACGAACTGCTGGACAGCGACGCGCTGGCCAGCGCGCCGGATTGGCCCGGCTTCCGCCAGCGGCTGGCGGAGCGGCTGCAGGCGTCGGACGGGCAGGTCGAGACGCAGATGGACATCCTGCGCCGCGAGCACCATGCCGAGATCTTCCGCATCCTGCTGCAGGACCTGCAAGGCATGCTGACCGTCGAGCAGGTGGCCGACCGCCTGTCGGACCTGGCCGACGCGATGCTGGAAGTCACGATGCAGGCGGTCTGGCGCCAGCTTGCCACGCGCCATTGCGAGACGCCGCGCTTCGCGGTGATCGCCTATGGACGGCTGGGCGGCAAGGAACTGGGCTATGCGTCGGACCTGGACCTGATCTTTCTCTACGACGACGACCACGAGCGGGCGCCCGACGTCTACGCCGCCTATGCGCGCCGGCTGATCACCTGGCTCACGAGCCATACGGCGGCCGGCATGCTGTTCGACGTGGACACGCGGCTGCGGCCCAATGGCGCGGCCGGGCTGCTGGTGACCAGCTTCGACGCGTTCCGCCGCTACCAGCTGCGCGAGGGCGACAACACGGCGTGGGTCTGGGAGCACCAGGCGCTCACGCGCGCGCGCTTCTGCGCCGGCGACCGCGAGATCGGCAACCGGTTCGAGGACTTGCGCGACGAGATCCTGCGCCAGCCGCGCGACGCCGTGGCGCTGCGCGAGGAAATCGCCCAGATGCGGGCCAAGGTGGCGGAGGGGCATCCGAACCCGACCGCGCTGTTCGATCTCAAGCACGACCGGGGCGGCATGGTCGACATCGAGTTCACGGTGCAGTACCTGGTGCTGCTGCACAGCGGCGCCCACCCGGAGCTGACGCGCAACGCGGGCAACATCGCGCTGCTGCGGATGGCCGGCGTGCTGAACCTGATCGACGCCGGGCTGGGGCTGGCCGTCGGCGACGCCTACCGGCTGTTCCGCGCGCGCCAGCACAAGCTGCGGCTGGACGGCCAGGACCAGGCGCGCGTGGCGCCGGACAGCGTGGCCGAGCAGGCCGCTTCGGTGCGCGCGCTCTGGCACGCCGTGTTCGGGCAGGGGTGACGCACGCCGTGCCCGTGTTGCCGCCCGTCGTGCCACCAGAGCGACCGCCCGAACCTGTGCCCGCCGTCCTGCCGCCGGCGCGCCTGCCGGGCTGGCCGGCCATGCTGGCCACGGTGGCCGGCATGGCGGCGGTGGCCGCGCTGTTTTCGTTCGTCCCATGGATGCATGCGCACGGCCTGTACGTGCGCGACGCCGTGCGGCTGGACCACCAGTGGTGGCGGCTGGTCACGGCGATGTGGGTTCATCTTGGCTTGCAACACTACCTGGCCGACGTGGCCGCGACGGCCGGGCTGTTGCTGCTGGCCGGCCGCGTGACGCGCGTGCGCGAGATGGTGACGGTGCTGCTGATCTGCGGCGTGGCCGCGCAGGTGGCGCTGCTGCGGATGCCGGCGGTCGGCTGGTACGGCGGACTGTCCGGCGCCGCGCACGGCCTGGCGCTGTGGACAGCGCTGCGGCTGCTGCCCGTGCCCGGCTGGTCACGGCTGATCGGCGTGGTTACGTGCGTGATCGTGCTGGGCAAGGTGTGGATCGAACAGTCGTGGCTCGCGGCCATCGTTTTCGACCCGTCATGGGGCTTCGGCGTCGTGCGCAGCGCCCACGCGGCGGGGGCGGTGGCGGGGCTGGCTTGCTGGCTGCTGCAGGAGTGGTGGGGGCAGCGGGGGCGGCGGGATTGATGCGTTGACTGGGGTGAGGCGCCGGCCCTCACCCCCGGCCCCTCTCCCGCGATGCGGGAGGCGACGCGCCGCCCTCGGCTAGAATGGCAGGCAGAACGGTCCCCGGGGCGCCCAAGCGCCGGACGGCC